>JAEULH010000063.1 GCA_016793925.1 Rhodospirillales bacterium | reverse complement strand
CCCCAGAGCCTCTACCCGGAGTGAGCTCTCTGTGCCCACGGGTCGCTGTTGCGTTCTCGACGGGGCGAGATCGGGGGTGAAGGCGTCGGGCCGGGCGCGGGCCAGCTCGCGATAGAGGCCTGTCGCCTCCTCGGCGCACTCCAGCGCCTCTTCGCGCCGGCCGAGTTCGGAGAGCCTGGCGGCCAGGTTGTTGAGGGACGTGGCGAGATCGGGGGTGAAGGCGTCGGGCCGGGCGCGGGCCAGCTCGCGATAGAGGCCGGTCGCCTCCTCGGCGCACTCCAGCGCCTCTTCGCGCCGGCCGAGTTCGGAGAGCCTGGTGGCGAGGGTGTTGAGCGAGGCGGCGAGATCGGGGGTGAAGGCGTCGGCCCGGGCGCGGGCCAGCTCGCGGCGGATGGCGACCGCCTCCTCGGCGCGGTCCAGCGCCTCTTCGTGGCGGCCGAGTTCGGAGAGACTGTTGGCGAGGGTGTTGAGGGAGGCGGCGAGATCGGGGGTGGACGCGTCGGGCCGGACGCGGTCCAGCGCCTCTTCGTGGCGGCCGAGTTCGGAGAGACTGTTGGCGAGGGTGTTGAGGGAGCCGGCGAGATCGGGGGTGGAGGCGTCGGGCCGGACGCGGGCCAGCTCGCGGCGGATGGCGACCGCCTCCTCGGCGCGGTCCAGCGCCTCTTCGCGCCGGCCGAGCTCTGCGAGCATGGTCGCGAGGGTGTTGAGCGAGGCGGCGAGATCGGGGGTGGAGGCTTCGGGCCGGACGCGGGCCAGCTCGCGGTAAAGCGCGACCGCCTCCTCGGCGCGGTTCAGCGCCTCTTCGCGCCGGCCGAGTTCGGAGAGACTGTTGGCGAGGGTGTTGAGCGAGGCGGCGAGATCGGGGGTGAAGGCGTCGGGCTGGGCGCGGGCCAGCTCGCGATAGAGCCCGACCGCTTCATTGACCGCTTCGACCGCCGCCGAGTGTTCATCTGCGCCACTGAGGAAATGCGCAAGGACTAAAAGCGCAGCAGCGAGGAGAGGGTTATAGATGTCAGGTTGCGCGACGGCAAGTTCCCGGTAGAGACGCACTGTCTCTTCGGGCGATGCCTCCACGCGTGCTTCGTCCGTAGCTGACACAGCGCCGGTAAGATCAAAAGCAGTCTTGTCTGTTCCACGCCAATCGATGTTAGAAATGTCGGCGAAACGAAAATCGGTTCGCGGATCGAGCCCTGCGACTTGTGCTAGGTAATCAACTGAGGCGCGATTCGCGTTGCGCACCCTTTTCAGGAGATCAAAATCCGGCCTGAATTGCGAAACTGCGCCAAAGCGGGGGAGTTCCGGATCGGTTGTCATGTTGGCTTCTGCGCTCGTCTTGTCCTCGCTGATAGCCTAGCGCGGGCGAGAATGATCTCATCTTCCGGACACTGAAGCGCGTCAGCCTGATTTTGCTCTTTAAGCATTTTCAGTGCGAGAAGACGTTCTATAGCTTCCTTATTCTTCCTTTCCCATGGGTCGCCGGCCGGTTCATTGCCAAGCGGAACGTAGACACAGTCAGCTTTTTTCGCCCGTAATTCTATGGTTACCGCATATGGCCGGCGGCCAACCGGCTCTACAAAACACAGCGGATAATATTCCGCCTCATTCCGCACATCGGCGGGCTGATTGAAGTACGATCCGCGCAACAAGTTGTCTATCTCGGTAGGATCGCCGAGAATTTCGTGTCCTATCTCCCAGCGAGCGCCGGCGACAAAACGGACAATCTTAAAATTAATTTTGCTCTCAATTGTCTTGGTGTCACCCCGTTCGAGGGACCCAACGACATTCGCTTGTGCTGATAACTCAATTCCGAGTGTAGACAGGAAACTTGACAAGAGCTTTGTGGTACCGGCTTTTACCTGTCCCTTTGCGATCCGCGAGGTGTCAACCACGCGTTTGAGGAATTGGACGAAATCCTCAGCGGGCAGCGTACGCTCATAGCGACCTTCTCTCATTAGTTCACAGTTCTCAAATAAAAGAGCCACAATCACTCGGCGGAAGTGCAACGAAAACCCAAAGCCTTCCCCGTTCCTCAGGTTTTGCTCGCCCACGGAAACCTCGATCTCAAGAGGAGATCGTGAGAAGCACCCTTTACCTTGGCTAGGCCCAAACAGCTCCAAACTGGCTGCAAGCGGCACGGCACAGCTCGGTTCATCGCGCTCGTAGGCAACATCTTCAGTGTTCATGTGCCTCACATTAAGCAAGCGGCATCATTCATGCGCGGAGAATGCTGCGGCTTTGTCTCACAAACGCTAAAATACTCTTAAATGACACATCGAGCCAAGGCCATTTCAGCTTTGTCGGACCGTTGGCCCAGTACTGTGAAAATCAGAGACCCCACGCCAGGTTCGTTGCCGCGTCCCTGCGCCAGGATCGGGCGCAGAGGACCGCATTGACGCTGTAACGCTCGCGTCGCCCCCCGGGATCGCGTCGCCATGAGCGAGATACACTCCGTTACACAATACCGCCCTTCAGAAATACGCTGGCAACAGGCGCTGACTACTTTTCGCCGGTCAGGATCGTATCAGTCGAAAGAGCGCCGTTGCCTGCAAGACCTGCCACCTCAAACGCCGGCGAACCTCTCATCGCCGAACCCGCGCGCGGGCCGACGCCATGCTGCTGATCGCGCCCTGTCCCTTGATGCCCCGCAATGCGCGCGGAGGATCAAAAGAAAATGGCGGAGGTGGTCGACCCCGGCACGCTCGAGGCCGACATAATCAACCATGGCATGACGAGTGAGGAGGCCACGGCCGGCAGCCGCAAGGGCGGCTGCATGACGATGCGCAATGATGCGCAACGATGTGCCTCGATGCCAACAGCGTCCTGGCGACACCGGGGCAGGGCGGCGGCACGGTCGTCCTCGGTCTCGGCAGGGCCCGCGACCCCGGGGTTCGCCTGCACTGGTCCGGTCATTGCGAGGCGGGCATGACGGGCGCCGTCGATGCAAACCCGTAACCCGTGGTCGACGAGCCGGATCGTCCCGGCCTGCGGCATTCGGGGCAAAGGGAGAGATCGTGAGAGACCCAGCACCCCTGACACGGCGGCAGCTGCTCGGGACGACGGCGGCCGCCGGTGCGCTCCTCGGCGCCCAGGCCCTGCTTCCCGCCTGGGCCCGCAACGTCGCAGGCAGCCGCCCGGTCGCGGGACCGCGCACGGGACCGCACGAGTTCGACCTCACCATCGCCGAGACGCCGATCGCCATCGACGGCCGGCGGGGTTCGGCGATCACGCTCAACGGCGGCTTCCCCGGCCCGGTGATGCGCTTCCAGGAGGGCGAGACGGTCACCATCCGGGTGCACAACCGGCTCGACGAGGACACCTCGATCCATTGGCACGGCATTCTGCTGCCGTTCCGGATGGACGGGGTGCCCGGGGTCTCGTTCCCCGGCATTCGCGCCGGCGAAACCTTCACCTACCGCTACCCGGTCAGGCAGAGCGGCACCTACTGGTACCACAGCCACAAGGGACTGCAGGAGCAGCTCGGCCACTACGGGCCGCTGATCATCGACCCGCTGAAGCCCGACCCGGTGGCGTTCGATCGCGAGCACATCGTCGTGCTCTCCGACTGGATGTTCGAGGATCCGTACCGCGTCTTCGCCAAGCTCAAGAAGCACAGCGACTACCTGAATTTCCAGAAGCGCACCGTCGGCGACTTCTTCGCCGACGTCGCCGCCGCCGGCCTGGGCGCAACGGTTCGCGACCGTCTCGCCTGGGGCGAGATGAAGATGGACCCCACCGACATCGCCGACATCACCGGCCACATTTACACCTACCTGATCAACGGGCACGGCCCGGAGGACAACTGGACCGGCCTGTTCAACCCCGGCGAACGCGTGCGGCTGCGCGTCATCAACGCCTCGACCATGAGCTATTTCAACGTCCGCATTCCCGGCCTGCCGCTCACGGTGGTCGAGGCCGACGGCCAGCCTGTCCGCCCGGTAACGGTCGGCGAGTTCCAGATCGCCGTGGCCGAGACGTTCGATGTCCTCGTCGAGCCGAAGGCCGACCGCGCCTTCACGATCTTTGCCGAGGCCCTGGACCGCAGCGGCTACGGCCGCGGCACGCTGGCGCCGCGCCAGGGCATGGCCGCGGCGATCCCGGACCTGCGGCCGCGGCCGCTCAGGACCATGGTCGACATGGGCATGGACATGGGGGGCATGGATACGGGGGGCATGGACATGGGGGGCATGGACATGGGGGGCATGGACATGCCGGCCGAAAACGGCGGCATGAAGGGCATGGACGCCCCCGCTGGCGGCCACCCTGGGCACATGGAAATGGCCGGTGGCGGACACGGCGCACACGCCGCCCCGCCCGGCATGGGCGAGCCTGCGCCCGGCCCGGTCGGCGGCATGATGGAGAACGCCGGGCCGGTCGTCGCTCGCCACGGCCCCGACCATCACGGCCCCGGCAACATGACCGTCGCGACGGTCGAGCGCAATCGCCTCGGTGAGCCGGGCACCGGCCTCGAGGACGTGGGCCACCGGGTGCTGGTCTACACCGACCTCGTCGCCGCCCGGCCCTACGACCAGCGACCGCCGGAGCGGGAGCTGGAACTGCACCTGACCGGCAACATGGACCGCTACATGTGGTCCTTCGACGGCAAGACGTTCTCCGAGGTCGACTCGCCGATCCCGTTCACCTGTGGCGAAAGGCTGCGGCTGATCATGGTCAACGACACGATGATGGAGCACCCGATCCACCTGCACGGCATGTGGATGCAGCTCGAAAACGGCGCCGGCGAACTGATCCCGCGCAAGCACACCATCAGCGTCAAGCCCGGCGAGCGGCTGTCGGTGCTGATCACGGCCGACGCCCCCGGGCGCTGGGCGTTCCACTGTCACCTGCTCTACCACATGGAGATGGGCATGTTCCGCGTCGTCGAGGTCTCGCCGTACGATGGGGAGACCTGATGGCCGGGCCCCGCAAAACCGGCGCGCTTCTCGCGCTGACCGGCCTGTTGGCTGCCGTCGACGCCGCGGCGGCGGAGGAGCGGGCCGCCTCCGGCGCGCCGGCCGACTGGCCGAAGCCGGTGATGGACGCCCAGACCTTCACCTTTTTCCAGATGCGCAAGAACGAATACCAGATCGACAACGAGGACCAGTTCTACGCCTGGGACGCGGAGGGCTGGATCGGCGGCGACTACAACAGGCTGTGGCTGAAGACCCAGGGCGAGTACCTGCTCGAGTCCGACAAGACCGAGTCTGCCGAGCTGCAGGCGCTCTACGGCCGGACTGTCTCGCCCTACTGGAACGCCCTGGTCGGCGTGCGCTCCGAATTCGAGCCGACCCAGGCCTGGGACGCGGTCGTCGGCATCGAAGGGTTGGCGGCTTACTTCTTCGAGCTGAGTGCGTCGGCGTTCGTCAGCGGCGAAGCCGTGCAGGCTCGCATCGAGGCCGATTACGAACTGCTCCTGACCCAGCGGCTGATCGCCGAGCCCGACGTCGAGGTCAATCTGTCCTCCGCCGACATTGCCGACCGCGAGGTCAAGCAGGGCATCTCCAGCCTCGAGGCGGGGGTGCGCCTGCGCTACGAGATCATTCGCGAGGTCGCGCCCTACGTCGGCATCGCGTATGTCCGCAACGAGGCCGCCGAGGACGACAAGGACAGCCTTCGCTTCGTCGCCGGCGTCCGGCTCTGGTATTAGCAGGGGAGCGGTCAAAACTCCTGCCGAAGGATACCCGGCGCAAGCCAAGGAGGTTCCCATGAACGCAAAATCCGACGTCCAGGCGCGACATCATCACGACCATGCCGTCGCGCAAGCCAAGGACCCCGTCTGTGGCATGTCGGTTAAGAAGGACGCGGGCAAGCCGAGCCTGGAGCACGGCGGACAGACCTACTATTTCTGCTGCCAGAAGTGCCACGACAGGTTCGCGGCCGATCCCGAGACCTTCACCCAAGCCACGGACCCGGTCTGTGGCATGTCGGTTAAGAAGGACGCGGGCAAGCCGAGCCTGGAGCACGGCGGACAGACCTACTATTTCTGCTGCCAGAAGTGCCACGACAGGTTCGCGGCCGATCCGAAGGCCTTTCTGCCGGGGGCGTCCAAAAGGAAGGTCGACGACGCCCCCCGGGGCGCGAAGTACACCTGCCCGATGCATCCCGAAGTCGTCCGCGACGGCCCCGGCGACTGCCCGAAGTGCGGCATGGCCCTGGAGCCCATGGGCGTTCCGGCCGCCGACGAAGGACCGAACCCGGAGCTGGTCGACTTCAGACGCCGGTTCTGGGTCGGGATCGCTCTGACGGTTCCGCTGCTGGTGTTGGCGATGGGTCCGCACGTCGGGCTCGGCTTCGTTCGCGACATCTTCGGCGAGCGTACGACGCTCTGGATCGAGCTCGTCTTGGCCACACCCGTCATTCTGTGGGCCGGATGGCCGTTTCTTGTGCGCGGCGCAAAGTCGGTGGTCAGCCGCAACCTGAACATGTTCACGCTGATCGCAATGGGCGTCGGCGCGGCGTACCTGTTCAGCGTCGTCGCCGTGCTTGCGCCGGGGATTTTCCCGGCCGGCTTCCGGGACGAGGACGGCAATGTCGGCGTGTACTTCGAAGCCGGGGCGGTCATCGTCGTGCTGGTCCTGCTCGGTCAGATGATGGAGCTGCGCGCGCGTGAGCGGACCGGCTCGGCGATCCGGGCGCTCCTGGATCTCGCCGCGAAGACGGCGCGGGTCATTCGCCCGGACGGGCGCGAGGAGGAAATCCCGCTCGAGGACGTCGCGGTCGGCGACCGGTTGCGGGTGCGTCCGGGGGACAAGGTTCCGGTCGACGGCGTCGTCGTCGAGGGCCGATCCTCCGTCGACGAGTCGATGATCTCCGGAGAGCCGGTTCCGGTCGAGAAGGTTCCGGGCGAAAAGGTGACCGGGGCCACGATCAACGGCACCGGCAGCCTGGTGATGGAGGCGCAGCGGGTCGGCGCCGACACAACGCTCAGCCAGATCGTCGAGATGGTTGCGAATGCCCAGCGCTCGCGCGCGCCCATTCAGAAGTTCGCCGACTCGGTGGCCGGCATATTCGTGCCGACCGTCATCGGCGTTGCCGTTCTCGCCTTCATCGTCTGGGCGGTCTGGGGGCCGGCGCCGGCGCTGGCCTATGCGCTCGTCGCGGCGGTCGCCGTCCTGATCATCGCCTGTCCGTGCGCGTTGGGCCTGGCGACGCCGATGTCGATCATGACCGCGACGGGCCGCGGCGCGCAGGCCGGCGTGCTGATCAAGAATGCCGAGGCGCTGGAGCGGTTCGCCAAGGTCGACACGCTGATCGTCGACAAGACGGGCACGCTCACCGTCGGCAGGCCGAAGCTGGTCGCCGTCCTGCCGGAGACCGGCCATGGCGAAGACGAGGTGCTGCGCCTGGCCGCGAGCCTGGAGCGGGGCTCTGAGCACCCGCTCGCGGAAGCGATCGTCGCCGGAGCCGAGGAACGCGGCGTCGCCCTGGCCAAGGCCGACGCCTTCGAGGCGTTGACCGGCAAGGGCGTGAAGGGCGTGGTGGATGGCAAGCAGGTGGCGCTCGGCAACGCGAAGCTGCTCGCGGACCTTGGCATCGCCGCCCGAGGGCTCTCCGACGTCGCCAACGACCGTCGCGACCATGGTGAGACCGTGATGTTCGTCATCGTCGGTTCCGAAATCGTCGGTCTTGTCGCGGTCGCCGACCCGATCAAGGAAACGACCGTGGACGCGCTGAGGGCGCTGCACGAGGAAGGCTTTCGCATCGTCATGGCGACGGGCGACAACGAGAGGACGGCGAGGGCCGTGGCCGCCAAGCTGGGCATCGACGAAATCCGCGCCGAGGTCCTGCCCGAGGACAAGGCCCGCATCATCAGGGAGCTTCAGGGGCAGGGCCGAAAGGTCGCGATGGCCGGCGACGGCGTCAACGATGCGCCCGCATTGGCTCAGGCGGATGTCGGCGTTGCCATGGGCACCGGCGCCGACGTCGCTATCGAGAGCGCGGGCTTCACCCTGGTCAAGGGCGACCTCAACGGCATCGTCCGGGCCCGGCGCCTGTCCCGCGCGACCATGCGCAACATCAGGCAGAACCTGTTCTTCGCCCTCGTCTACAACGCCGCCGGTGTGCCGGTGGCGGCGGGCGTGCTGTATCCGTTCCTGGGCATTCTGCTTTCACCGATGTTCGCGGCGGCGGCCATGAGCCTCTCCTCGCTGTCGGTGGTCGGCAATGCGCTCCGGCTGCGCGCGGTGAAGATCTAGGTGAGAGCAGTCCGGCGCCGCGGGTCTGGACGTGGGAGGCTTCCTTGAGCATCCGTTCCCGTCGCGCGGCGGTCCTGCCGCGGCGCAACGCCCTGCGCTTCATCGTCCTCCTCGGCCTCGTCAGCCTCTTCGCGGATATGACCTACGAAGGGGCCCGAAGCATCACCGGTCCGTACCTGGCGTTTCTGGGCGCGTCGGCGACCGTGGTCGGCCTTGTCGCCGGCGCCGGCGAACTGATGGGCTACGCACTACGATTGGCGTCCGGATACCTCAGCGATCGGACTGGCCGGTATTGGCCGATCACCATCTTCGGCTACGCCCTCAATCTGCTTGCGGTGCCGGCGCTGGCCTTGACCGGGCGCTGGGAGCTTGCCGTCATCCTTATCGTCGCCGAGCGGGTGGGCAAGGCGATCCGCTCGCCGGCGCGCGACGCGATGCTGTCCCATGCGAGCAGTCAGACCGGGCTGGGGTGGGGTTTCGGTCTGCACGAGGCAATGGACCAGGTGGGAGCGATCGCAGGTCCGCTGATCCTGAGTGCGGTGCTTGCCTACGGCCACGGCTATCGCGAGGCATTCGGCATTCTGCTCGTTCCGGCCGTTCTCTCGATGTCCGTGTTGCTGGCCGCCCGCTACCTGTTCCCGCGGCCGCAGGACCTGGACCTGACGCCGGAGCCGCCGGAGGCCAAGGGCCTGCCGCCGGTGTTCTGGGTCTACATGCTGGCGGTCGCCTTCGTCGCCGCCGGCTATGCCGATTACGCACTGATCGCCTTCCACTTTGACAAAAGCGGCGCGGCGCCAACGGTCTGGATCCCTGTCCTCTACGCAATCGCCATGGCGACCGACGCCGTCGCCGCGCTGGCGCTCGGACGAGCCTACGATCGCGTTGGCCTGTGGGCCATGGTCGCCGCGACCGTTGCTTCTGCGGCCTCCGCGCCGCTGGTGTTCCTGGGCGACCTCCGCCTGGCAGCGGCGGGCATGGCGCTGTGGGGCCTCGGCATGGGGGCGCAGGAATCGGTGATGCGGGCCGCCGTCGCCGCGATGGCGCCGAGGGAGAGGCGCGGAACGGCCTTCGGCACGATGAACATGATCTACGGCTTCGCCTGGTTCGGCGGCAGCGCGGTCCTCGGCATCCTCTACGACCAGACCTCTGCGCTGTGGGTGGCGGTCGCTTCCGCTGCGCTGCAGCTTGCCTCCATCCCGGTTTTCATCCGGCTGATCAAAAGGGCGTGAGGATGGATGGTTTCGTCTCGTCAAGGACGATAGGAAGCCGAGACGCACCTTACATTCTTGCTCAGTCATACCCAGACGCGGAGCGCAGGGCCGGGTCTTCGCCGCCGAAACGGCGAGAACTGCGGTACCGCCGGCGCAGGAAGCCTCGTCGAGGCATCGGCTGTCGGGTAATGGCGGGTCGATAGAAATTGCCTCAGGAAGCGCGTGATGATGACCAGACGAACTCTCCTCGGCGGATTGTTGAGCGCACTCGGCGCCGGCGCGGCAGTGACGGCGCTTGGCGGCAAATCCAGGTCGGTGGCTGCGACCGACGAGACCACTTTCGAGATCGTCCGAAGCAAGGACGAGTGGCGGGCGCTTCTCACGCCGGCGCAGTTCAATGTGCTGCGCGAGCACGGCACCGAGCGGCCCGGCAGCAGCCCCCTGGATCATGAGCAGCGGGTGGGGACCTACCTCTGCGCCGGCTGCGACTTGCCGGTCTACAGGTCCGATACGAAGTTCGACAGCGGGACGGGATGGCCGAGCTTCTATGCGCCGATCGAGGGCGCCATCGGCACCTCCGAGGACCGAAGCTTCTTTGTCACCCGGACCGAAGTGCATTGCCGCCGCTGCGGCGGTCACCTGGGCCACGTGTTCGACGACGGACCCCCGCCGACCGGGCTCCGCTACTGCATGAACGGCGTTGCGCTGAAGTTTGTGCCGGCGGCGGCATAGGGCTCTTCGCCGCCTCTCGTTCCGCCTTTGCCGAGCTGTTCGCCGGCGGAACGGATCCGCGAGCCGGATCGCCTACAAGCGCGACCAGTCCGGGTTGAGCGCGGGCAGCGCGGCTTCCGCGCGCAGAGGCTTCGCTGGGGCGGCGCGACGGCGCTCGACGAGCGCGGCGAGCAACGCGGCGCGTATCGTCGCGTCGGCCTCCGACGGTTCAGGGCCGAACGCCGCCCGCTCCAACCGGCGCAAGAGAGTTTCGATTTGCGGCCCCGGGTCCGCCGGGGTCAATGCGGCCGACCAGCGGTAAAGCCGAGGCCGGATGGTCTCGATCCGACCGCGTCGCACCGCCGCCCGCAACTGACGGTACAGCCGTCTTTCCGAAGGTGACGGCAGGCGTCCGCGCCGTCTGTGGCGAAGAACGGCCAACCCGCCGCCGAGAGTGGCAAGCACAAGGGCCGCACCCGCCAACACGAGCGGCTGCAGGGTCCGCATGGTCTGCGATGCCGCATCGCCGAGGGCGCCGGCGACGGCTATGTCGATCGGATCCGTCGTCGCGGTTTCGACGCGTTGCGCAGCGGTGTTCCACCACTCGACGCTCTGCGCGGGCAGGATGTAGGCGCCGGGCGCCTCGATGACGAAGGAGATCGCCTCGATGCGCGTTGCCGTGGGCAGGTCTCCGCCGCCGGGCGCCGTATCGCTGAGCTCGGGCTGGCGCGGATAGGCGCGCAGGCCCGCGGGCACGTCCAGCCGATCGGCCAGAGGCGGCAGCAGCATCGAACGGGTTCCGGTCGCCACGGTCGTCAACGTCAGCCTGAAGGCGTCTCCCGGCTTCGGTGCATCCGGCAGCCCGTCGACCCGCGCCCGCAGCGTCAGGTTCTGCGCCGAAACGAAAGGATCCAGGGCTTCCGCCCCCTTTGGCAGGACGGCTGAGATGACGACATCGGGCAGCGGCAGCGTCGCCTCGCGCCGTTCGTTCGTTTCGGGATCGGCGTACCTGACGGTCGCTTCGGCGCCGCCGAGGTCGAAGTCGGCCGCCCGCTGCGGCGTGATTTCATAGCTTCGCGTCAGCCCCGACCAGATGTCATGGCCGACGCGCCGGGTGACGGGCACGGTGGCGCGTTCGGGCAACCGCGTGATCGCGTCGGCGATCTGCAGGTCGGGCCAGTCCGGCGGTTGCGGCATGTAGGTCGGCACGAGCACGGTGACTGCGACTTCGACCGGCGCGCCGACCGTGACCGGGCCGGGCGGGTCGACGGACACCGCGATCGTCGGCGAAGGGGGCCCGCTCTCCTGCGCGATCGCGGCAGGGATTGCTGCAAGCAGGGCGATCACAAGCGCCCGGATCATCGCGCAGCCTGGTTTTCGAGTGCGAAGCGCGATTTGAGGAAATCCGCCGGTTCGGTCTGGACCTGCCGCATCCATTGTTCGGCCGCGTCCTCGGAAAGCTGCGCGTTCCGATCGATCCTCTGACGCTTGCCCTGATCGCCCGACAGGTCGTTGACCGTGGCGTCGGGCGGCTCCGACTGTGCGCCCTGATCCTCCGCCTCCCCTACGCTCGTCAGATAGGCGATGATCTTCTCGGTCACGTCCAGATTGTGCCGGGCGGCCGCATTGGCGGGGTCAAGCTTCAGGGCCTGTTCGAAGGCGGCTTTGGCTCCCCGATAATCCCTCCCGCGCACCAGCGCCGTGCCCCGGTTGTACTGGGCGGTCGAAGTCCGGATCGAAGCGAGCAGACCCGCGGCCTCCATGTATTTGCCGCTGCGGAACAGCGCGGCCGCGCGCCAGGACGGGTCGGTGAAGCGATCGGCGGCCTCGGCGTAGCGATGGGACTGATAAAGCCGCTGGCCTTGCTGATCGGGGGTCCGGAACAGGTCGGACAGATCGTCGGCGCGAGCGCCGACCGGCCCCGCCAGCACCAACGCGAGCGCCATCATGGCCCAGTTGAGCGTCGTCCCGCGCCGGAACCACACCAGCAGCAGCAAACCGGCAGGGACTGCCATGATCCAGCCGTCGTCCTGCAGCTTGCCCTGCTTTGCCTCGGCGCGGGCGAAGCTGGAGGCCAGCGCGCGTTGCACTGCGTCAAGATCGCTGTTGTCGAGCGTGCTGGTCACCGTCGCGATCCCCGCCTGGCGCGACCAGTTGCGGATCTCGGCGCCGCCGCCGTCGGGTGCGACGATCAGCGCCGCTCGAGCGCTGCCCTCGCGGGGGAAGTCTGCAATGTCCCCGGGATCGATGCCGTCGGTGACGAACAGCACCGAACCGGCCTGGGGCTCGTTCGCGAGCAACCGTTCGGCGAGGCGAGCCGCGTTCGAGGGACGTTGTCCGGCAGCGGGCATGATCGACGGATCGAGACCTTCGAGGAAGGGCTCCAGCGCGGTCGGGTCGTTCGTCAGCGGCATCACCAGGTGGGCGGATCCCGCGTAGGCGATCAAGCCGACCCGTCCTCCGGCGCGCAGAGCGATCAGGTCGTGGATCTTCTGCTTGGCTCGTTCAAGCCGCGAAGGCTGGATATCGCCCCGGGCCATGCTTTGCGACAGATCCAGCGCGACGACGACCGGCGCGGCCTCGGTCACGAAAGGCGACGGCGCAGGGCGCCAGGCCGGTCCGGCCGCTGCGATCGCCATCAGCATCGCGGCGGGGATGAGCAGGGCCGGCGCGGACGACCCCTTGGCGGCGCCGCGGCCGATGGTCAGCGCCGCCAGAAGATGCGGCGCGATATGGGGGCTCTTCAACGCGTCGGCCCGGCCCTTTCGCTGCAACGCCAGCCAGAGCAACGCCAGAACCGGCAGGGCAAGGAGCGCCCATGGCCTCAGGAAGGTGAAGGCGGCGATCGGGCTCACGCCGGGGCCCCTTTCGGGATGCGGCGGCGGCGACGCAACAGGGCCGCTGACAGGGCGACGGCGTAGCCCAGAAAAACCAGGGCCGCGAAACAGGCGGCGGGGATCGCGGTCAGCCGGGTCCGCGGCCGCCAGGAGACGGTTGCGCCCTCGCGTTTGCCAAGCGCGTCGATCTGGCCGTAGATGGCGCTCAACCCTTTGGCGTCCTCGGCGCGATTGAAGGTGCCGCCGGTAGCGGTCGCAATGGACCGAAGCGCGGCGATGTCGACCTTGTCGTCCCCCGAACCGCTCGGCTCGCCCACGGCGATGGTGTGAATGACGACCCCGTTCCGCGCGGCGATATCGGCGGCCTTGGCCGGGGCCATGCGGCTGCCGGTGTCGGACCCGTCCGAGAGCAGGATCAGGACCCGCGCTTCGACCGAACTGGCCATGAACGAGCGGATGGCAAGGCCGATCGCATCGCCAAGCATCGTATCCTGCCCGGCCATACCCGGTGAAAGGGTGGCGAGAAGGTAGCGGGCGGCGTCGAGGTCCCGGGTGAAGGGGACGAGGACATAGGGCGCCGATCCGAACACGATCAGCCCGATGCGATCGTCGCGCCGCCCGGCGATGAACCCGTCCAGCACGGACTGCACGCCAGCGAGCCGGGTCGCCCTGGCGCCGTCCGCTCCGACGAAATCCGGCGTCGCCATCGAGCCGGAGATGTCGACCGCAAGCATCACGTCGCGCGCGGCTTCGCTCCGCTCGATCGGTTCGCCGACCCAGGCCGGGCGGGCCAGCGTGACGACGATCAGAAGCCACAGTATCCAGGCAATGGCCATCTGCGCCCATGTCCGCCGCCGGACCACCGCACCTTCGCTGCGAGCGAGGCCCGCGCTTGCCGCTTCGAAGAAGGGCAGACGAACCGCCTCCACGACTTCGCGGCGGGCCGGGGCCAGCCACAGGATCAGAAGGGGCAGGGGCAGAGCGAAAAACGCCCAGGGCGCGGCGAACTCAGGCATGGTGATGCGCAATCCAGTGTCGCGCCGCACCCGCAAGCGCGGGTCCGTTGCTGTAATGCGCGGACGGGCTGTAGGGATCGACGGCCAGGGCGCCGGCGAAGGCCTCGAATCGCCCGCCCGTCCGGTCGAGGAACGCGACCCACTCCGCGCCCGTCAGCGACGCCACGTCGCGGCGGGGGAACGCGGCGAGGGCGGTGCGCCGGATCAGCACGTCGAGCCCGGCCAGCGCCTGCGCATCGGCCCGTTCCAACGCCGGCTGCAGCGCCTTCAACTCCGCGAGCGCGGCGCGGCGATAGGCGGTGGCGCGGCGGCGGCGCAGACAGGCGCGAGCGGCGTACCCGAGGAGCGCGAGCACGACCAGCGCCAGCACTGTCCAGGCCGGCGTTGCCGGCCACATCGAAACGGGGGCGGGTTCGACGATATCCTGAACCTGACCCAGCAGGCCGATCAGGCTGTCGTCGTCAACGGCCATCACACCCTCTGCTTTCGCGGCGGCGCGCCGAACAGTCGCAGAAGCTGCGGCCCGGTCGCCTCGCCCGCGCTGACTGGCAGGATCGCCGCGTTGAGCCGCGTCTGCCAGCCCAGGAGCCGCTTCAATCGCTCGCCGCCGACCTGGGCGAGGTTTCGGCGCACCCGGGCGTCGGCGAAATCGAGCTCGACCTGGAGACGCCCGTCGCCGACGACCAGACGCCCGGTGTCCGGCGTCTCGTGGGCGATGGGATCATGCACCAGCGCCATCACCACGTCGTTGCGCGCGGCGATATCGACAAGCAGGCGAAGGGTCTCGTCGTCGGCTCCGTCGAGGTCGCTGATGACGATCAAGAGCCAGTCATGGGTCAGGATCCCGGCGGCATGTCGCAGCGCCCGGTTCAGAGCCGCGGACGCTCCGGGGACGACCTCCGTCGAAGCCGACAGGGCGCCGTTCTTGTCCGCGACTTGACCGAGCAGCCGCAATACCACGGCGCGGCTTCGAGCCGCGCGTGTCTCATCCAGGCTCGTATCGGTCAGCACCATGCCGCCCACCCGATCGCCGGCGGAAAGAATGCGCCAGGCAGCGAGACCTGCGATCTCGGCCGCCGTTACCGATTTCATGTTGAGACGGGAGCCGAAGAACATCGACTGGCGCTGATCGACGAGGAGGAAGGCAGGCCGGTCGCGTTCCTCGCGCGTCACGCGGACATGAGGCGCGCCGGTTCGCGCAGTGACTTTCCAGTCGATTGCGCGGATGTCGTCGCCCGGGAGATAGGCCCGAATTTCCTCGAACTCCAGGCCTCGGCCGCGCAGGCGGCTGGCACGGCGTCCGGCAAGCACGCTGCCCACGGGCTGGCGCGGCAGGAAGTCGAAATCGCGCGCCTGGTGTTCGAGTGCAGCAAGATGATCGAGCCCGACATGGATGCGAAGATCCGCTGTCGTCATGCTTCCTCCCAGGTAAGCCCGGCCGCATCGCCGGACCCCTTCGCTTTCAGCCGACCGCGACGAGCGCCATCAGATCTTCGATCACGTCATCGGCGGAGCGTCCGGACCCGCGCGCCTCGTAGGACAGGATCAGCCGATGCCGCAGCACGTCCGGCGCCACGGCCTGGACGTCGCCCGGCGAAACGAAGTCCTCGCCCTTCAGCCAGGCGAGGGCGCGCGCGCAGCGGTCCAGCGCCAATCCGGCGCGCGGGCTGACGCCGACCTCGATCGCCTTGGCGAGGTCGTCGGACAGCGGCGCGGGGTTGCGCGTCGCGTTCACGATATCGATGATGTAGCGCTCGATCGGCTCGGCCACATGCAGCGCCGAAACCTGGCTACGCGCGGCGGCGACATCGTCGGGGCCGGCCGCGATGCCTGCCGCGATGCCGCCCTCGGCGGTGGTTGCCGGTTGCGGGTCGGGATCACCGGCGCGCTCCCCGCGCTCTTCCGAACGCACCAGGCGCAGGACGCCCAGTTCATCCTCGGGCGTGGGATAATCCACCAGGACCTTCATCACGAAGCGATCGGTCTGTGCTTCGGGCAGCGGGTAGGTCCCCTCCTGTTCGATCGGGTTCTGGGTGGCGAGAACCATGAACGGAACCGGCAAACGGTGTGTCGTCTGGCCAGCGGTGACCTGCCGCTCCTCCATCGCTTCGAGGAGAGCGGCCTGCACCTTGGCCGGGGCCCGGTTGATTTCGTCGGCCAGGACGATGTTGCCGAAGATCGGACCGGCCGCGAACCGGAACGCGCTCTTGCCGCTGTCGGAGTAATAGATGTCGGTGCCGGTCACGTCGGAGGGCAGCAGGTCGGGCGTGAACTGGATGCGACTGAAGTCGGCGCGCAGGTGCTTCGCCATTGCCTTGACGGCGCGGGTCTTGGCGAGACCGGGCAGGCCCTCGATGAGCAGATGGCCGTCGGCCAGAAGCCCGATCAGCATGCGCTCGATCAGCCGGGGCTGGCCCAGCACCTCGGCGTTCATCGCCGATTGCAGGGCGAGGATGGCGTCGCGAGCGGCCATCAGCGGAGCATCTCATGACCGGCTGACTTCCGGAGCCGAACGTTCTTCACGGCGCGTGGCGGTGGCGGGCCGCTCCCGGCTGCGGCCCGCCCAACGGGAACGGCCTTCCGGATCCGCCGACGGGCGCCCGTCACTGCCCGGAGCCGGCGTTCCTGAACGATTCCTCCATTTCCGCCTGGATCTGATCGATCGAGAAACTCGCAGGTCGCTGTGCGGGCGGGAATTCCTTGAATGTGTCGAGGAACTTCGCGACGTAGGCCTGTCCGGCAACGACCAGGAAGGCATGGGACAGCACCCAGTCCCAGTAGGTATTCGACGTGATGTCGGCCCGTTCATAGGGGTCGGACCGCAGGTCGAAGATCTTGGGCAGGCGGAGCTTCGTGAACGGTTCGGCCCAGACCTGAAGCGTGCCAGTCGCGCGCTGTTCAGCGAAGACCAGTTTCCAGTTTTCGTAGCGCAAAGCGACGAGCTGACCGTCGTCGTTAAAATAGAAGAAGTCTTGACGCGCGCTCTTGTCCGCCTGGCCGGTCAGGTAGGGCAGCTGGTTGTAGCCGTCGAGGTGGTTCTTGTAAGTCTTGCCGCCGATGGTGGTTCCTTTGAGCAGCCGCTCCTTGATGTCGGTGTCGCCGGCCGCGGCCATCAGCGTCGGGAACCAGTCGAGGCCGGAGACGATGCCGTTGGCCACGGTGCCCGGCTTGATATGCCCGGGCCAGCGGATCATCGCCGGCACGCGGTAGGCGCCTTCCCAGTTGGTGTTCTTCTCGCTGCGGAACGGCGTGGTGGCAGCATCCGGCCACGAATTCTGATGCGGGCCGTTATCGGTTGTGTAGATCACGATGGTGTTGTCGGCGACGCCCATCTTGTCGAGCGAGTCGAGCACCTGGCCGACGAGCGCGTCATGCTCGACCATGCCGTCGGCGTATTCGGTCGGCGCCGTCAGGCCCGGAGGGCTGCGGTGCTCGTCGCGCACATGCGTCCGGAAATGCATGCGCGTGGTGTTGAACCAGGTAAAGAACGGCTTTTTGGCATCGACCTGACGCTGCATGAAATCGATGGCGGCGGCTGCGGTCTCGTCGTCCACCGTCTCCATCCGCTTAATCGTCAGCGGCCCGGTGTCCTGAACTTTGCCATCGGCCGACGATTTGATCACGCCGCGCGGCCCGAAGTTCTTGCGGAAGCCCGGATCCTGCGGGTAGTTGCGATTCTCCGGCTCTTCTTCCGCGTTGAGGTGGTAGAGGTTGCCGAAAAACTCGTCGAAGCCGTGGTTGGTCGGCAGGAACTTGTCCTTGTCGCCAAGGTGGTTCTTGCCGAACTGGCCGGTTGCATAGCCTCTGTCTTTCAACGCCGAGGCGAGGGTGACGTCGGTGTCCTGGAGCCCCACATCCGCGCCTGGAAGGCCGACCTTCGACAGACCGGTCCGCAGCGTCGTCTGGCCGGTGATGAACGTCGACCGACCCGCCGTGCAGCTCTGCTCGGCGTAGTAATCGGTGAATTTCATCCCCTCGTTGGCGATCCTGTCGATATTCGAGGTCCTGTAGCCCATCAACCCGAAGCTGTAGGCGGACAGGTTGGTCTGGCCGATGTCATCGCCGAAGATCACCAGGATGTTGGGCTTCGTCGAGGCCGTTTGCGCCATGGCGCTCCCCGCGACGACCATAAGCGCCAAAGCTGTCAGATATCCCACGGCTCGCATGCTTCCCGCCTCCCCGGTCGTTATTTCGTCCATTTATAACTTCGTCCATTTATATAACATTGCGATTGCCACTCACTATAGTTTTCGGATGACCCCGGCGGGCATTCACATGCGGCCAACGGACCGGTCGACAGCGTTGTGCACGCAGCAGGGCGCGGTCGAGGCTCGTGCAAAGCAGACGGGCATGGCGCAAGTGGGTCTTGAAAAAAGGGGAAGACGGGGCAGGGACCCTGCCGGCACAGGGCCGTTCTAGGCCGCGGGCCGTGAGCGGAACATCCGAAGCGTATCGCCCGACTGCCGCCCCGACTGCCGCCCCGACTGGCGCGCCGTGAACCCGATCACCGTCCGGCTCCGCCATCGGTGGACTGCTTCGGATGGCGGTCATTGAAGTATGCTTTCGTCAAGAAAGCGACCTGGGTGCGATTTGTCGCATTGAGCTTCTGCATCAGGTTGCGCACATGCGCTTTCACCCTGCTCTCGCTCATTTCGAGTTCGTGCGCGATGATGCGGTTGGCCTTGCCTTGCCGCAGGCGCTTCAGCACCGCCATCTGACGCGGTGTGAAGTCGTCGTGACGGCGCCTGCGGTCTTCGCCGCCGTCCCGCGCCGGGCGCAATCCGGAAAGGCAGTGCTCCGGGACGAACGAGCCGCCGGCCGTGACGACCTGCGTCGCACCGACGGCGACATCGAGCGTTTCGTTTGTCGAAATGACGCCTCGCGCACCTCTTTTGACGGCGTCGAGCACGTGATCGGCGGCGTCGCGATCCGAAAGCAGGATGACGGGCGCAGCCGGAAAGACGCGCGACAGTTGCGCCAGTTCATCACCGAGCTCGTCATGTCCGCCGTGTCTGTGGTCGATCCCGTAAAGGATAAAGGTAACCGCCAACGGTTCGATACCCGACTTGCAGCAGTCCCGAACGGTGGGAAAGGCGGCAATTTTTGCGTCCCTGTACGAGTACGAGAGACATTTACTCACGCATTCCCGAAAGAAATTTTCGCTCTGTACGTAGACGATAAAGCGCGAACGATCGCGCTCACGCAATACAGCCACTTTACTCTTATCCCCCTCCTTAGAGTACAGAAACGGGCCAGAAACTATCTCAGCCGTTCCGTAATGTCGAAGTGGCAAAAGAGTTAAGTGCTCCGCCGTTTGAATGAGGCCGTCTACTTCGCGAGGTCGGCGGAAGCCCCGGATGTCGGCAAAGCGCGGTACAAGGAGCGTCCGTCCCGACGATGAGTGAGGGCGACGCGTGCCCGCTCCCTCTTCCGGAGTAAAAAGGTTACGCCCCAAGAACCTGTGCGAACTGACCCCTTCCGCGCCAGCCGCACTCGGCTAGCGTGCTGCGGCGAGCGGGACTGCAGGGGGACGCTGGAGTGGCGATAGGCGAGGACGTCAAGCTTGGAAAGGACGTGCTTATCCCTTGGCCTGACCAAGTCAATCTCTACGGCTGTTCGATAGGCGATAACAGCCGCGTCGGACCCTTCGTGGAAATACAGAAGAACTGCACGGTCGGAAAGTCGTGCAAGGTCTCCTCCCACAGCTTTCTCTGCGAGGGCGTGGCCATCGAAGACGAAGTGTTCATCGGCCACGGCGTCATGTTCACGAACGGCCGCTATCCTCGCGCCAGCAATGCGGATGGCAGTCTGCAGACCGAGGCGGACTGGGTGATGGAGCCGACCCGCGTCAAGCGCGGCGCCTCCGTCGGTTCGAATGCCACGATCGTTTGCGGCGTGACCGTGGGAGAGCGGGCCGTCGTCGGCGCGGGCGCCGTCGTGACCAAAGATGTGCCGGATCACGCCGTGGTTGCCGGCGCGCCTGCCCGGGTGATCGGCGCCGCCGCCGACTGACCGGGTTAAGTAGCCAAGTTCGGTATGACAGGGAAATACGGGGGTCGGCCTGCACATGATCAGAATGGGCATCATCGGGTATGGGTACTGGGGACCCAACCTGGCGCGCAATCTTGCGGAGACGCCGGGTGCGGCCGTTGCGACGATTGCCGACCTCGACGCAAACAAGCTTGCTCTCGCGCGAAAGCGCTATCCGGGCGTCGGGACCACGGCCGACTTCCTCGCCCTGATCGCGGATCCGTCGGTGGATGCCGTCGCCATCGCCACGCCTGTCCGCAGCCATTTCGAGATTGCGATGGCGGCGCTGCAAGCCGGGAAGCATGTCTGGCTCGAAAAGCCGATGGCGGAGACTTCACAACAGGCGCGCGCGTTGGCGGACGAGGCCGAACGGCGCGGAAGGGTTCTGTACGTCGATCACACGTTCATCTACACGGGCGCCGTCCAGAAGATCGCGGAAATCATCCGAAGCGGTGACCTCGGTCGGCTGTACTACTACGATTCCACGCGCATAAACCTCGGCCTTTTCCAGCGGGATGTCAGCGTCATTTCCGACCTGGCCGTCCACGACTTCTCGATCCTTCAGTACCTTCTGGGAGAGCATCCGCTGGCGGTCACGGCCAGCGGCACCAACCACTTTCCGGGAACGCCCGAGAACCTGGCGTACATCACCCTTTTCTATGAATCCGGGACGATCGCGCACACCAACGTGAGCTGGCTGGCGCCGGTCAAGGTTCGCCAGATCCTGATCGGCGGCAGCACGAAGATGATCGCCTACGACGATCTGGAGCAAAGCGAGAAAATCAAGGTCTACGACAAGGGGGTCAGCTTCACGGATGACCCGAACCAGATCCAAGAAATGCGCGTTGGCTACCGGACCGGGGACATGTGGGCGCCGAAGCTTGCGGCGACGGAGGCGCTGAGGACGGCGGCCGAACACTTCGTTGCGTGTATCGAACACGGGAGAACGCCGGATACGGACGGTCGTTTCGGTGCGCGACTGGTAGAGCTCATAGAAGCGGCGACGACCTCGATGCGAAACCGGGGCGAAACGGTTTTCACAAGAAGCCAGGACAAAGCAGCGTGATTCCCTTCCTCGATCTCAAGAGCCAGTACGCGTCCATAAAGGACGAGATCGACGCGGCCGTTCACCGGGTTCTGGACTCGCAGCAGTTCACGCTCGGCGACGAAGTGAAAGCCTTCGAGCGGGACTTCGCCGCCTTCTGCGCCGTCAGGCATGGGATCGGCGTCAACAGCGGAACCAGCGCGCTGCATCTCGCGCTCCTGGCGGCCGGGGTTGGGCCAGGCGACGAGGTCATCACCGTGCCCTTCACGTTCGTGGCCACCGTTGCGGCCATCGAATACGCCGGCGCGCGGCCGGTCTTCGTCGACATCAACCCGAACTCGTTCACCATGGATCCGACCGCCATGGAAGCGGCCGTGAGCGCACGAACGAAGGCCATCGTGCCGGTCCATCTCTACGGCCAGTCCGCCGACATGTTCCCGATCCTTGAGATCGCGCGGCGCAAAGGGCTGGTCGTCATAGAAGATGCCGCGCAGGCGCATGGGGCGGAGTACTACGGGCAGCGGGTCGGCAGCCTCGGCGACATGGGGTGCTTCAGCTTCTATCCGGGCAAGAACCTCGGCGCCTGCGGCGAAGGCGGCATGGTGACGACGGACAACGACCAGTATGCGCGCGTCATAAGGATGCTGCGAGACTGGGGCGCCGAGCGAAAATACGAGCACGTTTTCAAAGGCTTCAACTACCGCATGGAGAGCCTTCAGGGCGCCGTGCTGGGAGCGAAGCTGCCGCACCTGGAGGCCTGGACGGAAGGCCGTCGCGCGGTCGCGGCCTTCTACGATCGCGCCCTGGCCGGCAGCGGCGTGCCGACGCCGGAGGCCATGCTCTATGCCCGCCACGTCTATCACGTCTACGCGATCCGGACCCATCACCGCCAGGCATGGCAGGACGGGCTTCACAGGCTCGGCATTCAGACCGGCATTCACTATCCGACCCCCGTCCACCTCCTTCCGGCGTACGCCGACCTCGGGTATGGCCGCGGTCGCTTTCCTCACGCGGAAAAGGCGGCCCTGCAGGTGCTGTCCCTCCCGATCTTTCCCGAAATGACCGCCGATCAATGCGCCATCGTCTGCCGCGCCGTTGAACAGATCGCGCGTTCCGTCGCCCAACTCGTCGATGCCTGAGACCGGGCCAACCGCACCAGCGAGCGACATGCGACCGGGATATGCCGCGCCGCGCTTGCGGGCGCTGATGGACAGGGCTGTCCGGGCGACGGCGCTCAATCTCTCGGGCCTCACGGTTCTGACGGAAGCGGCGACCGGCGCCTACGCAACGACCGCGGTGGTGGCGGCGATGGCTGGGGCGGCGCGGGTCTACGCGTTTGCAAAGCCGAGCCGGCACGGATCCGTCGTTGAGGCGGAGGCGGAGGTGTTGAGGCTGGCCGCGTGCGCAGACGTTGCCCCGCGGGTGACGGTCGTGCAGGCGATCGAAGTCGATTTGCTTCGACGCGTCGATATCGTCACCAACAGCGGCCATCTTCGTCCCCTGAACGCGTGGCTGTTGAACGGGTTGCCGGGTCGAGCGGTCGTCGCTCTCATGTTCGAGGCATGGGAGACGCGGCCGGGCGACATCGATCTGGACGTTTGCCGCCGGCGAAATATCCCGGTCGTCGGCGTCAACGAGCGCCATCCCACGGTGGACGTGTTCTCGTTCCTCGGCCCGCTGTGCGTGAGGCAGCTCCACGATTGTGGGATCGCCGTCTACGGAAGTCGGTTGGCGCTCCTCTGCGACAACGATTTCGCCGCGTGGATCCGGCGCGGGCTCCAGGCCATGGGCGCGAGCGTCGAACTCTTCGCGCGAAGCGCCGACGTTCTCCCCGAGGCCTGGGATGCGATCGTTGTCGCCATGCGGCCGCTGGCCGCGCCCGACGCGAAGTTCGAGATCGAGGCGGCGGACGTTCGCCATCTTGCCGCGGTGTCGCCCCCCGGCATCGCTGTCGTTCAATTCTGGGGCGATGTCGATCGCGGGGCGCTGAAAGCGCATGGGCTGTCCCCGTGGCCGCCCGATCCGCCGTCGCGCGGGCACATGGGCATTCTGCTCTCGGCCATCGGCCCGGAGCCCGTCGTACGGTTGCAGGCCGGCGGCCTTCGTGCGGCGGAACTGGTTTTCCGAGGCGAACTGCCCGGGCAGGACGGGATTGCGCAGCTCCTGACCGGCGCGCCCCCGCGCTCTCCGGCGACCACTCCGCCCGGGTCATATGGAAACGGTAGCGAAGCATGATGCTGCACAATAAGCGCGTTCTGGTCACGGGCGGCGCCGGCTTCGTCGCGTCCCACATCGTCGACCTTCTGGTTCCGGAAGGATGCCGCGACGTCGTGGTCGTCGACAACATGGTGCGCGGGCGGCCCGAGAACCTGGCCTGGGCCAAGGCGCAGGGCGGGGTTCGCCTGATCGAGGGCGACATCCGCGAACGCGACTTGATGGACCGGCTGGTGGCGGCGAGCGACGTGGTTTTCCATCAGGCCGCGCTGAGGATTACGCACTGCGCCGCCGAGCCGCGGCTCGCGCTCGAGGTCATGGTGGACGCGACCTTCGATCTCCTGACGATGTGCGCCGCCCACGGCATCGAAAGGGTCGTCGCAGCATCCTCGGCGTCGATCTACGGAATGGCGGACGCGTTCCCGACGAACGAAACGCACCACGCCTACAACAACCGCACCCTCTACGGAGCGGCGAAGTCGTTCAATGAAGGGTTGCTGCGATCCTTCAACGACATGGTCGGGCTGGACTACGTCGCGCTCAGATACTTCAACGTGTACGGGCCCCGCATGGATATCCATGGCAAGTACACGGAAGTGCTGATCCGCTGGATGGAGCGCATCGCCAGCGGCCGTCCGCCATTGATCTTCGGCGACGGGCTGCAGACGATGGATTTCGTCCATGTCCGCGATGTGGCCCGCGCCAACATCATGGCGGCGAAGGCGGCCATAACTGACGTCGTCTTCAACGTCGGCTCCGGGGTCGAGACCAGCCTCATCGGGCTCGCCGCCGCCCTGGCGAAAGCGATGGGGCGGCCGGATCTCGAGCCCCAGTTCGTCGGAGAACGCGCCGTCAACCCGGTCAGCCGCCGGCTCGCGGAGACCTCGGCGGCGCGCGAGCAGCTCGGCTTCCAGACCTCGATTTCCCTCGACCAGGGCCTGAGCGAGCTCGTCGGCTGGTGGCGAAGCGAACGCGTTGCCGCAGGCCGAGAGGCTGTGGCGGAGCTTCCATGATCCCGATCGCCAGGCCGCTTCTCGACGAGACCGAAGCGGAGGCGGCGCGGCAGGCTGTGCTTTCGGGGTGGGTCACCCAGGGTCCTCAGGTCGCCGCCTTTGAACGGGAGTTTGCCGAAACCGTCAACGCAGCTCACGCCTGCGCCGTGTCCAGTTGCACGGCCGCGCTTCATCTGGCTCTGCTCGCGGTCGGGGTCCGGTTGGGCGACGAGGTCGTCACGGTCAGCCATTCCTTCATCGCGACCGCCAATGCCGTGCGCTATTGCGGCGCCAAGCCCGTCTTCGTCGACATCGACCCGCTTACCTGCAACCTCGATCCGGACCGACTGCAGCCGGCGATCACGACGCGGACCCGGGCGATCCTCTGCGTCCACCAGATGGGCATGCCGTGCGACCTCGCGCGCATCCTGACGATTGCGCGCGCGCACGATCTGCCAGTGATCGAGGATGCCGCCTGCGCCATCGGATCGGAGGTTCGGCTTGCCGGCACCTGGGAGCGCATCGGCAAGCCCCACGGCGACATCGCCTGCTTCTCGTTCCATCCCCGCAAGATCCTGACCACCGGCGACGGCGGAATGCTCACCACCGCCAATCCCGAATGGGACCGGATGTTTCGGCTTTGGCGTCAGCACGGCATGGACATCCCGGATACCGTCCGCCACGGCGCGCGGGAGGTGAGCGTCGAGTCGTACCCGGTGCTCGGCTTCAACTACCGCATGACCGACATCCAGGCCGCGATCGGCCGCAAGCAGCTCGGTCGCCTGTCTGAACTGGTGGCTCGGCGCCGGTCGCTGGCGCGTCGCTATCGGGCGCTGCTCGCCGATATTCCCGGCCTCGCGCCGCCCTGTGAGCCGTGGTGGGCGCGGTCGAACTGGCAGAGCTACTGCGTGCGCCTGCCGGCGAACGTGGACCAGCGGGCGGTGATGCAGCGCATGCTCGACGATGGCGTTGCGACACGGCGGGGGATCATGTGCGCGCACCGGGAGCCGGCGTATGCCGAGGACGCGCCGCGCTTCGCTCTGCCCGCGTCCGAGCGGGCGCAGGACCGGCGCATCCTTCTGCCGCTGTATGCGCAAATGACCGAAGACGAGCACACGCGCGTGGTGGAGGCGCTGAAGGACGGTTGCGGCTACCGCCGGCGGATCAGCGCATGCCAGTCAGGTCGTTCTCCGAGAGGCGCGTGCGCGCGATGACGCCGGCCCAGGGCAACCGTCGCCTACCTGTCAACGCGTTCCTGGATGTGGCTTCTGTACCGTGCGTGGCCGCCCTCGCGCGCAGGACGTTCCAGACGATCAGGAATCGCATTCCTCGAGCCGCACGCTTCTCTCCCTCCGGATCGAAGGATTGATCCTCCATGCGCAACCCTGAGGATGATCCGTTCGGTGGTTGGCGACACAGTGGTTCGATAACGGTTCGGGAAAATTTTAGTACATTCTGCGCCCTCGTGACCGAAGCGGAACGCTTCGAGCGGGAACGCGATTATGACACGGCGGCCATCTACGCAGATATAGCAGCAGACTACGCATTTTCGCATCATCCCGGAGTGTTTGCTAGCTCCAGACTTGAGCGACTGCTTGCCCGAATAGCGGGGAATTGCATTCCTCCATTTCGCGTGACACAAAAAAAGGAGGCAGAAAGACAAAGCAGCCCGCAGAGAATACTGCACGTTGCGACGGGGCTAACTCCCATCGGCGGTATAACCTCGCTGATATGGCGCTGGATAAAACAAGATTCGGGCCGTTGCCACTCATTCGTGATGACCAGGCAGGTAAAAGATGAGGTTCCTGAATATATTCGCAAGGCTGTCGCCAACAGCGGTGGACGCATACACAGGCTAAATCGCCAAGCTGGCGGCGTAATAAGTTGGGCCGTCCGGCTAAGACAAATCTCTGCGGCAGTTGATTTAGTAGTTCTGCATACATCTACCTACGATGTTATACCTTTGCTTGCCTTTGCCGGAGTCGAGCGACCTCCGGTAATCTATATCAATCACGCTGACCATGTTTTCTCGCTTGGTGTAAGTACAAGCGACGTTCTTGCAAACCTTCGAGAATCGGGACTGCAGCTCAGCCAGCAGCGGAGGGGCGTCGTTTTCGAACGAAATCAGCTGCTTCCCACGCCAGTCGACCCTCGCCGCCGGGTCCACCAGCGCACCACGGCGAAACGCCAACTTGGACTTCCTGAAGACTCCATTGTCCTTCTGTCGGTAGCACGGAAGGTCAAATTCCGGACCGTTGATGGCCTGAGCTATGCGGACGTACACCTGCCTCTGCTTGAAAAGCATAAGCACTGCCTTTTGATCACCGTTGGTTCGGGCGTTCAGGAGGATTGGCCGGAAGCCGTACAGCGCGCCCAGGGACGGATCCTTGCCCTCGCGGAGCAGGAAAAACCGGACCTGTTCTACGAGGCTGCCGACATCTACGTGGACTCGTTTCCTTTCGTATCGAATACGTCCCTTCTGGAAGCTGGGAGCTACGGCCTTCCTCTTGTCAGCCGCTACCCCTTTCCCCCGGGGTGCGAAGTCCTGGGCGCGGACATGCCAGGCTTGGCTGAAACGCTCATCCGCGTCGGGAATATTGATGAATACACCGCGGCACTGGTGCGTCTTGTAGAGGATGAAAATTATCGGATGAACCTCGGAGACCTGACAAGAAAGAATATCTGCGAGTCGCACGTTGGCGTGAACTGGCAGCGGTCATTGGAAGAGTTGTACTGCCGCGCTATAGGTCTTCCAAGAAACAGAGAATTGTCTTCTTTCGTTGATGAGCTGCGGATCGAAGAGTTGGATATGTTTATGCCGTACATACACAATACAATGTGCGATGGTCGTGTCCGCGAGCTACCTGATTTGCTGCGCTCAAGGCTAAGGGTCATGCCGCTAGCGCAATGTGCCCGTCACTGGTTCAACCTCTCCAAAGGCCGGGGAGTCGGCAGGTGGGTCGACGGGATGCCTTACATGGTTCCGGAATGGGTTCTGTGCCGGACAAGGGCCCTCTGGAAGGGGTTTTTGTCGGATCGGCTCCCAGCAGGCGCCAAGCGCAAGTAGAGATGAATGAACCGATTCCACCAGTCATTGGTCCTTTCGGCGGCGGATCGCTACGGCAGCCTTGTTCTGTTGCTCGGATCGATGGCGATACTCTCACGCCTGCTCACGCCCCAAGAGTTTGGCGTCTACTCCATTATTTCGGCCCTGATGGCGTTGGCCACAACGCTGAGGGAGTTTGGCGGCGCAAACTACCTGATCCAGAAACCGGCTCTTTCGGAAGATTGTATCCGGAGCGCATTCACGATCACGTTTTTGATCTGCTGCCTGCTTGCCGCGGGATTCTTCGCTGCAAGCAGTCTTGTGGCATCGTTCTTCGGCGAGGAAGGGCTGAGAGAAGGTGTGGCCGTCTCGGCGCTCAACTTTTTTCTGGTCCCATTCTCGATAACGATGTCGGCCTTGTTCCGCCGCGAGATGGCGTTCGAGGCCATCGCCGTCTCCAGTTTGTCGGCAAACTTCGTTATGGCCCTGACCTCTGTTGGTCTTGCCACCCTAGGGTTCAGCTTTATGGGCCCGGTCTGGGGCGCAGTCGCGGGCAACCTGACGATGACCGTGGCCTTTCTCGCCTACAGGCGAAACATCGGCATCTTTCGCCCCTCCGCGCGGGGCTGGCGCGAGGTGGTTTCTTTTGGGTTGTACTCGAGTGGCACCGTCATCATTAACGTGCTCTATCAGTGGTCGCCGCAGCTCATTCTCGGGCGTGTCGCGAACTTGGCGGCGGTTGGGCTCTACGGTCGCGCCGTTAACATTACGCAGATCTTCGACAGGCTGGTTCTTAATGTCCTCGATCCGGTCATCCTGCCCGCGATTGCAGCGGAGGCGCGAACAGGTCGTCAGTTGAAGCCGACGTATCTACTCGCGGTTGAATTACTAGCGGCTCTTCACTGGCCGTGCCTTCTGGTCGTGGCCCTTTTGGCGGATCCCATAGTGCGTATCTTGTTCGGGTCGCAGTGGGTGGATGCTGTCATTCTGGTTCGTATGCTCGCCCTCGCGTCGCTTTCCCTTTTCGCAGCATGCCTCACCTATCCGGTTCTCGTCTCAACCGGTCGCGTTCGCGATACGCTGACGGCATCGCTGATCTCGGTTCCCCCCTCGCTGCTCGTGATGGTCGTCGCGTCGTTCTTCGGCATCCAGGCCGTTGCGGCCTCCGCGTTCTTGACGCTGCCGCTGCAAGCCGGCACCGCATTCCTTTTCGTTTGCCGGCGCATCGATCTCGGCATTGCGGATCTGGCTGCCGCGCTGTGGAAAAGCGCGATCGTGGCCGCCACGACCATGCTCGGCGTCGCGCTGATCGTCGGGATCAATGGCTTCAGCCTCACTTTTTCCAATTCGGCATTTGTGGCCGCGGCGCTCCTTGCCCTCGTCGGCTGGTGCTTGGGCCTAGTCATGACACGGCACCCGCTGTTGGCAAAGCTGATGCTGGCGCTGAATTCCGACCGCCTGATAGGGCGGCGGTTGGCCGAATTCAGGTCACTGCGCTCGCGCGCCCGAACTGCCCAGCCCTGAACTCCGAAGGTAATGCGCCGACGGCGCGAGCCATGGACACACGTGAGCCCCGGCTTCACGTTATCGGATCGAGCAGACCCCGGAGCCGACCAAGAAACGTGCTCAGATGGAACATGGCCTTGCCGGGCTTCAGCGTCGCGACAGAGAGCAGGGCCCCCGCCAACGGCCGCGCCAGCATCCTTAGCTTGAACCATACGGGGTAGGCATGCCTGCGAACAACGCGTCCCATGCCGGCGCCGTAGCTCCGCGCCTTTCTGATCGTGCGCCTGTCGTAGACTGCGTAGGGGTTGGGGTGGTGAACAAAAAGGGCCGGCCGGTAATAGATCCTGAAGCCCGTACCAATTACGCGCAACAGATAGTCAGTTCCCTCGCCTGAGCCGAATGGGGTACAGCCTCCGACGCCGAGTTCATCGTCGAATGGCCCGACGGCATCCACGACAGCGCGTCTGAAGAACATCGTGTATTCTATGGCTTGCGCCCAAGCCGCCAAGAAGTTGACGAAGCCTTCATCCTCTGCGAACCGACCGTTAGAAACAGCGCCCTTCGCATCCCGCGACATGCAGGT
Source organism: Rhodospirillales bacterium (assembly GCA_016793925.1). GTDB lineage: Bacteria > Pseudomonadota > Alphaproteobacteria > Rhodospirillales > Defluviicoccaceae > JAEULH01. The sequence goes on along the minus strand of JAEULH010000063.1, from coordinate 35,730 downwards.
TACCCCGTCCCAGCAAGGGTTTTGCGCAATCACGCGGTTTACCGTTTCTAGCAGGCCGTCCGGATACCAGCAGTCGTCGTCGGGAAAAGCGACAATATCGCCTGAAACATATCGCAACCCGATATTTCTTGCGCCGGAGGCTCCGCACCTATCCCTCCGAAGGTGTTGGATGGGGTACCTGTTCTTCCGAGACTCCAAATACGGGACCAAACGGTCGTCGGTGTTCTGGTCGACGACGATGAGTTCGAAGGTTGCCCCTTCCTGTCGGTCCAGAGAGCAAAGCAGGCGCTCAACTTCGTGTGTGCGGCCGACGGTCGCGAGCACGAGCGAGAACTGCGACCTGCGCTCCGGCTGAGACGCTTCGAGAATACCGGCGGTGTTTGCGATCATTGTGTTCCCTTTCCGAGCCCGCTCTGCGGCAGATACGTGCCCCCATCGGCTCTCTCGACGCCGCCGTCACGCACCTCGCGAACAACGTCCAGCAGCATTTCGGCCGAGCGGTCCCAGGTGAACCGGCGCGCCCGCGCGAGGCCGAGTTCGCGGAGCCTGTCGCGCAGTTCCGGGCGTTCGGCCAGAGCGCGGATCTGCGCCTCCAGCGACCGCGGGTCATGGGGATCGCAATAGAGGGCGGCGTCGCCGCAGGTCTCGCGAAGCGCCGGGATGTCCGAGACGATGACCGGACACCCGCACTGCATCGCCTCCAGCGGCGGGATGCCGAACCCTTCGTAGAAGGACGGGAATACGAAGCACAGGGCGTTCTCGTAGAGGGCGCGGATGGCGGCGTCCGAGACATAGCCGAGCGCGCCGATGCGTGGGCCGTGTTGAACGGCGGAGCCGGAAAAGACGCGAGATGAGCCGGCGCCGGCGACCGCGAGACGCAGGTCCAGATCGTCCATGGCGGCGAAAGCGCGCGTGACCAGGCCGACGTTCTTGTTCCGGCTCAGGCTGCCAAGAGCAAGGACGTAGCGGCTGGGCGCGAGGCCGTTCGTGGACAGAACGGCGGCGTCTGCGCGCTCGGCGTGAATGTGCTCCGCCCCGTTCCAGACGACCCGCAGCTTTCGGGCCGTTGTCGGAAAATATTGCGCAAGCTCGTTGCGGGAGAACTCTGAGACCGTGACCATTGCTCGCGTCGTTCGTGCGAGCAGCGGCGTCAGCGCCCAATAGAAAGCCCGGTATGGGCGCGAGAAGTTCTGCGCAATAGCGAACACGGCTGCATCATGGATGGCGACGATATGCCGCGGGTGCACGACCGGTCCGGCTCCGCAGAGACTGAGGAGAAGACCGCCCCGTGCGTAAAAGGCAAGTTCGAGCTGGTCCCAGGCGTGCCCAGCGCCGATCCCCACCGTTCGCGCGTTCACGTGATACAGGCCTTGCGGCAGAACGCTCCTGCGAGGAGCGAGAACAACAAAACGAAACTCGCCACGTAGGTCCGGACGGCGCGCGAGCATCCTGTCGAAAGCCCGAACAGTCTCCAGCGCAAACCGCTGAACACCGGTCGTCGGCTGCGACAGGAAGCGACCGTTCAGGTAGACCGGAACGCTCTCACGCATTCCTGTTACGCCCGTCTCGCATTGCGATTCATCAGGCACCGAGAGAACGGCGAACCGATGGGCTTGCTGCCGGCCGCCTTGAAAGGCTTAGCCACAGGATGATGATGATGCTGACGACCAAGGCCGGGAAATAACGGGTATTGCTAAAGTTGAAAATTCTCGGAATTTCCACAACGCTCGTATACCAGCTCGGGTACAGGAGCAGCCCCATCAGGCCGCCATCAAGGTAACTCCGGAACAAGGCTCCGGAAATGACGCCAAGGCCAAGCCAGCAGATCGCACCGCCCGCTATTCCGAAGTCCAGAAAAGGAGCAAAAAGCCCGGATCCATTATTGAACTCTCCATTGGCGTAATAATACAAAAAATCATTGTATGAAAATACATCAAATCCGATCGTGGCCAAAAGAGTGCTTTGCCCAAAATTGATGGGAAACGCCCAGAGCCACTGCAACGTGACCACGGGACCGATGCCGCCGCCCATATGGTCAAGAAAGCCGGCGCCCGTATCAAGGGCATTGATGTAGTACCCAAACAAGCGAGTTGACGCGAACTGAATAAAATCTGCCTCTATATACTTATAGTGATCCTGCCAAGACCGCAAGAACTCAAGAGTTGCGAAATATGAGAACAGCAATAGTACGCCAATTATAGGCATAACTGCAAGCGTTGCCCCAGATAGCTTCGGTCGACGACACAGCAGGACGACCGCCGGTAGGAGAAGTTCTATCGCCGCAAGACGCTCCGAATAGACAACCGACCGTATGACGGCAAGCCCGATCAAGGCAGCGAAGGCAAGCCGCTCGATCGCCGGAATCGTAACTTTTGGAAGGTAGAGACGACGAACCAGAAACAGAACCACATAAACAATACCTAGCTGAGTTAAGCTTGTGACCCCTGGAATCCTTACATGTTCTTTCATCTCCATCGAGACATAATCCGCACCGGGATCGCCCCGAAATATGTCGAGCAGAAGATCGGGATTGGCCGCCAAAGGCGACAGGTACAGGGCATAAGAGCCAAGCGCCAGCATCAGTATTATTCTGGATAATGTTATGATGTGCGCGCCATGTAGTAAAAATATCTCGTCTGCGCGCGCGGACGACCGTGCGCCGCCAGAACCGATCTTTGCAGCGACGTATGCTCCCAGCCAGAACAGGGATACGCCGCAGAGGCCGAGAAAAAAATATTGAGGGGTAAGGAATTTATGCGGTCGACCAAAATAAGCGTGGAAGTCCTCGGTAACGAGAAGTGCGGCCGTCAAAAGAGGAACAACAATGGCGACCGCAGCAATGCTCGGGTTCATCCACCAAGGCGGATTATGAGGAGGGATCGCTTGCCTGCGCCGGAAGGACATAGTGAAATGATCAGCTAGGTATGAGCCGGAGTTTCAGACAGTGCCGCCCGGAGTCCGTGCTGCCGACTATTGCTCCTACGTAGAAGCGCGTCATCGAGCACCGCAGGAAGCCGTTTCAAGGCCCTGTAATTCACGTAAACTCCGAGGTGGGAGTTGCCGCTCCATGGCGATGGACGCGTGCGTTCAGCCGTGATTCGAGGAACCGGAAATGTTCGCGAAGCCTTTCATCTACAGCAGCCGCTTTGTAGAGCGCGGATGCCCTCTCGAAGCCGGCTTTTCCGAAGCGCTTCCGCAGCTCCGGGTTGGCGGCCAAAAGCTTTACAGCCTCGGCCAACGCCTCTGAATTGCCTGGTTGTACACAAAGCCCTGTCGTCCCATGGATTGTTACCTCTGTTACGCCGCTCGAGAGATTTGAAGCTATAATTGGACACTGACAAAGCTGAGCTTCGACCTGGACGATTCCGAACGTTTCCGCAGTGCTAACGCTAGGAAGGACAAAAATGTCAATTGTCCTGTACAGCGCGGCTCTCATGAAATCGTTGATTTGGCCCAAAAATTTAACCCGATCAGCAACACCAAAGTTATATGCCGCCGCCTGCAAAGTAGCTCGCAACGGACCATCGCCGGCAATAATCGCGGAGACGCCTGGGAGCCCAACCAAGGCCTTCAGCAAGACGTCGATGCCTTTGTAACTGACGAGACGTCCGACAAAGCCGACAACGAGATGGTTGCGATTAACTACTACTCGTCGTAGGTAGTCCATGTAGCGCTCAACGGTTGGCGTCAAGGCAAGAGAAGCCTCGTTGACACCGATCGGTATCATTGTCGTATCTCTCCGTGCGCGTCCGAGATCATTGGACTGAGCGGCAGTCTTGCCGCTGGTTACGATTACGCTGGTCGCGCGTTTCAGAAGCTTCCGATAAGTTGGAATAACGGCGTGTCTTAGAAGCCTCTGCCTAGTAATATCCGCATGATGTGTAACAACTACAGGAATTTCTTTAAGCTGTGTTTCGCAAATAATTGCGGAAAGTGGATTCGGCCAATGCAGGTGCAATAAATCCGGAGAGAAGAGCTTGATGTTGTGGCCAAGTGTTAGGGCCACTGGCTGCGAAGCGAACTCAAGTATCCTAGGTGCCCGGTAAACGCGGATATCATTGATGGTATCGTGAACCTGTTTCATACACGTATTGTAGACAAAGGCTCGTACTTCATGTTCATGAGATAATGCAGAGCAGCATTGCTGAACATAAGACTCTATGCCCCCGGGATGGGGCGGGTAATACTTACCAAACTCCGCTATTCGCAAATTCGCCCCTCCCGTACCCTAATTAATACGTTGTTTTTGAACTGCTTAGCTCCCGTGCGCAGGCAAAGACGGCATGACCCTGAGCGACCAGATCCTCGGTCAGCCAGCCGCGGAATTTGACGGGATCGATGTTGCCGATCATGGCGACGCGTCGGGCCCTGGCCGGGCGACGATTGCGCTCGGACGCCGCTCCGGAGGTGGGCAAGATCGAGCCCGTATGGAGGCCGAGGCGAGCGCCATCACCGTGCCCGCGCATGCTGGGCTCGGCGAGCCCGTCACCTCCGCCCATTTTTGCAAAAGGATTCGTCAAGCGGTTCGGAAACGCTGCCGGTCTTCCGCATTTATTGAACATAGTATTTGCGCGCTTCTGGACCGAACATGCTCGAATCCCCGTAGTCATATTGGCTGTTCTTGTTGATGTTGACCTTGTTCAGTACAACGCCGGCGACACGGGGAGCGGCGCGCTGCACCTGCTCGACCGTGTACCTGAGGACCTGACGCGGAGTTGTGCTCCAGCCGGCGACGACGATCGTGAGGTCGGCCTTGGCAGCGAGGACGGACGCGCTCGAAAGCGCAAGAAACGGCGGCGCATCGATCAGGACGACGTCGTAACGGCTGTGCAGGTCCTGAAGGACGACGGGGAAGCATTCCCTGGAGAGGTCGTCGGCGCTCTCGGAGGCGTAGGCGCCGCTCGCGATGACGTCGACGGCAGAGCCGCGGTCCTGCTGAATGACATCATCGAGACGGGCGGCCCCGGCGATGAGTTCGGCGAGGCCCATTTCCCGGCGAAGGTCGAGCATTGCGGCGACCTTCCCGCAGCGAAAATCGGCGTCGACCACCACGACCTTGCGGCCGGCCCGCGCCAACGCCCTGGCCACGGCAAGCGTTATCGTGGTCTTGCCTTCGCCGGCCTTCGAGGAGACGAAAACGATGCTTTGGTGAAGGTCGTAGGGGGTCGAAGCGAGCAGCCGTGCGCACAGGAGGCGGATGGCTTCGGTGAAGACAGAGTCCGGCTTGCTGACGCAATACCAGGCCAGGTTCCTGCCCGTCAGGCCCCGGCCTTCAACCTTCGGAACGTGGGCGAGGACGGGCAGGCCGGTGTCGAATTCGACGTCCTCGGCGCTCCGATAACCGGAGCCCATGGCCTCGGCCGCGAAGGCGAGCGGAAAGCTCGAGATCGTGCCGCCGACGAGGCCCAGGAAGATTACGAGCCCTTTGCGGGGAAAGGACGGGTGTTCGGGCGCACTTGCCTTCGAGATCACCGAGGCTTGCGGCATTTGCGAATGGACGTCCTGCTGCGCGCTCATCTCCATGAAGGAGGTCATGAACTTCTCAAGAAGCAGGCGGCTGGCCTCGACGTCCCGTTCCAGCGTCCGCAACCGAACCGATGCCGTATTCGCGTCGCCGACCTGCTGCTTGAGCGAGGCGAGGTTTCGATCGAGGTCCTGCTCGCGGAGACGCGAAACCTGAACGCGCTCCTCCAAAGCCTGGATGATCTTGTTGACCTCGCTTCTGACCTTTTCCTGGAACCGCTGTTTCGCCGCCTTGAATTCCAGCATTTGCGGATAGCGCGGGCCGTAACGCTCGTTCATCTCGGCTTCCGCCCGCTCCAGGCCTATTTCCTCCTCGCGCAGCCTCTGTATCAGCGACGACTCGAGGACCTGGTTCAGGTTTTCAATATTGCCGGATTTCGCGACAAGCTTTGCTTGCGCAAGCTCTGCCTCGGCAATAGCGCGATCATGGGACGCGGTCATGATCTCTTTGTTCAATTCGGTAATCTGCTGTGAAAGCAGCATTACCTTGTCGCCCTGCAAGAGGTTATGCTCCTTCCGATAGTTCTCCAGGGTGCTTTCCGTTTGCTCCACGTCCGCCTTGATCTGCTGGGCGTGGGACGCCAACCAGTCGCTGGCCTGTCGTGCATACTGGAGTCTGTGTTCGAAGCGCGTTAGGAGGAACATTTCCGTAAGAGTATTGGCGACAGTCGCAGCGAGTTCGGGATCCTCGGCGGTGAACTTCAGCTCGACGACGCGCGAGCGACCCACCGGGCTCACGTTGAGCCGGCTCAGGAACGCTTCGATCACCCGCGTCTCCCGCGAACCTTGCTCCGGGTCCGCACCCGGCGGCGGCCACTGCCCGGTCGTGCTCCGAGCGTCGCGTTGCGCGGCCCCGGCGTCGCCGGCAAACAGCCAGGGCACCGTCTTGCCGAGGAAGGCGAACAACTGGCCGCTGGACTCTTCTTTAGGGTTCAGTTCTTCGACGTTTTGAAGTTGAAGCTTGTCGATGACCCTTTGGGCAAGCTCGCGCGACTGCAGAATGCCGACCTGACTGAGGACCGCCGCTTCGTCTTGTGGTTCCCGGTCCAGCGTCGCGATGTTTTCGGCGACCAGGTTGGCGGCGGGCTCGAACAACAACTGGGCGTCGGCTTCGTACCTCGGCGTAGCAAGGAAGGCATAGCTCGCGGCAGAGGTAACGCTGAGGAGGATCGTCGCCAGGATGAGGATCTTTCTGCGCCAGAGAAGTCTCAGAAAAGCATTGATGTTCATCCCGTCACGCGCCGGCTGGTGCGGCATTGCGCTTCCGCGGCCGGACTCCGGACGATCGAGCGACATATCCATTCCGTTCAATTTCCTCGCGAACAGAAGTTCGTTCCTCTATTGACCTGTTCTCTTCAAAACGACACGAAGCGTTCTTGCAGCGATGAAAAGATCAAACAGAACGCTGCTGTGCCTGATGTAAAAGAGGTCGTAGCTTAGCTTTTCGGCGCTCTCGTCGACCGAGGCTGCGTACCCGTTATTGACTTGCGCCCACCCGGTCAGTCCCGGCTTCATGGCGTGTCGAAGGCCATAGAAGGGAAGGGAGCGGCTCAGAAGTTCGACGAAATGGACCCTCTCCGGTCGCGGCCCGACCAGGCTCATGTCGCCCCTCAGGATGTTCCAGAGCTGCGGGAGCTCATCGAGACGGGTCTTGCGCAGGAACGCGCCCACCGGCGTAACCCTGGGATCATCCGGCCTCGCCCAGGTCGGACCGGATCCATGTTCGGCGTCCACACGCATGCTGCGGAACTTCAGCAGCGTGAACGTCCTGCCGTTCAGGCCCACCCGCTCCTGGCGATAGATTGCCGGGCCCCGGCTCGTCGTCTTGACGAGCGCGGCGACAAGGCAAAAAACCCAGGACGTCAAGAGGAGCATCAACGACGCGAACACGACGTCGCCCGCTCTTTTCGTAAGCAGGGACCTGGCGTTGCCGCTCAACGCGGGCCCGAACAGGAGCCAGGCGGGATGGAGCGACTGGAGGTCGATCCGACCGGTCTCGCGTTCCCAGAAGTCGGCGAATACGACAACGCGAAGACCGTTGGCCTTGGCCTGCAGGAGATCCCAGACCGGCAGCCCCGCGGCGCGCGAGTCCGGTCCTTGTGGATCGGCGCAGGCCACGACCACCTCGTCCGGCTTCGATTGTCGGAGAAACTGCGCGAGGCGCGAGGCGCTTTCACTTGCTCACGGGTCCTCGCCGCCGGCGAGCGGATCCCCGGGGTCGAGCTCGAAAAAGCCGACAACCTCATGGGCGATTTCGCGCTGGCTGGCGATCCGGCCGGCGATGGTCCGATCGCCGACGACGACGATGCGGCGCTGGGTGTGCGCGTACTGACGCATGAAGCGCTGCAGAAGCTGGGAGAAGAAGACGGAGATGGGGACGAGCGCGATGCTGATTTGCGCCAAGCCGGGCGCGGCGCCGCCTTGCCCGCGACTGAAGATGCTGTAGGCGGAGGACAAAGGAATCGCGATCAGGGCGCCCGCCGCCGCCCCGACCAACCCTTGCGTCAACGCCGGCCGCAGCCCGGTCTTGCCGCGAGGGCGCATGTCATTCAGGCCTTCGCTGGCGTATACGGCGCACGTTGCCACGATGGCCGAGATGGAAAGCAGGGCGACCAGACCGTAGTCCGCGCCCCCGGGATAACCGACCCCCTCAGTCGTCGAGAAAAGCAACGAAATACCAAGAAATAAAAATACAGCACCTCCATCCATGACGCTGGAGGAGAGCTGGCGTGCGATAATTGAACACTGCAAGAGATAATACATTGCGCCCCCCAAGCGCATCTGTACTCTTCGGGCTGTACAGAGTGCCGGCTCCTATCGGCTTGTGCCAAGCTTGTGAGTGGGGGACGCTATTTGTTGTCGGGCGGAAATTCGACCCGTGCTTTGGGAGGTGGCCTAACGCGCGCCGGGACGACGACGCAGCTACTCTTATCGACGTATGAGGATGCACATTAGGACTGCCGCGAGGGGCACGCCGGTCGCCGAGCCCGACACCGGCGCCGCAAGCCTATGAATGCCTAGCGCCCGGCCGCCGGGGAGCGACTTCCGCACCCGCCCCTGGGATCGCACGGAAATCCTCGCGCGCGGCTGCGGCCGCCGGCGGGGGCGGGCAAGAGGCCGGCTTAATTCGTCGCCTTCGGCGTCCGCTGTCGTTGCGCCGGCGCCGGCCTCAGGTCTGGCCGTCGGCGACCAGGCCGAGGCGTTCGTGCCATTCGGCAAGCGACTCGTCGGGGTACTCGGCGAAGGTCTTGTCGTTCTCTTCGACCTGCGGAACCACCCACGACGCCTTCGACCCGAGCATCAAGTGGGTGCGTTCAGGCGGCACGGGGAGGTCGGTATCGATGGCCGAGGCGAAGGGGTGCACGAGGTCCGGCCAGCGCGGATCCCAGCACCACAGGGCGCTCCCGCATTGCCCGCAGAACCGCCGCTCGAGCGAACTTGCGACGAGATTGCCGTCGCTGTCCGCGATCTTCGCCCGGTAGACCCGGACGGAGTCTGCGCCCTCAACGCTGAGCGAGGCGAACCGGGCGCCGAGGTTGATCGCATATCCGCCGCCTCCGGCGGTCTTCCGACAGATCGAGCAGTAGCACAAGGCAAAGGGGTACGGGTGCCCGGACTCGACCGTGAACCTGACCGCTTTGCAATGACACGATCCCTTGATAATCATGAGTTGATCCCTTCCCGACCGGCGCGCAGCGAGCGAACGGTGAGTATTGGCCTCCCCGCCTACAACATTCGCTTGTGCTGGCGCCATATGACAAGATCGGTCGCGTCGGCTCCGCTACCGGAGAGTTGGCGTCGCGGATCAGGGTGGGCGTGATGAAAAATTCGTTTGTCGTGTCGGTTGCTGCTCTCCTACTCGCAGGTATCGCAAGCCTGTCGGCGATTTCGCCGGCGCTTGCCGAAACCGGCGCAGCCAAACCCGGGTCGCCGAGTGCGACCACAACCATCCCCGGTAACCAGTTGCCGCCGCCTCCGTCCAAATTCGGCGGCAAGATCGAGCGCAATGCGGAACAGTCGGTTCCCTACTGGCCGCCGCGCGTGGTGCCGCCGAAGGGCGCTCCCAACGTCCTGCTGATCATGACCGACGACTCCGGGTTTGGGGTACCGAGCACGTTCGGCGGGGTGATCCCGACGCCCGCCCTTGATCGCATCGCCCGGGATGGCTTGCGCTACACGAACTTCAACTCCACGGCCTTGTGTTCGCCGACCCGGGCGGCATTGATCACCGGGCGCAACCACCATTCGAGCGGCTTCGGCGTCATTGCCGAAATGGCTACCGGCTTTCCGGGCTACGACAGCATAATCACGCGTGACAAAGCCACGATCGGCCGGATCCTGAAAGACCACGGCTATGCGACGTCGTGGTTCGGCAAGGATCACAACGTTCCGCCGTTCCAGGCGAGCGCCGCGGGTCCCTTCGACAACTGGCCGGTCGGCCAGGGCTTCGACTATTTCTACGGGTTCGTTGGCGGCGATGCCAACCAGTGGCAGCCGAACCTCTTCCGTAACACGTCCGCGATCTATCCCTACATCGGCAATCCGAAGTGGAACCTGATCACGGAAATGGCGGACGATGCGATCACGCACATGCGCCGCGTGACCGCGATCGACCCTGACCAGCCGTGGTTCATCTACTACGTGCCGGGGGGCACCCACGCGCCGCATCACCCGACGCCGGAATGGATCCAGAAGATCAGCGACATGCACCTCTTCGACGAGGGCTGGAACAAGCTGCGCGAGACGATCTACGCCAACCAGAAACGGCTAGGCGTCATTCCGCAGGACGCGAAGCTGACCCCCTGGCCGGACGACCTGCTCAAGCGGTGGGAGGCGCTGAGCGCGGATGAGAAGAAGCTGTTCATCCGTCAGGTCGATGTCTTCGCCGCCTATGCCGCCTACACGGATCACGAGATCGGCCGCGTCATCGACGAAGTGGAGAGAGAGGGCAAGCTCGACAACACCCTGATCATCTACATCAACGGCGACAACGGAACCAGTTCCGAAGGTACACACGTGGGTACGCCGAATGAAGTGGCTATGTTCAACGGCGTTGTTGTCCCGGTCGAAGACCAGCTCAAGAACTTCTACGATGTCTGGGGATCAGACAAGACCTATCCGCATATGGCCATTGGCTGGGCCTGGGCGTTCGACACGCCGTTCTCCTGGGTCAAGCAGGTGGCGTCCCATTTCGGCGGCATCCGCCAGGGCATGGCGATCTCCTGGCCGAAGGTGATTACCGACAAGGGCGGCATCCGCAACCAGTTCCACCACATCATCGATGTCGTTCCGACGATCCTGGAAGCCACCGGCATCAAGCAGCCCGACGTGGTCGACGGTATCAAGCAGAGCCCGATCGAGGGCGTGAGCATGACCTACACCTTCGACAAAGCCAACGCGTCGGCGCCGTCGCGGCACACCACCCAGTATTTCGAAATGTTCGGAGATCACGCCATCTATCACGACGGATGGATGGCCAGCACCAAGGTCATGCGGCCGCCGTGGGTCACGTTCGGTCCGGCGCTGCTCGATCCGGCCGGATTTCCGTGGGAACTCTACCAGGTCAGCAAGGACTGGACGCAGGCCGAGAACGTCGCCGACAAGTACCCCGAAAAGCTCAAGGAACTGCAGACCCTTTTCTGGGAGGAGGCGAAGAAGTACCAGGTTCTGCCGCTTGACGCCTCGATATCGGCGCGGCTCGTCACACCGCGTCCGAGTCTGGCGGCCGGCCGGACCGATTTCGCGTGGTCCGGCGAAATCACCGGTACGCCGAACGGCGACGCCCCCTCCATCCTTAACTCCTCGTACACGTTCAAGGCCGACGTCGAGGTCCCCGAGGGCGGCGCCGACGGCATGATCGTGACCCAGGGCGGCCGGTTCGCCGGATACGGCTTCTACGTGCTGAAGGGCAAACCGGTGTTCCTGTGGAATCTGATCGACCTCCAGCGAGTCCGGTGGGAAGGCGCTGATGCGCTGACGCCGGGCAAGCATACGCTCGAGTTCGACTTCAAGTACGACGGCCTCGGCGCGGGCACGCTCGCCTTCAACAATTTCTCCGGCATCGGTCGCGGCGGCGTGGGCGTGCTGAAGGTGGACGGCAAGGCCGTTGCGGAACAGAAGATGGAACGGACTCTGCCGATCATCCTGCAGTGGGACGAGAATTTCGACATCGGCGCAGATACCGGCACGCCGGTTGACGATGCCGACTATCAGGTTCCGTTCCGCTTCAACGGGACGCTGGACAAGCTGACGCTTTCCATTGACCGCCCGCAGCTTTCGCCCGAGGACGAAAAGCGCCTGATGCAGGCTCAGCGCAACAACAAGACGAGCGAGTGAAGAGGTGCACTCAGGAAGGCGCCTCCAGGCGCCTTCCGCCGAGGCGGGATCCGGATCAGATCAGCTGCGGATTTCGGAGATCCGGGCTGTCCGGGGCGCCGACCCCGACCAGCGTCGAAAGGCGCGGGTGAAGTTTGCGGCGTCCGAGTAGCCGAGTTCGAGGGCGATATCTACGATCCTGAGGTCGTTCCTGCGGAGCAACCTCTTGGCGGCGTCGAACCGCGCGTCCTCGACCAGATCGGAATACGTCCGTCCGCATTCGCTCAAGCGCCGCTGCAACGTTCGCGGACTCAGTCCTCCGGCTTCGGCGACCGCGTTCAGGGTTGGGGCGCCCAGCGAGAGCATGGATGCGATCAACTGACGCAGCGAACCTTCGAAATCGCCTGCCGGCGCCGTTCTTTGCAGCCCCGCCATAATCTCGTCCGAGGACCGGGACGCCGACCGGGCAAATCGAAGGGTCTGCGCAAGCAGGTCCTTGTCGAAAACGAGGGTCCAGCAATCCGTGCCGCGGTGGCACGGGGCGCCAAGCAGGGCTTCGTAGGCGCGCGACCTGCCCTGTTCGCCGCGGGGCAGATACACGGCGATGGGTTGCCACCGCGGTCCGGCTGCGAGGCGGACGACATCGATCATCACCATCAAGCTGAACAGGTGGGCTTCGCGATGCGGCATCGTCGGAATGCTGTGGCGAAAGAACGCGCGGTCGCCCCTGCACGCGAGCGAAAGCCGAGCGCCGGGATTGAACCAGGCGGCGCCTCGGATCAGCACGGCGATCGCCTGGTCAAGCGTTTGCTGCGGCGAAATCAAACCGCCCAAGGGGAGCAGGCCGGTAATCCCGGTTCTGCGGCCGACGACCAGGCCGATGTCGTCTATCCCCTGGCTATGCGCCGCCGCGTCGATGAAGCGCATGCCCTGTCGCAAGGGGAACAGCGCGGAAGGATCCGCAAACAGATCGGGCGACAAGCGCGCGCTTTCCAGAAACCGTCCGTAGGGGGCGCCCACCTCGTCCAGAAAATCGACGAATGGCGCGAGAGCACCGGCCCGCGCGAGCGTGATCGCTTGTCCAGGCATAATTCGCCGAGTCGCCCATCCCCGCAGTCCGCGATTGACTCGCAGACCGGCCGCGCCAGGGCGCTTGCGGACGAGGCTTTCGCAAGCGACACGACCTTCTTCCGCATAGTGTGGCACGATATGACAAGAAGACGCAAGCGCGCGCCATTAGGAAACGACGAGGGAAGATCCGGTCGTTTCGAACGATGCTTTGCCTCCACTAGATCGATGCAATATTGGGCGGATCGGCGCGCCGACTGAAAACCATGAAAGGCTCTTTGCGCGGTACAAGCGGCGCGAGGGCGGCACGCGTGTGCCGATCGGTCGGGAGACTATCGAGCGCAACGGCTCGTCGGATTTCCAGCACGACAGCAGGTGTCCTGAGGAGAAATTAAGGCCATGAAGCGAACAAGCCATCCAACCAACCTCGTGCGCAGCGTCGGCGCTGCCGCATTCATCTTCGGTATCCTCGCGCTGAGTCCGACCATGGGCTTCGCGCCGTCGGCGCGGGCGCAGAATGCCGACATGACGGGTATCGGGCAGTCGGAAACCGTCGTCATGACCGCAACGGTGCAGTCGATCGACTACGCCAAGCGGACCCTGACCCTTGTCGGCCCGGAGGGCGCAACAAAGACGATGAAGGTCGGCAGCGAGGTGCGAAACTTCGACCAGATTCAGCCTGGCGACACGCTCCTCGTCCACTTCCGCGAAGCGGCGGTTTACATGATCGCGCCTCCGGGCACCAAGGTGCCGGAAGACGCAATCGCCGCAGCGGTGGCGCGCGCGGCGCCGGGCGAGTTGCCGGCTGCCGGCGCGGCCGAGCGGGTGATCGTCACCGGACTGGTGACGGGCGTTGATCCGGCCGCCAATACGATCTCTCTGGTCGATCCGAGCGGCGGAATGGTGCGGACCCTCGCGGTCAAGAACCCCGACTACCGGAAAGAGCTGCCTTCGATCAAGGTCGGGGACACGATTACGGCGGTGATCACCGAGGCTGTCATCGCTGCCGTCGAACCGGCCGGATAAGGCCACACAGCGGATCGTCCGATCCGCAGGCGCAGACCGGACGGGCTGGCGCGGAAGGCGCTCTGTCATTCCCGCCAGCCCGTCCGCGGCGCCGGTCGATCCTGGAAGGCGGCTGCGGAAAAAGCGGGGAGCCGAGGCGGCGTCCTTCAGTATCCGACCGGGGATGCTTTCATGACGACCCCATCAAAGCTTCACCTGGAGATATAGAATGGTTCTGCAAGATCGGACCGGGACCTTGAAGGGTTTCCTGCTGGTCGTCACGCCGCTCGTGGCTATTCTGCTCAACGGTTGCACGAGCGTTAAGGTGACGCCGGAAGCCGGCGCGGCGGAGAAACTGGCACAGCCGCAGCGCGTGCTTGTCTACGACTTCGCCGTGACGCCACAAGAGATCCAGTTGGATCCGGTCGGTGCCGAGATCGCACAAAAGATAGATGGAACCGCTAAATCTGCGCAGGAGCAGAAGCTTAGCCACGCCGTCGCAGCCGCTCTCGCCAAGCATCTTGTCTCAGACATTCAGGCCATGGGACTTCCGGCGCAACGGGCTTCCACGCCCCCGTCACCGACGGGCACCGATGTGCTGATCAGGGGCCAGCTGGTCTCCATCGACCAGGGCAACGAGGCCGAGCGGATGATCATCGGCCTCGGCGCCGGGCGCAGCGATGTCGAGGCGCACGCGCAGGTCTACGAAACCGTTGCCGGTCAGCGCATCGCCATCGAAAGCATGAGCGGTAAGGCCGAGAGCACCATCATGCCGGGCGCGGCGGAAACAATGGGCGTGGGCGCACTGGCTGGCCACCTGCTGGTCTCGACGGCGATTACCGCCGGCAGTCAGTTCGCCAATGAAGATCTCAGCGCCAATGTCGATGCCGAGGCGGGCCATCTCGGGGACAAGCTCGCCGCCAGCCTGAAGGCGCTGTTCGTCAAGCAGGGCTGGATCGGCGAGCCATGATGCGGCGGCGCGGCTTTTCGCAGTCGCGTCCGGCCTGCAAGGCGCTGGGACGCTGCCGCTCGCGTGGATTGCGCCCGGCTGCGGCGGGTTTCTCGCTTTTGGGGCAAATGCGTCAGTAAAGGCATGCGCCGGCGGCGGGGTGCGTGCTAGAATCGGCTGATGGAGGCTGCTGAGCCATGCATACGAGCCTGACCCTCGCCACCTGGTTGTGGCTGCTGGCGCCGATGCTGACAGTCGTGGCGCTGTCGATCATCACCTACGTCGGCGCCGCCCTCAAGCGCCGCTAGAGGCTCTCGCTCGAAGAACCACCGTCAACGCCATAGCGCCTTCATAGCGAGCCCGGCACAGCGGTTGCGAAGGAGGGCCGGGCAGGAGCGGGAGGTGAATCATGAGCACCGGCGCGATCGTTGCATTTGCCGTCTATCTCGTCGCCATGCTGGGCATTGGCCTGATCTGCTATTTCCTGACCAAGAACCTTGCCGACTACATTCTCGGCGGCCGTGGCCTGGCCCCGCCGGTGGCGGCCCTGTCGGCCGGCGCTTCGGACATGAGCGGCTGGCTGCTGCTCGGCCTGCCCGGCGCCGTCTACGCCGACGGAATGAACCAGATCTGGATCGGCATCGGCCTCGTCATCGGCGCCTACCTCAACTGGCAGTTCGTCGCCGAACGGCTGCGGATCTACACCGAGGTGGCGAAGGACTCGCTGACCATCCCCGATTATCTCGACAATCGCTTTGCCGACAGCACGCGCATCCTCAGGGTCATTTCCGCGGTCGTCATCCTTCTCTTCTTTACCTTCTACGTCTCGGCCGGGCTCGTCGCCGGCGGCGTCCTGTTCAAGGAAACCTTCGGGCTGAGCTACGGCCTCGCGCTGTGGATCGGCGCCGGCGTCATCGTTTCCTATACCTTTCTCGGCGGCTTCCTGGCCGTCTGCTGGACCGACTTCTTCCAGGGAATGATGATGTTCCTCGCCCTGATCATCGTCCCCATTGTTGCCATCGGCCACCTCGGCGGCTGGGGCGAGACGACGGCCGCGGTCGCCACTGTCGATCCGACCTTCAACGACGTCTTCAAGGGGATGACCGCGCTCGGGATCGTTTCGCTGATGGGCTGGGGGCTGGGTTACTTCGGCCAGCCGCATATCCTTGTCCGGTTCATGGCCGTACGCCTGCCGCGCGACGTGCCGCTGGCGCGCCTGATCAACATCGTCTGGATGGTGTGCGGGCTCTACGGTGCGGTCTTCGTCGGCTACACCGGCATCGCCTATTTTTCCGCCGAGCCGCTGGGCAACCCGGAGACCGTGTTCATCCAGTTCTGCCAGATCCTGTTCAATCCGTGGGTTTCGGGATTCTTGCTTGCTGCAATCCTTGCTGCGGTGATGAGCACGATCGACTCTCAGCTTCTCGTCTGTTCGAGCGCTTTGACGGAGGACATCTACCGCCCCTTCATCCGCCGCAACGCGAGCGACAAGGAGTTGGTTTTCGTCGGCCGCTTCTGCGTCGTCGCGATTGCCGTCATCGCGGGCCTTCTCGCGTCCGATCCTGAGAGCCGGGTGCTCGGCCTGGTCAGCTATGCCTGGGCCGGCTTCGGCGCCGCGTTCGGACCGGTGATCCTGCTGTCGCTGTTCTGGCGGCGAATGAACCGGTACGGCGCCGCGGCCGGGTTGATCGTGGGCGCGGTCACGGTCGTCGTCTGGAAACAGCTCGAGGGCGGCATATTTGACATCTATGAAATTATTCCGGGCTTTATCTTCTGCGCGCTGGCCGTTGTCGGAGCCAGCCTCGCCACGGCCGAGCCGAATGCAGACATCGTGGCCGACTTCGACCGTTCGGTGGAGGCGAAGGTCTCGGGCATCATCCATGCCCCCGCCGGGTAGCGATTTCGGCGTCGAGAGCCGCGGGACGACGTCGGAATGAACTTCGTCTTCGCCCGCCCGCCGGAAGAGGTGGGCGCGCGGCGGGCCGCGATCCGGGCACACCAGCGCGGCGATGAGACGGCGAGCGTGCAGGCGCTGCTCGATCGGCTCGATCAGCCCGACGACGCCGGGACGCGAATCCAGGCCCGGGCGCACCACCTCGTCGAGGCGGTGCGTCGGGAGCGCCGCGGCAGGGGCGGGCTGGACGCCTTCCTCCACGAGTACGGCTTGTCGTCGCAGGAGGGCGTGCTGTTGATGTGCATCGCCGAGGCGCTCCTGCGGGTCCCCGACGATCTGACGCAGGAACGGCTGATCCGCGACAAGATGTCGGCGGCCGACTGGGATCGCCATCTCGGCCGGAGCAGTTCGCTGTTCGTCAACGCCTCGACCTGGGCGCTGATGCTTACCGGCCGCATGGTCCGTCTGCATGACGCCGCCGGCCAGACGCCGGGGGCCGCGATGGGCCGCCTCATCGCCCGGCTCGGCGAGCCGGTGGTGCGCGAGGCCGTCAACCAGGCGATGCGCATCCTTGGCCGCCAGTTCGTGATGGGGCGGACCATCGAGAACGCCCTCGACCGGGCGAAGCCCCTGGAAAAGCGCGGCTATCGTTACTCCTACGACATGCTCGGCGAGGCGGCGCGGACCATGGCCGACGCCGAGCGCTACTTCCGGTCCTACGCCAACGCCATCGCCGCCATCGGCGCCGCGGCCAAGGATCGCGACGTGATCTCCGGGCCGGGGATCTCGGTCAAGCTGTCGGCGCTGCATCCGCGTTACGAGGTTGCCCAGGCGGATCGCGTCATGGCGGAGGTCGTGCCGCGGTTGCGGGAACTGGCACGGGCGGCCGCAGCGGCGGAGATCGCGCTCACCATCGACGCGGAGGAGGCCGATCGCCTCGATCTGTCGCTCGATGTCATCGCCGCGCTGGCGGGCGAGCGCTCTCTTGCGGGCTGGGGCGGCCTCGGGGTCGTTGTCCAGACCTACCAGAAGAACGCGCCCCACGTCATCGAGTGGCTGGCGGAAACCGCGCGAAAGGCCAGGCGCCGGCTGATGGTGCGGCTGGTCAAGGGCGCCTACTGGGATGCGGAGATCAAACGCGCCCAGGAACTCGGCCTGCCCGGGTATCCCGTATTCACCCGCAAGGCCCTGACGGATGTGTCCTACCTTGCCTGCGCGCGCATGCTGCTTGCGGAAAGGGACGCCTTCTATCCACAGTTCGCGACCCACAATGCCCACTCGATCGCCGCTGTGCTCGAGTATGCCGGCGGTCGGCGGGATTACGAGTTCCAGCGGCTGCACGGCATGGCGGATGGCCTTTACGAGCAGCTCATCGAGAAGGATGGGGTCGGGGTCGGCTGTCGCATCTACGCTCCGGTCGGTCAGCACGAAGACCTGCTTGCCTACCTCGTCAGGCGCCTGCTCGAAAACGGGGCCAACAGCTCCTTCGTCAACCGCATCCAGGACGACCGGCTGCCCGTCGACGAGATCGTCGCCGACCCCATCGCCCGGGTGCGCAGTCTTGCCCATGTGCCGCATCCGCGCATTCCAGAGCCGCGGGCGATGTTCCTGCCGGAGCGACTCAACTCCGCCGGCATCGATCTGGCCGATCGTTCGCGGCTTGCGGTCCTGGCCGAGAACATGGCCGCCGCCGGCCGCGGGCCATGGACGGCTGCGCCGCTGATCGGCGGCGGTGAGATCGGAGAGGGCGGCGCCGGCGGCCGGGCCGTGGCTTCGCCCTCGGACGCGGCGCGAACCGTCGGCAGCGTCACCGAGGCGACGGCGGATGACGTGGCCCGAGCGCTCCAGATCGCCGCGGCGGCGGCGCCGCAGTGGGCGGAGACACCCGTCGACGAGCGCGCCGCCTGCCTCGATCGCGCCGCCGACCGGCTCGAACGCGAGATGCCGGCGTTGATGGCGATGTGCATTGCAGAGGCCGGCAAGACCGTTGCCGATGCCGTCGCCGAGGTGCGCGAGGCGGTCGATTTTTGCCGCTACTACGCGGCGCGCGCGCGGGCGGACCTGGAACGGCCGCTGCCGCTCCCGGTCGGCGGCGACGGCGTTCGGGCAGTGACGCTGGGCGGCGGCGGCCTTTTCGCCTGCATCAGCCCGTGGAACTTCCCTCTCGCCATCTTTACCGGCCAGGTGACGGCAGCGCTCGTCGCCGGCAACGCGGTTCTCGCCAAGCCGGCCGAACAGACGCCGCTGATCGCCGCCCAGGCTGTGCGCATCCTCCTCGCAGCCGGCATCCCCGGCGACGTGCTGCATTTGCTTCCGGGCGATGGCGCGCGCGTCGGCGCGCCGCTGGTTGCCGATCCACGGATCTCGGGGGTCGCCTTCACCGGCTCCACCGAGGTTGCGTGGCAGATCAACCGCACGCTGGCCCGCCGGGACGGACCGCCGGCGACCCTGATCGCCGAGACCGGCGGGCAGAACGCCATGATCGTCGACTCGACGGCGTTGCCCGAGCAGGTCACGCGCGACGCGCTTGTCTCCGCCTTCCAGAGCGCCGGCCAGCGCTGCTCGGCGCTCCGCGTGCTGTTTGTCCAGGAGGATATCGCCGATGGCCTGCTGAGGATGCTGGCCGGGGCGATGGACGAGCTTGTCATCGACGATCCGGCGCTGCTCGCGACCGACATCGGCCCGGTCATCGATGCCGACGCCCGCGACATGCTCAACGGTCACGTCACGCGCATGGAGCGCGAAGCCCGGATCCTCGCGCGCGCGCGGCTCGGGCCGAATACGAGCCGCGGAACCTTCTTCGCCCCGACGCTGGTCGAGATCGATCGGCTCTCGCGTCTGCAGCGGGAAGTTTTCGGCCCGGTGCTGCACGTGATCCGCTACCGGGCCGATCGCCTGGACGATGTCCTCGCCGCGATCAACGACACCGGCTATGGCCTGACGCTCGGCGTGCAGACGCGCATCGATCAGACCTGGCGCAGGATTTTCGGCCGCACCCGCGTCGGCAACACCTACGTCAACCGCAACCAGATCGGCGCGATGGTCGGTGTCCAGCCGTTCGGCGGCCAGGGGCTCTCCGGCACCGGGCCGAAGGCCGGGGGGCCAATGTACCTGCGGCGCTTCTCGACGTATCGGCCTGCGCGCGAGGGCGTTGCGACGCCCAGCGAAGCGCGGTCAGCGAGCGGACGCGGGCCGACGCCCATCGTCCGCTTTGCCCGCGCCGGTCTTGCCGCGGCGATGCGAACGGCCGGGGAAGGCGGCCGTGCGTGGGCTGCAATGGCGGCCGAGGTGCGTGCCGATCGTCTCGAACGCGCCGCGGATCGTCTGCTCGCAACGAACGCGGCCGGAGAAGAGGCGGCCCGTTATGTTCGCTTTTACGGCGCCCAGCTCCGCGCGGAGTTCGCCGAACCGGATGCCCTGCCCGGGCCGACCGGCGAGCGCAACGAGATCCGGCATGCGCCACGCGGTGTGGTCATCTGTCTCAGCCTGGGCGACGGGCTGGACCTCGTTCCATTCGTCGCTCAGATCGCCGCCGCGCTTGCCGCAGGCAACGGCGTCGTCGCGTGGCATGCGAATCCGACCTTGGCGGCGGAGGCCGTTGCCGCCGTGATCGGCGGTGGCGTGCTCGAAGACGCGCTGGTCCTGCTTCCTGTCGGTGACGACGGCTCGGTTGAAGACCTCGCGGCCGCGCCGGAGCTTGCGGGCCTCGCTTACGCAGGCCCGGATGCGCTTGTGCCGGTGCTCAACCGCGCGCTGGCGGCCCGCGACGGGCCGATCATCCCGTTGATCCTCTTTGCCGAGGAGCCCAACGGAGATCTCGGCCGCGGCATGTCGCCGGCGGGCTGCGCACACTATTTGGGGGGATTCATGCACGAGCGAACTCTTTGCGTTGACACGACCGCGTCGGGTGGCAACGCGTCGCTGCTGTCTCTGGGCGAGGAGCCCTGAGTATTCGATCTTGCAATAGGCGCGCAGGCGAAGAAGATGCGCATACGATCGGCGCAAAGCATTTGCGCGGGCATATGGGGAGAGGGACATGACAAGCTCGAAGACAAGGCTCGGCAGGACGCTTCAGGGCCTCGCTGGCGTTTCACTCGTCCTCGGCGTCGCCGGGGCGATCAGCCTGTCGCCGATGCTGGCTTCGCCCGCGCGGGCGCAAGACGGAGCCGCCATCGGCGGCGTCGGTGAAAGCCAGGCCAGCAGCATGCAGGCGACGGTGAAGTCCATCGACGCCGCAGCCCGCAGGGCGACCCTGGTTGGTCCCGATGGTGACGAGCTCAACGTCAAGCTCAGCAAGGAAGTTCGCAATCTCGATCAGGTGCGACCCGGCGACAAGGTGGTCGTCCGCTACTACGACTCCACGGTCTATGTGATTGCTCCCGCGGGGCAGCGAGCGCCCGACGACATGAGCGCGGTCGCGACCGCGCGCGCGCAGCCCGGTGCGCTGCCCGGCGCGGCGGTCGCGCAGAAGATCATCCTCAGCGGCCTCGTGGTCGGCGTCGACCCCTCGGCGCATACGATCTCGCTTGTCGATCAGTCCGGCGGCAAGGTCCACACCCTGAACGTCCAGGACGAGGAAGCCAGGAAGATGCTGGGAATGGTCAACGTCGGGGACTCCATCACCGCCTACCTCACGGACGCTGTCGCGATCGCGGTCGAGCCGGTTAGCAAGTAGCGCCGGTCCGCCTCCTGCTCTCGCAACGACAGGAACGCTTTAGCGTCTCCTTCACCGGTCCCGCCTTAGACTGGGCGCAGAGGATCGGGCTGTGAATGGAGCGCCTGTTCGTGCGCGTTCTTCAAGTTGAGAGCAATCGCGACGCCGCCACCGCCGTCGAGCGGCTGATCGCCGGCGGCGGTGCGACCTGCGACACGGTGTCGACCGGACAGCTTGCGCTTGAACGCCTGGCCTTCGAAGATTACGACCTGATCTTGTCGGCCTTTGCACTGCCGGACCAGACGGGCGCCGAACTGGTTGCCCGTCTTGACGCGACGGGAATCCGGTCGCCGGTCCTGCTTCGGATGCGCAATCAGCCTGTCGGCACGGCCTACGCCGAGGTGCTGCAGCGGCTCGCGCGCTCGTGCGACAGCGATGGCGAAGCGTCGACCGAAACGGCCGGCAGAACAGAGCGCGACAGCGTACGCCACAAAGTCCTCAAGGCCGGCCAGATCGTCTACCGCGACGCCCGGTGCGTCATGGACTGCACCGTCTTGAACATTTCGGCCTCCGGCGCTTGCATCCAGCCGGCGGACGCGTTCGAGGATCCGGGGCCGATCGTGCTCAAGATCCTGAACGGACCCGTCCGGCGCTGCGAAATCCGCTGGCGCAAGGGCGTCAAGCTCGGCGTTCGCTTCGTTGAGTAGCCGCCGCAAGTGGCCAAAAATCATCGATCAGGCGAGCCTGATCGCCGGCGGCGCCGACTTCCAGCTCCCCACCAACCCCGGCGGCAAGCTCAGACAGCTCCCGATTCAGAAATCCTGAGGCCTTCGCCTCAGTGTCGGACGGCGAGCAGGATCAGCATCAGTGTCCCGATCACGATCCGGTACCAGCCGAACGGCGCGAACCCGTGTCGGCCGACGAAAGCGACGAAGGTGCGCACCACCAGCATGGCTGCGACAAACGCGGCGACGAAGCCGATGGCGATGACCCCGGCGTCGTTCATCGTCAAGAGATCGCGGCTCTTGAACAAGTCGAGCGCCGAGGCGCCGAGCATCGTTGGGATCGCGAGGAAGAAAGAGAATTCGGCCGCCGCTCTGCGGTCGACGCCCAGCAGCAGGGCACCGACGATGGTTGCTCCGGCGCGCGAGACCCCCGGTATCATGGAGAGCACCTGGTAGCAGCCGATCTTCAGCGCGAGGCCGGCCGAGAAATCCTCCACCTCGTGGATCCGCGGCTTCGGGACGAACCGCTCGACGAGGACGAGGATGACGCCGCCGACGATCAGGGCGACACTTACCACCAGCGGGGAGAACAGCACGGCCTTGATGAAGTCGTGGGCGAAGACGCCGACAACCGCCGCGGGAAGAAAGGCGAGGATCACGGCGATGGCAAAGCGGCGCGAGCTGGGGTCTTCGTGCAGGGTGAACGCGACGCGAGCGAGGCGGGGGAAGAAGCCGACGACGACGGCCAGGATCGCGCCGAGCTGGATGACGACGTCGAAGACGGAGCTCGAGGCGTCGTTGAAGCCGAGGAGGTCGCCGACGAGGATCAGGTGCCCAGTCGACGAAACCGGAAGGAACTCAGTAAGCCCCTCGACAATGCCGAGGAAGACGGCCTGCAGGGCGACGAGCGTATCCATTGCTGCGGACGACCAGATCCACCTGTCTTCAGACCGACCATCCGAAGCCAGAAAAATTGAGCCAGTTGAGGTGATCAAGCAGTTAACAGCGCCCACGCGCGCGCAGACTCCTCTACAGGCGATTGTGCAGGTGCGCAAGCACAATGCGGGCGGCGCCGTCGGCGGCCGCCGCCATGTGCCCCTTGTGCCCCTTGTGCCCCTGCCGCGGTGCAGCATTGCCTTCCGGAAAAAGAGGCGCACTTGGCGGCCGGGTCTCGGCTGCGAAAGGGGACAACCGATGTGTCACCGACATCGGGTGAACGCGACGTTGAACCGCAAAGCTTTCTCAACTAGATTACGGGTCAGGTACCGTCGCCGGAACGAGCCGGCGAATCGCGGGACGATGCGTAGCGCGGGCTTTTGAGGGGTTTCGGCCCGCGCGCAGGCCGAGTTTCAAGGGCGAGGTTTTTGTGGCGATAGCGGGCGCAGGCGCGGAGAAGGACAGCGGAGCCGAACGCTCCTCGTGCGTCGCCGCGCCCATTGGCTGCGCCGACGTCGCCAGCCCCATTGGCGGTATCCTGCTCCGGTCACGACTTAGGCCCGGCCGCCGGATCTGACGCGGCAACCGGCGGCCGTGTTCTGCCGAACTCAATCAACGAGAGCAATTGTGGCGGATCCCAGCGATTCCGCCTCCGACCGAAGCCAGGGAAACAAATCATGTTCGTCAAAGCCGCCAACAAGTATCGGCCGGCCGAGCCTGTACGCTTGCACGCGCGCACATGGCCGGACGCGGTCATCGCCAAACCGCCGATCTGGTGCAGTGTCGATCTGCGCGACGGCAACCAGGCACTCGTCGAGCCCATGGGCCAGGACCGCAAGAAGCGCCTGTTCGACAAGCTAGTCGCCGTCGGCTTCAAGGAAATCGAAGTCGGATTCCCGGCCGCCTCGCAGACCGACTACGACTTCCTCCGCTACCTGATCGACACCCGGGCAATCCCCGACGATGTCACGATCCAGGTGTTGACCCAGGCCCGCGACGATTTGATCGATCGCACCTTCGACGCCATCGCCGGCGCCCGCCGGGTCATCGTGCATCTCTACAATTCGACTTCGGAACTGCAGCGCCGGGTGGTCTTCGGCCTGGACCGGCAGGGGATCGTTGACATCGCCCGCGCCGGAGCGAGCCGAATCGTCGACAATGCGCGCCGCTGCAACGGCACGGACATCGTCCATCAGTATTCGCCGGAGAGTTTCACCGGCACCGAACTCGACTTCGCCAGGGAGATCTGCGAGGCGGTGATGGACGTCTACGCGCCGACGCAGGAGCACCGGCTGATCGTCAACCTGCCGGCGACCGTGGAGATGGCCACTCCCAACGTCTATGCCGACCAGATCGAGTGGTTCTGCCGCAATGTCCGTGATCGCGACGCCCTGACCATTTCCGTTCATCCGCACAACGACCGCGGAACCGCCGTCGCCGCCGCCGAGCTCGCGGTCATGGCCGGGGCGGACCGGATCGAGGGCACATTGTTCGGCAACGGCGAGCGCACCGGCAATGTCGACATCATTACCCTGGCACTGAACCTGTATTCGCAGGGCGTTGCGCCCGGTCTCGACTTTTCCGACATCTCCGACGTCGTCCGGGTGGCCGAGTACTGCAACCAGTTGCCCGTTCACCCGCGCCACCCCTATGCCGGCGAACTGGTCTTTACCGCGTTTTCCGGGTCGCACCAGGACGCTATCAACAAGGGCTTCAAGGCCATGCGCCAGAGCAACTCCGGCGTCTGGGAGGTGCCCTACCTGCCGATCGATCCTCAGGACATCGGCCGCGCCTACGAGGCGGTCATCCGCCTCAACAGCCAGTCGGGCAAGGGCGGCATCGCCTTCGTGCTGGAGAAGGACTACGGGCTTACCCTGCCGCGTCGCCTGCAGGTGGAATTCAGCAAGGTCGTTCAGGACATCGCCGACCGCGAGGGCAAGGAGGTTTCGTCGGACCGGCTGTGGCAGTGCTTCAGCGAGGAGTACCTGGGCGGCAAGGGCGCGATGCAGTTCATCGAACACGAGACCTGGCCGGACAGCCGCGCCGGCCGTGGTCGGCTTCTGCGCTCGACGGTGCGCATCGGTGACGTCGAACGAACCATCGAGGGTCACGGAACCGGGCCGATCGACGCGTTCGTCGATGCCCTGAGACAGGCCTTCGCCGTCGACATCGAGGTCGTTGATTACAGCGAGCATGCCATCGGCAAGGGCGCGGACGCCGCCGCGGTCGCCTACGTCGAGGCGCGGACGGCGGGCGGCGCCACCCTGTTCGGCGTCGGCATCGACAAGAACATCGTCGCCGCCTCGCTCAACGCCGTTACCAGCGCTGTCAACCGCGCGGCGCAGCGCGGGCTGGTCGCCGTCGCCGGCTGAGACGAGCGGCCCGCCGACCCGGTCTTTCCGTTGCGGGGGCCGGTTTCGGCGGGCCTGTCGCGGCTGCGCCTGCCCCGCAACAAGCCCGGAGGCCGCCTGCCATGGCCGATCGCGCCGTCTACGTCTTCGACGCCTACGGCACGTTGTTCGATGTCCACTCCGCGGTGGCGCGGCTGCGCGAGCGGCTCGGCCCCGAAGCCGAGCGGCTGTCGGAGCTGTGGCGGATCAAGCAGTTGGAGTACTCCTGGGTCCGCAGCCTGATGCCGCATCGCGATCGCCGACATCGGGATTTCCGGCTGCTGACCGAGGACGCACTCGACTACGCCATGGCCGCCACGGGCGGCATCGACCCGGCCCTGCGCGGCCCGCTGCTCGACGCCTACGATGCCCTCGATGCCTACCCGGAGGTTCCGTCGGTTCTGGCGGCGCTGAAGGACAAGGGGGCGCGCCTTGCCATCCTCTCGAACGGCAGCCCCGCGATGCTGGCGGACGCAACCCGCTCGGCCGGCCTCGATCATCTCTTCGACGCCGTGCTTTCGGTCGAGGACGCCGGGATCTTCAAGCCCGACCCGCGAGTCTACCAACTCGCCTGCGACCGCTTTTGCGTTGCCGCGGAAGAGGTGTCGTTCCAGTCCTCGAACGCGTGGGACGCCGCCGGCGCCGCCGCCTTCGGGTTTTCGGTCGTGTGGGTCAACCGCAGGCGCCAGCCGCGGGAATACCACGATGTTGGCGCGATCCGCGAGGCCAAGGATTTGACGGCTCTGCTTGAGCCATAACGAGAAGGCGCTCCTAAGCGGCGGCGGCGGGGGGCTCCGCGCGGGCGCGCCGATCGAGTTCGCAGATTTCGTCGTCACTGAGGTCCGCCAGGCGACCCAGGCAGTCGACCCAGCAGTCGAGGCTCGGCCAATCGTGGCGACAGAGAACCCGGCTCATCTCATCAAACTCGGCCATTCAACCCTCCGTGCGTCCGCGGACGGCCATGAACCGTTCGCTTGCCGCCTGCCGCGCCCCTACGCGAACGTAATGCGAGCTTCGTTGCAGGGTTCTGCCTGTCTTCCGTCGGTCTCGCGGAAGCCGATGACCGACGATGCACAAGGTGTACGTTACAGTTTCGTATTGAGATCACAGGAAGTCAAGAATGCGACGCGGATGCAGCGCAACATGTTGCGGTCTTTGACCCCTGTCATTTCAACATATGGACCAGACAACACTACATGCAAAAGCGTCGCATTATTGTCGCAGCCTGATGCCGGCGGACCTCAGGCCGATGGCTCGCTGGCCTCGCCATTTGCTGGCGCTGGCCAGGCCCAAACCGCGAACGGACGCGTCCGGCCGCGAATCGCCTGGTCGGGAAGCGGCACGAACCCCGCCAGCGCATCGCTTTCGCCGACCGCACGGGCGCACTCGACCAGAGCGTCGGAGGCGATGATGACGACGCCGTGACTGCGGGTCAGGGCCTCCAGCCGGCTTGCCATGTTGACCGTATCGCCGCTGACGGTGAACTGCTGCTGGCGCTCGCCGCCGATTTCGCCGACCACGACCGGGCCGTAGTGCAGGCCGATGCCAATCCGTGGCGCCTGTGCGCGATCGGCATGGCTTGCGCCCCAGGCGGCGATATCGGCGGCCAGCGCGCGGGCGCAGCGCAAGGCCCGGGCGGCGTCCTCGACCTGCGGACCGAGGGCGCCGAAGCTCGCCGAAGCGCCGTCGCCCGCGAACTTGTCGATGGTGCCGCCATGGGCGGAAATGACGGCTTCGACCCGCCTGTGGAAGGCGCGGAGCAGGGCAAGCTGCTCGGGGGGCGTAAGCTGCTCGCCGATGCGGGTAAAGCCGACCATGTCGACGAACATCACGGCCGCCTGCTGGACCTTGTCCGATCCGAAGGGTTTGTCGGCGCCGGCGAGCAGATCGGCGAAGGCGGCCGGGACGTATCGGGCGAGGTTGGTCCGTTCGCGTTCGGCCTCGCGGCGCAGGCGACCCTCGCCGACGAGACGGATGGCCGTGACCAGGCTCAGGGTCAGGATGATTGCCAACGTCGGGAAAACGCCATTCAGCCAAAGCCGGCCGAAGACGAAGGTGGCCTGGGCCACGGCGGCCCAACCGAGAAGGAGGGCCGCCGCCGCCGCCATGGCGATCAGCGGTCGACGGATCGAAGCGGCGGCCGCGGCGAGCAGGGCTCCGGCGACGATGGCGAGGAGGTCGAAGGCCAGCGCGCGCTCGCCGCGAATGAGAAAGCGGTGGTGCAGGATGTTGTCGATGACGGTCGCGAAATGTTCCGGGCCGGGCAGGGTCCGGCTGAAGGGCGTTACGAAACTGTCGCCGACCCCGGTCGCGGTCGCGCCGATGATAACGATGCGGCCGGTTGCCGCCGGCCCGGGAAGATGCGCCGCGATGACGTCGGCGAGCGATACGGTTTGGAACGTTCCGCGCCGCCCATAGTAATTGACGGCGAGGCGCATCTCCGCGTCGATGGGCAGGCGGTCGCCAGCCAGCGAAATGCCGTCGCCGAGACGGACCCCGACGGCGTCCCGGGACAGGCCGCGAAACAGGCGGACCGCCTCGATCGGCAGGGAAGGATAAAGGTCGTCTCCGTACACGATGGCGCTGCGGTCGAAGCGCAGGCTGCCATCGTCGGCGAGGACGACGCTCACGTGACCGGCGCCGGCGGCTGCCTCGCCGATGACCGGGATTGGCGCGATCAGGCCGCGCGGCGCAACAGACGTGGCGAGCCGGTTCCGGTCCGGCAGCCGGTAGATGCGATACGCCGAACGGGCGACGGACGGCGGCGCGCCTGCGCCGCCGGCGTCATCGTTGAAGACGAACGCATAAGGGACGAGCGCCGCCTTGGCTTCGCGAACAGCGTTCGCCAACTCCCCATCCGGATCGGCTCCGGGAGCAGCCGGCTGTGCATCGGCGAACAGGAGGTCGAAGGCGATCACCCGCGCGCCGTCCCTGGTCAGCGCCCGGACTGCCGCTGCCAGCACCTCTCGCGGAATCGGCCAGCGGCCGAAGGCGCCGACGCTGCGGTCGTCGATGGCGACGAGGAGGACTTCCGGGCCCGGCGCCAGCTCTCCGCGAAGGCGGAAGCGCCAGTCAAGGGTCTCGCCGTCCGCGGCCGCGACCAGCGGCGCCTCGCGCCAGACGACAGCGGCCAGCGCCAGGGCGATGGCGACGGACAAGGCAGCCAGCAGCGCGGTCTTCCGGCGCTGCGGAGCGGCGATCGGACGACTCACTCGCCGGCGAGGCTGACGCGGGCGCGGAAGCTCTCGACGCGCGCTTTTCCCCAGGCCTTCGGCGCCGTCGGCGAGCGGTCGAGCGCGACATCGGTGCCTTCCCCCGGCTGCAGAAGCACCAGTGAGTTGGTGCCGACAGACTGAACGAAGACGCTTCCGGCGGCGGCAAAGATCGCGCTCTTGCCGCCGTCGGCTTCCATCAGCCACTCGGTCGAGCGCGCCGAGGCCACGGCCGCTTGGGAACTGACGTCGAAATGACCGCCGGGGGCTGCGACCACCGCCCGGATAATGCCGGAGAGGAGCGAGAGGATGGCGCCGATGCGGCGGTCGCTTCCGCTCACCGCGTAGTCTGCGACGAAAACGTGCGTGTCGCTGCCAAGCACGATCAGCGAGTGGTCGGCGAACTCGATCTTGAGCCGTCCGCCCTCGCCGGTTTCGATCCGATCGCGGGAGAACACGGCCGCGCCGAGGCCGAGGGGCCTGATGTGGCCGTCGCTTTGGGCGCGGGCTTCGCCCTCCTGTTGCACCACCCGACCCACCGCCGGTTCCGCCGCGACGACCGGCGGGGCGCCGGCCACTAAAGCCAGAACCAGGAACGCCGGAACGAGCAGCGCCGTTGCGAACCGGCTGCGTTCTTGCGATGACCGCGTCATGATATCCACCCCCGTCTCGACCCGAAGGGCCGCGTCAAATGGGCGTCGTCGAGGATCGACGGCTCCTGAGGATGCGAGGCGCTCGAACTCGATGCTAGTCGCGCAGATGCGGGACCGCAACGCTTGGCGCCTAGCTGCGCCCGGTCGCATTGGCGGCGGCGCGCAGGATCTTGTGGCAACGTTCGCTTGCGCGGGCAGGCCTTTTCGGAGACAGGTAGAAAGGATCAAGCGTCAACGGACCCGGATCGGCCGATGAGCGGTAGCGACGAACACGCGCCCGGATCGCCCGGCGGCGGCCATCAAGACCGGCCAGGGCATGCCGGCGCCCACGCGCACGGCCATGCGCACGGGCACACGCACAGCCATGCGCACGACGCGCATGCGCACGGGCACGCGTATGACAGCGAGCGCCGGGTCCTGTGGGCGATGCTGCTGACCGGCGGCTTCATGGTCGTAGAGGTCGTCGGAGGGCTGATTTCGGGCTCCCTGGCGCTGCTGGCCGACGCCGGACACATGGTGACCGACGTGGCAGCGCTGGGGCTTGCTTTCGCCGCGTTCAGGGTCGGTCGCCGCGGTCACGACGCACGGCGCACGTACGGCTATCACCGCTTTCAGGTTCTTGCCGCCTTCGTCAACGGCCTCGCGCTGATCGCCATCATCGCCTGGATCGCCTGGGAGGCGGTCCGGCGGATGCTCGATCCCGTCGACGTTCTGAGCAACCTGATGCTTGCGGTCGCCGGCGCCGGACTGGTCGTCAACGTCGCCACCTTCGCCATCCTTCATGGCGGCGACCGGGCCAACATCAATATCCGCGGCGCGGCCCTGCACGTCCTGGGCGATCTTCTCGGCTCCGTTGCCGCCATAGTCGCCGCCGTGGTCATCATGATCACCGGATGGATGCCGATCGATCCGATCCTGTCGCTGCTCGTCGCCGTCCTCGTCCTGCGCAGCGCCTGGGGCCTGATCCGGTCCTCCGGCCATATCCTTCTCGAGGGCGCGCCGGACTGGCTGAACGTCGACGACCTGCGCAGCGGGATGATCCGCGCCGTGCCGGATGTCGTGGACGTCCATCACGTCCACACATGGATGATCACGGCCGAACGGCCGATGATGACTTTGCATGTGGAGGTCGAGCCGACCGCGGATCACCACGCGGTGCTCGTCGCCGTCAGGAGATATATTCGCGACGAGTTGGGCGTAACGCACTCGACCGTGCAGATCGAGGCGGCCGGATGCGTCGATCACGACGCGGATCTGGCGCCGACCGCCACCGGCGCAGCGCGCTAGATCAAAGAATGCCTCGGTACGCGATGCCGCCCGCATGCAACGTGGGCCGACCGCACGTGGCCTGAGCCACGTGCGATCTGCATTATGCGACGGCTAAGCCGCGACGATCGAGTTCAGCATCCAGGCTGCCTCTTCGTGAACGCCGATGCGGCCGGTGAGGAAGTCGGCCGTGTACACGTCGTCGACCTTCTCGGCCTCGGCGACGCCGCCGCGGAGCGACTTCGCCATCGTCTGATGGTCGCGAGCGAGCGTGGCGACCATTTCGCCGGCACTCGGCAGCGAGTCGACATCGGCGACCGCGCTCTTCTGGAGATAATGGCCGATCCCGCCGAGCGCGGGGAACCCGAGCGCCCGAACCCGCTCGGCGATGGCGTCCACCGCCTCCGCGAGGTCGCGATACTGCTCATCGGTCAGCTTGTGGACGCTGTAGAACAGGGGTCCCGCCACGTTCCAGTGGTAGGCGAGCGTCTTCGCGTAAAGGACGTATGTTCCGGCCAGCGCTTCGTTGAGAACTTCCGCCAGGTGCTGCCGATCTTCGCGCTCGATCCCGGTGCGGACGGGAAGCTCGTCTGTGCGATGTTCAAGTACATCATCAGTCATTGGCTCATCCTATCGGGTTATGAAACTCCGCAATAGATCGGTGTTACGCCGCGTCAGCGCTTTGGATCACATTTTTGACTGCGAAACCCGGTTCAAATCTTCTTCAACCCCTGGCCAACTCCGAGCTGGGTAAGCAAGCGATATCCTCTTCGCATGGCAAACGGCGTCCCGCGGCCCCGGCTTCGTCCACCGTCGTCAGATCTTGCGTTCCCACTCGGAGACTTGCCGCTCCGTCTCTTCCTTGCCGATGCCGTAGCGCTCCTGGATCCGGCCGAGGAGGCTGTCGCGGTGGCCCTTGGCCTGCTCCAGATCGTTGTCGGTGAGCTTGCCCCATTGCGTGCGGATGTTGCCCTTGGCCTGTTTCCAGTTGCCGACGATCTGATCCCAATTCATCGTCTTTAATCCTCTGCGCTTTGACCCGCGCCGTCCGGCCGAACGAACGGGGCCGACAGCGGAGTGCAGGTGAAAAGAAAACGGGCCCCATCGACGCTTTTGCGCCGGCCGAGGCCCGTTCATTACGCAGATCCTGCCGCTCTCGCCCGCAGGCGGCCACGACCTATGTTAAGGGTGGCCGAGACGGCGACGGCGCCGGGCGACGCGCGAGGCGGAGGACGCGACATGGGCGAGAGAGTGGAGGCACATCGCATTACGATCGAACCGGCGTCGGCGCGGGTTCGCGTCATTCTCGACGGGGTCTGCATTGCCGAGTCGACGCGGGCGCTGGTCCTGCGCGAGGGCTCGCTGTCGCCGGTCGTCTACATTCCGCGCGCGGACGTCGACCCGGCCTCGCTGACCCGCAGCGCGCACCGAAGCCACTGCCCGTTCAAGGGCGACGCGAGCTACTTCACGGTGAGCGCGGGCGAAACGCGCGTCGAGAACGCGGCCTGGAGCTACGAGCAGCCGTTTTCCGCGGTGGCGGCGATCAGGGACCACCTTGCGTTCTATCCGAGCAAGGTGGACGCGATCGAGATGGATGACCGAGATGCCATAAGGTAACGAGGTCATGAACGACGATCATCGGCCCTACCGGCAGAGGATCGTGACTGACCCGGGCATTCTGGCCGAAAAGCCTGTCGTGAAGGGCGAAGGGCACCCGCATCGCTGTGGACCTGGTGCCTGAGGACCTCTCCCGTAGCTGTGGGATTGGAATCACCAGCGAACTGGGCGCGGGATGGTTCCCCGCGCCCTTTTTCAACAAGGCGAATTAGTCTGCCGGGCCTATATCAGGAAACTTTTTCCCGGTCTTGATCTCGGAAATCCGCCCTTGGTTCACATCGTAAAACGCCGCGATACGGCTTAGCAGCTCACCTTTTAGGATACGCCGCTTGATATCCGGAACATCGGATGCTTTTATGCGATAAGAAGGCTCTCTCTCTATCATGCTAGCTGTCCTCACAAATAAGCGAGAGCCACCTTGACTATTCGAATGTCGCGTAAGATAATTAGGTCGCGTCATTTCGGGCCTGCGATGACTCTCAATCGAAGCAGGCTCGCCCAATACAGAGGCCCGTCGGAGCGCCAACTCTGACGGGCCTCGCCTATATTAGGCGATCAGTGCGGGCCATGATTCCACATAACCCGTGTGGAGTCTAGGTGCTTGAGCCCGAAATGTTCGACATTTTCGAAAGAAAAGCGCAACATTTAGCGCCGCCAGTAGCCAACCCACTGCCGCGACACGCCGTGCGCCAGCGCGGCGCCGGCCGCGATCAGATATTGCTCGCCGTTGCTGAGGCGACGGTTGTCTTCGCGCAAACCGCAGCGCGGGCAGTATGCCTCGCCACCGTTTTCGGCCCAGCGATGATGGCATGAGTCGCTATTGTTAATAGCAAACGTAACGTATACGATGGCACTCGTAGCGAATGCGAGAGCACGATGAAAAGCAACGATGATTGGGTTAATTTGGTGAAGGGTATCCTGCGGGCCGAGATGGCCAGGCGCGGGATCACATACGACCAGTTAGCCGCCCGGCTTGCCGAGTTAGGCGTTCAGGATACAGCCGTGAACATCCGCAACAAGGTGGCGAGAGGCGGGTTCTCGGCCGTGTTCTTCGTTCAGTGCCTAAGGGCTGTTGGGTGTGCCAAGATCGATCTCGACTAACGCGCGCTAGTGCTGGGGGGTGCTATGTCTTCAAATAAGAAGCAAGGACGAATTTTTTCTGTAATCTGAGCACGTTTAATTATAGCGTTGCTAGACACATCATTAACGCTTGGTGTTTGGCCCGCAACAAACGATGCGGTTAGCCAAAGAGTAGCCGACTTAATATCTATCCGGCGCGCAACTACGGCCATTTTAAGTTTGCGAAGATTAAGCGTGCAGACGCCTTCAGGAGGTGGATTTGTTGGCTCGATATCAGCCAAGAGGCATGCGGCCTCCCATAAATGATACTCGTCTATAAAAGCCCACTTACCGCGGTCTGTCGGCACGGCCTTAATTTGACTACTGGTGTGGGAAGGTGCGTTTAATTGAGTTTCCTGATTGGTAAGCGCAGTGTTTTTTTTTGCTGCATAAAATTATGCAGCATGATCGGATGCCGCAGGTCACGTGACCGACCGGCGACCTTCATGCAAATTTTATAAAACCCAACCAGGTAGGGAAAAACGACAATAAAAGCCGCCATAGCCGTTGCTCCCACGACAAGACGGTCCGTCGCGGCGGCACTTAGCCAATAGAGAGCCGCATAGAGCCACTCCGGCTTCATGGCTCGCTCGAAGATAAGCTCAGCGGCTTTGTCGATAAGCCATAGGAACGTTTTCGCGACAATTGCGATGGCTGCAATTCGCCACCCAACCCACCTCTTTCTCCATTCCCGTCCGATGTGAGACATCCGCGCATCATATGCGCGCCCCACGGCATGGGGAATGGGAAGGTGCGTTTGCTATATAATGCCGGAAAAGAGCGTCATGCGGCAGCCAGGAAGACTCGGTCTGCGATGGCCTTTCGGCTGCACCTGCCAATCACCCGCCGCTTTGCTTCGATCATTTCGGCGATCTCGAAGCCCTTGGCCCCGTCCGGTATCGACCAGAAGTTGAATGTCAGAAGGCGCAGGCGTACAGTTTGTGACACTCGAAGACCGGTCATGCGGGATATGCCGGTCTGTCCGGGATAAGACTCCGACGAACATCTAAGCCCCCGTTCATTCCCCGTTCCGAGGGGAACTTCGGCTTGAAGGGGACCAAGGAAGGAGCAAAAAGGATGATCCGCTCAACAATATGCTTGCGGCACGTGGGACTGGCTGTGGCCCTGGCGGCAGGGCTGACAACCTTGGGTGCGCAGGCAGAGCACCCTACCAGCTACGCGCCCGTTGCCATTACCGAAGACTTCGCGACCGTCATGGACCGCATGACGGTGGCAAAGCCCGAGATCACCAAGGAACATCAACAGCTTTTGGAGCAACGCTACGACCTGAGTGACCGTCCCGCCGCGGGAGTCACCATGTCGAACGGCAAGCCCGTTCAGGAGGGCGTTCGGGTCAAGCTTCCGTCAGGCACGACCTGGGACGCTCTGGCGAAGATGACACCCGACGATATCCGCGCGAAGGGCATATTTCCGATAGGTTTCCTGCCATTGCCGCATCCCAACCATGCCGAAGGCGGTATGGTCTTTCCGAAGTTCACATCGAAGAAATCATGAAGCAGGAGGGTCGGGATCTCACGCGCTTCGATCTCGATTACGACTTGCCAGACCACCTGCTGCCCGAGTTCCCACCGCCAATCTATTTGACGACCCGCCCCGACCTCGGCGACGTCTCGAAGGGGCAGCTGGTGACAATCATGAACTACTTCGATCTGTTCAACGGTATCCTTAATCCAAAGCAGATCGAGGGCCTGCGGCTTCTGGTCACGCCGTTCCCGCAGCAGCAGTTCAATCAGACCGATGACCGGCGTTCGGCGAAGCCGAGCCGCGGCGTGACCTGCTTCGACTGCCACGTCAACGGCCACACCAACGCCGCGACCCATCTGGTCGGCGACATTCGTCCCCAGGAGTTCCGTCATCGGATCGACACGCCTCCGCTTCGCGGGGTGAACATTCAGCGGCTTTTCGGGTCCCAGCGCGCTCTCAAGACCGTCGAAGACTTCACCGAGTTCGAGCAGCGTGCCGCATACTTCGACGGGGATCCGGTGATCGCCACCAAGAAGGGCGTGAACGTTCTCGAACGCGGAAGCCAGGTCCACTTCATGGCGGAGTTTGAGGAGATTCTCGACTTTCCGCCGGCTCCCAAGCTCAACATCATGGGACGACTGGATCCCGCCAAAGCCAGCGAGTCCGAGATGCGGGGTGAGGCGGTGTTCTTCGGCAAGGGCCAGTGCGCCGCCTGCCATGCCCCGCCCTATTACACCGACAATCTGATGCACAACCTCCGCACCGAGCGGTTCTTCAAGCCGGTGTTGATCAACGGCCGGATGGCCAGTGCCGACGGTCCAATCAAGACCTTCCCCCTGCGAGGGATCAAGGATTCGCCGACCTATCTCCACGACGGTCGACTGTTGACCCTCGAAGACACCGTCGAGTTTTTCAACCT
>JAEULH010000055.1 GCA_016793925.1 Rhodospirillales bacterium | reverse complement strand
ACGAACAGGCCGACGGCGCAGAGGAACGGCACGACTTCGCGCCGGCCCTCTACCGCCCGGAACAGCACGAACGCGAGCAGGCCGGTGGCGAGCGGCACCGGCGAGAGGTAGGCGATGTTGGGCCACGAGAACCAGCGCTGGGCGATCTCGGGGTGCATCAGCGGCGTCCAGATGCTGACAACGGCGATGAAGCCGAGGACGACGCCGAGGATGGGCGTCGCGATGCGATAGGCCCACGCCTGCAGCGCGCCTTCCGTCTTGATGATCAGCCAGGTGCTGGCAAGCAGCGCATAGCCGGCGAGCATGCCGAGCCCGGTCACCACCGTGAACGGGCTGAACCAGTCGAACAGCCCGCCGGCGAAGTGCCGGCCCTCGATCTCGAAGCCGCGGATGAAGGCGCCAAGCACGATGCCCTGGGCAAAGGTCGCCAACGCCGAGCCGAGCGTGAACGACCAGTCCCACAACCACCGCCTGGTGTTGGCGCGAAAGCGGAACTCGAAGGCGACGCCGCGGAAGATCAGCGCGATCAGCATGATCAGGATCGGGATGTAAAGCGCCGGCAGAATCGTCGCATAGGCCAGCGGGAAGGCTGCGAGCAGCGCCGTGCCGCCGAGAACCAGCCAGGTCTCGTTGCCGTCCCAGATCGGCGCGACCGAGTTCATCATCAGGTCCCGATCGCCGCCGTCGCGGGCGAACGGAAACAGGATGCCGATGCCGAGGTCGAAGCCGTCGAGCAGGACGTACATGAAGACGCCGAAGGCGATGACGCCGGCCCAGATCAGCGGCAGATCGATGCTCATTCCGCGCCTCCCCCTTCGGCCGCCGACATCGGCCGGGTCAGGCCCTCCGTCCTGTCGTGTGGCAGGGTCCGATCGAGAGGCGGCGGTCCCTTCCACACCAGGCGAAAGATGTAGATGCTGCCGGCCGAAAAAATGATCGCGTAGGCGGCAAAGAACGCGATCAGCGAGGTGACGACGTTGCCCGCTGTCACGGCCGGCGAGACGGCGTCGGCCGTGCGCATCAGGCCGTAGACGATCCACGGCTGGCGTCCGACTTCCGTCGTGATCCAGCCGGCGATGACCGCGCCGAAGCCGATCGGTCCGCAGGCCAGTGCCGCACGCAGGAACCAGCGGTGGTCGAAGAGGCGTCCGCGAAAGCGCAG
Source organism: Rhodospirillales bacterium (assembly GCA_016793925.1). Taxonomy (GTDB): domain Bacteria; phylum Pseudomonadota; class Alphaproteobacteria; order Rhodospirillales; family Defluviicoccaceae; genus JAEULH01. The sequence goes on along the minus strand of JAEULH010000055.1, from coordinate 5,014 downwards.
GACGACGCTGATCGCGGCCATGGCCAGCATGATCAGGCCGATCCCGACCATGATCCGGAAGGACCAAAAGACGATGGGAACGTACGGCCGGTTCTGCGGCGCCCACTCCTTGAGCCCCTTGACCTCGCCGTCGAAGCTGTGGGTCAGGATCAGGCTGCCGAGCCTGGGAATGGCGATCTCGAAGCGATTGGTCGCGGCCTCCTGATCGGGAAGCGCGAACAGCAGCAGCGGCGCGCCGCGTTGCGTCTCCCAGTGGCCTTCCATTGCAGCGATCTTCGCGGGTTGATGCTCGAGCGTGTTCAGCCCGTGCATGTCGCCGAGGACGATTTGCAGCGGCGCCAGGACGCTCACCAGCGCAAAGGTCATCGACACCATCGTCCGCGCCTGGCTGTGGAACCGGCCCTGGAGCAGGTAGAGGGCGCCGACGGAAATGACCACGAACGCCGTGGTCAGGTACGCGGCCGTGACCATGTGGGCGAGGCGGTAAGGGAACGAGGGATTGAAGATCGCCTCCGCCCAGTCGGAGACCATGAAGTGCCCGTTCTCGATCGTGTAACCGGCCGGCGTCTGCATCCAGCTGTTGGCAGAGAGAATCCAGAAGGCCGAGGTCACGGTGCCGAGCGCGACCATGACCGCGGCGAAGACATGCACCGGGCGCGAGACGCGGTTGCGCCCGAACAGCAGGATCCCGAGGAACGTCGCCTCGAGGAAGAAAGCGGTGATGACCTCGTAGCTGAACATCGGCCCGAGGATGTTGGCGGTCGTGTCGGCGTAGCGGCTCCAGTTGGTTCCGAACTGGTAGGACATGACGACGCCGGAGACGACGCCCATCCCGAACGACACGGCGAAGATCCTGGTCCACAGGTCGGACAGCGAGCGATAGACCGGCTTGTCCGTTTTCAGCCACAGCCCTTCGAGGACGGCGAGGAACGACGCCAGCCCGATCGTGAACGACGGGAAGATGATGTGGAACGCGATCACGAAGCCGAACTGCAGGCGCGACAGCAAGACCGGGTCGAGATCCATGAACCTCTGCTTTCACTCGCCTAAACCATCGCCGCGTTGCGACAGCGGCAAACGACACCCTCGATGACCCGACAGCCGCCGGCGGCGTTGGCCGCTCGACGCGGGGCAAGAGGCGCCAGCCAAGGGAACACCGCACGGGCTTGAGGCTGGCGTCCGCCGCGCCGCGGCGTTAGTGTCCCCTCCTCTTCCGAGGTAGGGCTGCGAACCATGACCGGCAATATTGACAGGCGGATCGAGCAACTCGGCATCGACCTGCCGGCGCTGCCGGCCGCCGTTGGCGCCTACCTTCCCTGCCGCACCGCCGGCGACCTTCTCTTCGTCTCCGGCCAGCTCCCGTGGATCGATGGCCGCATCGCCTGGCCCGGTCGGGTCGGCGCCGAGGTCGGGCTGGCCGACGCCGTCGCAGCGGCCCGGCTGTGCGCGCTGGCGCTGGTCGCCCAGGTCCGCGAGGCGTGCGCCGGCGATCTCGACCGGGTCGCCGCGGTGGTCCGCCTCGGCGGCTTCGTCAGCAGCGCGTCCGATTTCTTCGACCACGCCAAGGTCGTGAACGGCGCGTCCGAGCTGATGGTTGAAATCTTCGGCGACGCCGGCCGCCACGCACGCGCTGCGGTCGGCTGCGCATCGCTGCCGCTGGGCGCGCCCGTCGAAATCGAGGGACTGTTCCAAATCAGGCCCTAGCGAGCGCCGCCAGCGCCCGGTCGATGTCGTCGGGCGTATTGTAGATGTGCGGCGCGATGCGGAGGCTGCCGGCGCGAAAGGCGACATGGATGCCGGCCGCGGCCAACCTCCGATGGATGTCCCGGTTGCGCGCGCGGTCCTTCGCCGAGACCAGCACCAGGGTCGAGCGCGCCGGCCCGTCCATGGGACTGAGCAGGTCGCAGGTCTTGCGCGGCAGTCCGGCGACGAAGCGATCGACCAGCGCATTGTCATGGTCTCGCACCGCGTCGATGCCGATGGCGAGCAGGTACTCGATCGCCGCGGCGAACGGAGCGAAGTTGAAGAAGTTGGCGGTGCCGAAGACGTCGTAGCGGCGCGCGCCGACATTCCCGGCGAGACTCAGGTCCAGGGTTTCCCGGCCGAGGTCGTCGGAGGTCAGCATCGCGAGCCAGTAGGTCTGGTTATAGACGAGGCCTGCGCACAACTCCGGGCGGAGCCAGCAGAACCCGGTCGCGTACGGTCCGCACAGCCACTTCCAGCCGGCGCAGACGATGGCGTCGACCGGGGCGCGGGCGACGTTGAGGGAACGCGCGCCCAGCGCCTGGGAAACGTTGGCGACGAAGATCACGCCGTGCGCGCGGCAAACGCCGCCGACGGCGTCGAGGTCGATGGCGTGCCCCGAGAACGAGTGAACCCAGGTCGTGCACAGCAGCCGCGTCCGCGGCGTGATCGCCCGGGCGACCTCGTCGGCCGAGAGTACCGCGCCCCTGGGCTCGAGCTGGCGCACGCGCACGCCCAGCCGCTCGAGCCCGAGCCAGGGGAGGATGTCGGACGGGAAATCGCCGCGCATGCACAGGACCTCGTCGCCGTCTCGCCAGTCGATGCCGTTGGCGAGCAGGTGCAGGCCGTACGAGGCGCTGTTGGCGAGGATGATCTCGGCGGGATCGGCGTCGATGAGCGTCGCCAGCGCCGCCCGCAGGCGCGCCGGCACGCCGGAGAACCGCTCCGTCGTCAGCTCCCATGGCTGGACCTTCCAGTCGACGGCCGCGCGCGCCGCATCCGCCGCCACCTTCGGCAGCGGCGCCTGATGAGCGCAGTTGAGCCAAACGTTGCCGGAGAAGGGACCGAAGTCGGCGGAGCGGTCGCGAAAATCGAAAGCGGCGTGCCCGGGTTCGCTCATGACCTGCGGAGGGTTAAGCCCCCCTCAACGCGATTGCAAGCCGGCTGGAGCGGGCTCCCTCGTGTCTGGATCGGCGATTGCGGACCAGACCTTCAATGCCTGCACCGTCGCTTCCACGTCATGGACGCGAACGATGTGCGCGCCGCGCGCAACCGCGGCAAGGGCGGCGGCAAGCGACCCCGCCAGCCGCCCCTGAGGGGGCTCGCTGCGGCTCAGCCGCGCAATGAAGCTCTTGCGCGAGACGCCGACCAGAAGCGCGCAGCCGAGCGCGCGATATTCGGCCAGCCGCGACAGGATGCGAAGGTTGTGGTCCACGGTTTTGCCGAAACCGATGCCCGGATCGAGCGCGATCTGGCCCGCCGGCACCCCGGCAGCGAGGCACTCGTCACGGCGCGCCGTCAACCAGGCGCGGACATCGGCAGCCGCATCGTCATAACACGGCGCATCCTGCATCGTTCTCGGATCGCCCTGCATATGCATCAGGACGACGCCCGCCCGCCGACCGGCGACCAGCGGCAGCGATCGCGCGTCGCCGGTCAGTGCGGTGATGTCGTTGACGATCGCGGCGCCTGCGTCGAGTGCGGCCGCCATGACCTCGGGATGTCGCGTGTCGACGGAAATGCGCACGCCTCGCGCGGCCAACGCAGCGACGACCGGCACGACCCGAGCCAGCTCTTCGTCGATCGCAACGCCTTCGGACCCGGGGCGCGTCGATTCGCCGCCGATATCGATGAAGTCCGCGCCGGCGTCGACCATCGCCAGGGCCCGGCTGATCGCCGCGTCGGTCGCAAACGCCTCGCCGCCGTCCGAAAAGCTGTCGGGCGTGACGTTGACGACGCCCATCACCCGCGTCCGATCCAGCCGGACGCCGGCGAAGCTCAGCGGGTCCGGCGCATCACCGGGCTCGCCTGCCGGCGCACACCGCGGCGCCGATCCGGTTGCCACGCCCTGCGGCCGGACCATGGCGTCGGCTCAGCCGCCGGGCTGCGGTTCGGCCTCCAGTCCGCCGGGCGCAGGCCGCTTCTTGGTCATGTCGCCGCTCGAGGGCACCGAGGAGCGCCGCCCGGGCTCCTTGCTCTCCTCGCCCGGCTCCGGCCGGGTAATCGGCTCACCGCGCAGCACCGCGTCGACCTCGTTGCCCGACAGGGTCTCGTACTCCAACAGAGCCGAGGCCAGCCGCTCAAGATCGTCGCGACGGGCGAGCAGGATCTCCTTCGCTTTCGCCTCGGCGTCGTCGATCAGTCGACGCACCTCCTCGTCGATGATCCGCGCCGTGGCGTCGGCGACATTCTTTTGCTGCGTGACCGAATGCCCGAGGAAAATCTCCTCCTGGTTGTCGGAGTAGCGCAAGGGGCCGAGTTTGTCGCTGAAACCGAACTCGGTGACCATCCGGCGAGCCATGCCCGTCGCCTGGAGGATATCGTTGCCGGCGCCGGTGGTGACATTGTCGAGGCCGAAAACGATCTCCTCGGCGACGCGGCCGCCGAACAGCACGGCCAGTTTCGACTCCAGCTCCACCCGCGAATAGCTGTGCCGGTCCCGCTCCGGCAGCGACATGGTCACGCCGAGGGCCCGGCCACGGGGAATGATGGTCACCTTGTGCAGCGGATCATGCCGCGGAACCGCCAGCCCGACCAACGCATGCCCGGCTTCGTGGTAGGCCGTCAGACGCTTCTCCTCATCCGTCATGACCATCGAGCGGCGCTCGACGCCCATCAGCACCTTGTCCTTGGCCGCCTCGAAGTCGAACATGGTCACCAGCCGCTTGCCGGCGCGGGCAGCCAGCAACGCAGCCTCGTTCACGAGGTTGGCGAGATCGGCGCCCGAGAACCCCGGGGTGCCGCGGGCGATCACCCGGGCGTCGACGTCCGGCGCGATCTGCACTTTGCGCATGTGCACCTTCAGGATCATCTCGCGGCCGACGATGTCCGGGTTGGGGACAACCACCTGGCGGTCGAACCGGCCGGGGCGCAGCAGCGCCGGATCGAGGACATCGGGCCGGTTGGTCGCGGCGATGAGGATGACCCCGTCATTGGATTCGAAGCCGTCCATCTCGACCAGGAGCTGGTTCAGGGTCTGCTCGCGCTCGTCGTTGCCGCCGCCGAGGCCGGCGCCGCGGTGGCGACCGACCGCGTCGATCTCATCGATGAA
>JAEULH010000054.1 GCA_016793925.1 Rhodospirillales bacterium | reverse complement strand
GGACACCGACCCCGATCGCTCGGGCATGCTGCCGTTCGTGTTCGACGAAGGGTTCGGCTTCGAGCGCTACGTCGAGTACATGCTCGACGTGCCGATGTATTTCGTCTACCGCGACGGCCGCTACATCGACGTCGCCGGGCGGTCCTTCCGCGACTTTCTCGCCGGTCGACTTCCCGGTTTCGAAGGCCAGCGTCCCCTGCTGCGCGACTGGGAGGACCATTTGACGACCGCGTTCCCGGAGGTGCGGCTGAAGCGCTACCTCGAGATGCGCGGCGCCGACGGCGGCCCGTGGAACCGGCTGTGCGCGCTGCCGGCGTTGTGGGTCGGCCTGCTCTACGACAGCGCCGCGTGCGACGCCGCCTGGGATCTGGTGCGGAGCTGGACGGCGGAGGAGCGGGCGGCGTTGCGCGCCGGCGTGCCGCGGCTTGCGCTGAACACGCCCTTCCGCAACGGCACGGTGCGCGATCTCGCCCTGGAGGCTCTGCGCATCGCCCACGAGGGCCTGTCGCGGCGGAACGTCGAGGACGGCGTCGGCGTCGACGAGACGAAGTTTCTCCATCCCCTCTTTACCATCGCCGAGGCCAACTTCACGCCCGCCGAGGACCTTCTCGCGGCCTACGCCGGGCGCTGGAACGGCAGCGTCGACCCGATCTTTCGCGAGTACGCGTACTGAGTGGCGGGCCACAGCATCCGCGGGGGTTGGGTCGGGACACCGGCGTCGCCCGCGGACGCGGTCCGCGGGCCCACGGTCGTTGCGCCTGAGCGTTGTCCGCACTTCTCCATCAGCCTGCGCCTACGGTCGTATTTGGTAGGTTCTGACGCCGGGACCGGCTACAAAATGTGGTCATGCCTGATTTCACCATGGAGCGGGCGGCGGCGGGCGTCGTCGCCGGGGTTGACGAGGCGGGCCGCGGGCCGCTGGCGGGGCCGGTGGTCGCCGCTGCGGTGGTGTTCACCCGGTGCCGCGCGCCACGGGACCTGGTGCGCGAACTCGACGATTCGAAAAAGCTGAGCCCGGCGGTGCGGCTGCGCCTCTGCGAAGCCGTCCGCAACTGTGCCCGGGTCGGCGTCGGGGTCGCCGACGTGGACGAGATCGACCGGCTGAACATCCTGCGCGCCAGCCTTCTGGCGATGGCCCGCGCGGTCGAGGCGCTGGGGTTGACGGTCGATCTCGCCCTCGTTGACGGCGCAATCCCGCCCCCGCTCGTCTGCCCGGTGCGCTGCGTCGTCGGCGGCGACGGCCTGTGCCTGTCGATCGCCGCGGCGTCGGTCGTCGCCAAGGTCACCCGCGACGCGATGATGCGCGAATTTGCGGAGCGCTTCCCCGGCTACGGCTGGGAGCATAATGCCGGCTACGGGACGCGGATGCATCGTGACGCCCTCGCCAGTCTCGGCCCGACCCCGCTGCACCGCCGCAGCTTCCGTCCCGTCGCGGATCTTGTGCTTGAGAGGCCACTTTAGCGCGATATTTAGTGGTTAATTCCTAAGTCTTTGATTCAACTTCGTTCTTGACGCGGAGTCGCCGCTGACTCATTCTCGCGTTATGGTCGCAAGCAACGTCCACATCCTGGCCGACCGCGTCCTCCACGGCGATTGCATCGACGTGATGGCGGCCATGCCGGCGGCTTCGATCGACATGATCTTCGCCGACCCGCCCTACAATCTGCAGCTTCAGGGCGAGTTGTTGCGGCCGAACAACAGCCGGGTCGACGGCGTCGACGACGACTGGGACCGCTTCTGCGACTTTGCCGCCTACGATCGGTTCACACGGGCATGGCTGGAACAGGCGCGCCGCGTGCTCAAGCCCGACGCGACGTTGTGGGTGATCGGCAGCTATCACAACATCTTTCGCATCGGTGCGGCTTTGCAGGATCTCGGCTTCTGGATCCTCAACGACGTCGTCTGGCGCAAAACCAACCCGATGCCGAACTTCCGCGGCCGCCGCTTCACCAACGCCCACGAGACGTTGATCTGGTGCGCCCGCGGCCGATCGGCCCGCTACCGCTTCAACTACCACGCCATGAAGAACCTCAACGACGAGGTGCAGATGCGCTCGGACTGGCTGCTTCCCATCTGCACCGGCGGCGAGCGGATCAAGGTCGATGGGCGCAAGGCGCATGCGACGCAGAAGCCGGAGGCCCTTCTTCATCGCGCGCTGCTGGCGTCGACGGCGCCGGGCGACCTCGTTCTCGATCCCTTCTTCGGCACCGGCACGACCGGCGCGGTCGCGATCCGCCTCGGCCGCCGCTGCATCGGGATCGAGCGGGACGAAACCTATGTCCGCCTCGCCTCGGAGCGCCTGGCGGCAACGCCGCGCCCCAGCGAGCCGGAGTTGTTCGTCACCCGCGATGCGCGATCGCAGCCGCGCATTCCGTTCGGCTGGCTGGTCGAACGCGGCCTGCTCCAGCCGGGCGACGTCCTCTACGACCAGCGCCGACGTCATGCCGCGCGGGTCGCCGCGGACGGCACGATCGCGACCTCCGAGCTGCGGGGGTCCATCCACCGGGTCGGCGCCCATGTGCAGAACGCGCCGGCCTGCAACGGCTGGCAGTTCTGGTGCGCCGAGCGGGGCGGCCGGCTGATCCCGATCGACGTCTTTCGCCAGCAACTGCGCGCCGAACTGAACTAGAAACCCGGGGCGGGCGCGGTTCGACACGCCGATCGGGCATCTTCACGCGCCCGTACCGCCCGCCTCGTGTTTCACCAGTTCGGAAACGAGCGTCCGCGCCGCCCTCGGCAAGGCGTCGAGCGCCCGCACCAGCACGATTCTCTCCCGCAGAGCCCAGGGTTCGTCGATGGCGATCAGCGCGATGCTCATGGTGCGCGCATGCCTTCGCGCCGCCGACTCCGGAACGACGCCGATGCCGACGCCGGCCTCGACCATGCGGCACATGGCCTCGAAGCTGCGGACTTTCACGCGGAGCGCCCGGTCATAGCCATTCCTCTCGAGAAGGCCGCGCAGGAAGGCCAGAAGGGTGCTGCCTTCATGCAGACCGATGTGTTCGAAGGCCAAGGTCTCGCCGAACGCGATCGACCTGCGGGCGGCCAGGGCGTGGGCGATCGGCGTCGCCAGCACCAGCTTGTCGGTGGAAAAGCGGATCGCTTCGAGCCCGTTCAGGTCCACTTCCCCCGACACGATCCCCAGGTCGGCCGTCCCATCGCGAACCGCGCGGAGGATGTCCTGTGTCAGCCGTTCCTGCAAATCCACGGTTACGCCGGGGCGGTCCGCCAGGAATCGCGCCAGAATCTCGGGCATGAACTCGGTGACGGCCGTGGTGTTCGCGAAGATGCGAACATGCCCCCTCTCGTCGCGGCCGGGCGCGGAGAACTCGTCGCGGAGGTAGTCGACCTGGCGCAGGATGATACGGGCGTGGCGCAGAAGGGTCTCGCCGGATTGCGTCAGGCTGACGCCCTTGTGTCCCCGATAAAGAAGGCGGGAGTCCAGTTGGACCTCCAGCGCTTGAATCCGCGCACTGGCCGCCGGCGCCGACAGGAACGCGCGGGCGGCGCCCCGGGTCAGGTTGCCTGCCTCGGCGACGTGAACGAAAAGACGCAGGTCGGTCAACTCGAGGTGCATGGCGTCCATCGGCGTTCTGCACAGCGGAACGTAACACTCATTAAAGACGAATTCTCTAAACGCGCAACAATGCGCATCTTCCAAAGAGGCGTTCCAAGACGGAACCAACATGACCAACGAGGAAGCTTCCGATGACCGAAACCTACGAAGAGCTGCGCGATGCAATCCGCGCACTGTGCGCCACCTTCCCTCCGGAATACCACCGCAAGGTCGATGAGGAGCGCGGCTATCCCGAGGAATTCGTCGATGCGCTGACCAACGCCGGCTGGCTGGCCGCGCTGATCCCCGAAACCTACGGCGGATCCGGCCTCGGCCTGACCGAAGCATCCGTAATCATGGAGGAAATCAACCGCTCCGGCGGCAACTCCGGTGCCTGCCATGGGCAGATGTACAACATGGGCACACTCTTGCGGCATGGCTCTGAGGCGCAGAAGCAGGCCTACCTGCCGAAGATCGCCAGCGGCGAGTTGCGCTTGCAAGCCATGGGCGTGACGGAGCCGACGACCGGCACCGACACGACGAGGATCCGGACGAAGGCGGTCAAAAAGGGCGACCGCTGGGTGGTCGACGGACAGAAGGTGTGGATCAGCCGCGTCCAGCACTCCGACCTGATGATCCTTCTCGCCCGCACAACGCCCCTGGATGAGGTCCGCAAGAAGTCCGAGGGCATGTCGATCTTCCTCGTCGATCTGCACCAGGCCATCGGCAATGGCATGAGCGTCAAGCCCATCGCGAACATGGTCAACCATGAGACCAACGAACTGTTCTTCGACAATCTTGAGATCCCCGCCGACAACCTGATCGGCGAGGAGGGCAAGGGGTTCAAATACATTCTCGACGGCCTCAACGCGGAGCGCACGCTGATTGCGGCGGAATGCATCGGCGACGGCTACTGGTTCATCGACAAGGTTTCCGCCTATGCCAAGGAGCGCACGGTGTTCGGTCGCCCCATCGGCCAGAACCAGGGCGTCCAGTTCCCGATTGCAGAGGCGCACATCGAAATCGAAGCCGCCAATCTCATGCGCTACGAGGCCTGCCGGTTGTTCGATGCCCATCAGCCCTGCGGCGCGCAGGCGAACATGGCGAAATACCTCGCCGCCAAGGCGAGCTGGGAGGCTGCCAACGCGTGCCTGCAGTTCCACGGCGGCTTCGGCTTCGCCACGGAGTACGATGTGGAACGCAAGTTTCGCGAAACGCGGCTGTACCAGGTCGCGCCGATTTCGACCAACCTGATCCTCTCCTACGTGGCCGAGCATGTGCTCGGTCTGCCGAGGTCGTTCTGATGCGCCCCCTCGACGGGATCACCGTCTTGTCGCTGGAGCATGCCATCGCGGCGCCCTTTGCAACCCGCCAACTGGCCGACCTCGGCGCGCGGGTGATCAAGGTCGAACGGCCCGGCGTCGGCGACTTCGCCCGCAACTACGACGCACGCGTCAACGGGCTCGCCTCCCACTTCGTCTGGACGAACCGCTCCAAGGAAAGCCTGAGCCTGAACGTCAAGCACCCGCGGGCCGCCGACATCCTTAACTCGCTGGCGCTCAAGGCCGATGTGCTGGTCCAGAACCTCGCGCCGGGCGCGGCGGCGCGGCTCGGGTTGTCGTACGAAGCGTTGCATGACGCCAACCCGCGGTTGATCGTCTGCAACATCTCGGGCTACGGCGAGAGCGGGCCGGATCGGAACCGCAAGGCCTACGATCTGATGATCCAGTCTGAGGCCGGGCTGCTTTCGATCACCGGAACGCCGGAGCAGCCGTCGAAGGCGGGCAACTCCATCGCCGATATCGCGGCCGGCATGTATGCCTACACCAACATCCTTGCCGCGTTGATTCAGCGGGGACAGACCGGCAAGGGCTGCAAAATCGACCTGTCGCTCTTCGAGGCGATGGTCGAATGGATGGGCTATCCCATGTACTACGCCTTCGACGGGGCGCCGCCGCCCCCGCGCTCCGGGGGCACCCATGCGACCATCTCGCCCTATGGACCGTTTGCGGCCGGCGACGGCCGGGTCGTCATGCTGGGCCTGCAGAACGAGCGCGAATGGCGGATCTTCTGCGAGAAGGTCCTGGATCATCCGGCGCTGGCAGCCGACCCTCGCTTCACCTCGAACGCGTTGCGGGCGGAGAACAAGACGGCGTTGCGCGACATCATCCTGTCGCATTTTGCGGCTCTGAGCGGCGACGAAGTCGTGGCGCGTCTCGATGCGGCGGGAATCGCGAATGCCCGCATGAACGAGATGCGCGACGTCTGGTCCCACCCCCAGCTTCGCGCGCGCGAGCGCTGGGTCGACGTTCAAACGGCGGCCGGACCCGTACCCGCGTTGCTGCCGCCGGGCGGCAGCAACGCCTACGTCCCGCGCATGGATCCGGTGCCGGCGCTCGGCGAGCACAGCCGGGCGATCCTGAGCGAACTGGGATTGAGCGCCGACGAGATCGCCGCCCTCGTCGAGGACAACGCGATCTGACCGGCGCTTCACATCAGGCGGTTATCGCCAAACCCCTGCCGGGACGCGTGCAGAGCGGATCGGCTCGACCGGCGACCGCTCGGCGGCGTTCGCCGCGTCGGCCGTCGCGCCGGCGAAAGCGGCGTCGACCCCGGCAGCGACCGCTGCCTCGGCTTGCCGGGCCAGTGCCTTGCGGTGCACCGGCGCGTCGATAACGATCGGCGGATGGAACCGCACCTCGGCCTCGGCGCCCTTCATCGACATCATTCGCCACATGTGGGCCATCAGACCGGCGTCGCCGAACCAGCAGTACAGCGCCCGGCGCTCGCCCGTCAGGGCGCTGCCGTCGGCATATCGGGGATAGGCGATCGAGACCGGTTGAAGCACAAGCCTGGAGCCCTCCGGCGGCCGCTCGACAATGCTGAACAGCGACGACTTGAACGGGGCGACGCCGCTGCCGTCGGTGCTGGTGCCTTCGGCGAACAGGATCAGGCCGCGCCCCTCCGCCGAGGCTGTGGCCAGCCTGCGGATCAGTTCCTGGCGCTGGCTCATCGCCTCGCCGCCGCTGCGGTTGACGAAAACCGTGCCCGTCAACCTCGCGGCCGTGCCGAACAGCGGCCATGCGGCGACTTCACGCTTCGCCACGAAAGCGGCGTCGATCAGCGCGGCGAGGATCGGGATGTCGAGGTAGGAGACATGGTTGGCGACGGTCAACGCCGGGCCGGCACGATACGCATCGCCCACAACCCGTACGGTGATCCCGGCGAGGCGGTAACAGGCCTTGGACCAGACCACCTGGATTGGCCGCCGCCATGGCCGCAGCGGCCCGAGGCAGACCGCGTAGGCAACGATCATCGCAACGTTGAGCAGAAGGAAGGCGAGCAAACGGGCGCCGGCACGCAGCGGCGAAGAAGCCGGGGTCATGCGCTCCTCACTCGCGGAGCGGCTCGGCGGCCGGCGAACGGTAGCGCCGCTCGTACTTTTCGGTAAGCTGGTCGGTCTTGACGATGACGCAGACGTCGGTGGTGTTGAACTGGTGATCGACAACCGCCCCGTCGCCGACGAAACCGCCGACCCGCAGGTAGCCCTTGATCAGCGGCGGCAGCGCGTTCAGCGTCGACTGGACGTCGATGCCGGTGAGCGGCAGCAGGTTCATCCCGACGTAATGATGCTCAAGTGCGCGCGGCCGCAAGGTCTGGGGCGCGAGGTGGTAGTGGTGGAGGTAGGCGAGCTGACGCTCCATGTG
>JAEULH010000025.1 GCA_016793925.1 Rhodospirillales bacterium | reverse complement strand
GCTTGATGCGATGGTTTCAGGAGAACCGGCTCGGCCAGGCTTCTTTATTAGTGACGGATTGGAAGTCTGCATGTCCGATGGCAGATCAAATTCTCTTTCGATCAAGCTAACGCCAGACGAAGCGCGACACTTTTCCCAAATCTTTGGTCAGCTCGCCGAACTCGCGGAACAGACTGGCGGACTTTCCACATCCGAATGCGTGGGGCAGGCATGAGCCCACTTCCAATTCACACAGACACTTTGCGTTCTGAACTTGAGGAAATGTTGCTTAGCACGGTTGAAGACGCGTTAGACGCGCCGGCGGATCTTTTGACGCGACTTCGCCTCAAGGTGACAGAAGACGACGATGGCAGCGCTGTTCTAACAGTTTTGCGCTTTGAGGTTCGAATAGATGCATAACCCTTTCCGCATCATCAATCGTTCTGGAACAAACGAGATTTTGCTTTATGGAGAGATCTACTCTGGCGCCGAACGCGACTTTGTCGATATGTTGCGGACTGTTTCTCCGGGACCGCTGGTTGTTCGCATCTCTTCGGAAGGTGGCGATTTCTTTTCTGGTTTGGCGATTTACACAGCGCTGAAGAGACGCGGAAATATCAGCGTCTTTATCGATAGCATGGCCGCGAGTGCAGCAAGCGTGGTTGCGATGGCGGCAGATGCCGGAAAGCTTGTCATCGCACCAGAAGCGTTTGTGTTTCTGCATCGCGCACACTCGTCTGTGCAGGGCGAAGCGAAAGATTTTGATCAAGCCGCGGAAATGATGCGAAAGTTTGATGAAAGTCTTGTGAGTGCTTATCGGCGCAGCGGGCAATCGGATGAAGTCATTCGCGGCTGGCTTGATGCAGGAACATGGTTCAGCGCGCCGGAAGCCGTCAGCGTCGGATTGGCAGACAAGATTGAAGAGTTCGAGGTTTTGCCAACAGCACTCGCAGCGGTCAACTTGCAAAAATTTGGATTTGGAGCGGTACCGGCACAGGTTCGAGCACATTTCGGCCGGCCAGAAAGTGAAGATGGAGTAAAGACAATGAGTAAAAAGCCGGCTGTTGCCGATCTTGCTGCCGATCTTGAGAGTGTGCGAGCGGCGTTTGTGAGCGCAGAAATGCTCGGGCTTTCTGCCAAGGCTGTTGATGATCTTGTAAATGCGGGTGTTCGGCCTGCCGATCTTTCTGACCGTCTCATCAAGGCCTATGCCGAAGGAAAGAAGCGCGAAATGGGCGATGTTAACCTTCGCCCGTTAAATAATGGCATGCGAATCCTTAGCGATGAACGCGAAACGCTCAGCTCGCGCATTGTGGACGGGCTTAGTGCACGGCTCAGCGGCACTGAACCGTCTGCTTCCGGGCGCGAGTTCTACGCCCTTCCGCTTGCAAAACTTGCTGAAGTGGCGAGCAAGAGCCGACTGGGCGAAGTTCGCAATGAAGGGTCTGGGCACACTTCTAGCGATTTTCAGCATTTGCTCGGCGCCGCGGCGGGAAAGAGTTTGCAGCGCAGCTACGAAATCCAGCGCTCGCCCCTGGTCAAGGTTTGCGCCGTTGAGCCCAACGTAAGCACGTTCCAGCCCATTGCCAGGATCAGTCTGGAACCCGGACCCGAACTTGAAAAGGTCAATGAGTCGGGCGAAGTCACAAGCGGAACCGTCTCTGACTCGAAAGAAACGCTTCAGCTTTCACAGTTCGCGCGGATCTTTGACCTGTCTCGCCCCGCCTACTTGTCAGATGATCTCGGCGGTTTTTCGCAGATGATCAACCAGTGGGGCCGCGTTACCGCCTCACTCGAAGCAAAGCTGATCGTGGAAGCGCTCACCACTCGGAAGATGGCAGACAATCAGTTGCTCTTTTATTCTGGGCATGGGAACGTTGCGGGTAGCGGCACGCCGATTAGCGCAGTGACGCTTGAAGAAGGTTCGCTTGCGATGGCAACCGCAACCGCGAATGGTCACGTTGTTGGGGTTGCGCCCAAGTATCTTGTGACTCCCGCCGCGAAACAGTTCATCGCCCTTCAGAACCTCACAAACATTACGCCCGCCACCGTCGAGGATGTGAATGTTTGGGCTGGCGCTCTTGAACTTCTCGTTGCCCCGCATCTTGATGGAAGCAGCGCAACGGCGTGGTACTTGTTTGCTGATCCGAATGTCGCTCCGGTTTTGATGTTGGGATACTATTCGGGCCAGCGCGGACCGCGACTTACCACGCAGGAAGGATTCAGGCATTTGGCCTATTCTTTCCGGCTGTCGATGGATGTCGGCATTGGCTTTTGCGGAACGTTGGGTTGTTGGAAGAATCCCGGCGCTTGAGCGTGTTGCGGATGGCAGGCGTCGGTTATGGGAGGGGAATTTTCGCCTTTTTCCGGCAGCAATGGCGGGAGTTCCCCTTCCAGCCTTTCCCGCATCAGAAAGTGGGGCGTAGGATTTGACCAGTGAACTGGATATCAATGCGCTTGAAGCGCGGATCACCCGCCTTGAGAAAGCGATGCACAAGGTTGGGCGCGCTGTGCACGTTCTAACCCGGCTGGAAGCGTTCCGTCGCGACAAGGAGATAGCGGCTGCTATGTCTGACATGCCCGACGACATGCCTGGCCAGGAACCTGCCGGATCAAATTCCTAGCCTATCCGCATCGCCCCGCCCTACACCTATAAGCTATACCCGCCCTTATGGCGGAACTTATGGCCGCTTATGGCCTAACTCCTTGCGCCTACTCGCTTTTCGCGCTGCGCTACGACATTTCCCTTTCTGAAGCGACCCCTCAAAATAGCCCCTTTTCCGCGCTCAAACGCACACACCTATAAGACCTGCAAAATTTTTGTAGGTAGTTTTGTCTCGCGCCGCTTCGCCCCGTATACGTTTTGCGCTGGGAAGTACCTTTTTGTCAGGGGGTTAGGGCTTCTTCGACTTCGCGGGTGGTGATTGAGCGCGTGCCCTGCCCCACGCTGAAGGACCAACAGCCCGATTGCCGCAGCTCTTCCAACTCGTGCTCATTGATCCTGCGCGACTGTGCGAATAGGAAGCCCGACCTAAGCAAGTCATCGATCAGCATTTCTTTGTTGGTCCAAGCCGCGCCTTGACCAAAGCTGAAGGTTTCGCCCTTCTCGTTTTCGAAGATGGCCATAAACATTGTTACCCCCTTGCTTCGTTTTGTTGGTATGGTTTGCGTCTCGCTGTTCACATCTCGGGCAGGGAGTAGTGCGGGAACAGCCGGGCGCGCGATAGCCCGCCTAACGTGTGCTCGGCTGCGTCCTGTCAGCCCGCACTTTAGACGGCCGCACGCCCAGATATCCGACTCACGTGGCGCCATTCGGCCCAGCCTTCGCTTCTCATCCCGGACCCCGCCAGGAGAGGAGGTTGAGCCCCCTCCCGTCGTTGGGCAATCGGGCTACAGGATGAAGTCGCTGGCGACAGCTTGAGCGGCGGCTCTATGCCGCCCCTGAAGCCGGGAACCGCGCGATGCAGTTACACTCACTCACGGGTTCCTTTTGCCACCATGCGCTTGGCCGCTTTTCTCACCCACGGGAACGCTTCCGCCATTTTCTGTTTGAGAAATCTGTCTGGATGGAATTGGCCTTTCAGCCCCACGTCGCTAAACCGTCCCGTGAGGTCCACGAATTTGAATTCTTTAACAGCGCTCTTCACCATTAGGAATTGATTATACGGCAAGCCATAAATGCGAGCCCCTATGGCTTCAGCGAAATAAACAGAGAACGGAAAAACAAGCGTAGGTTCGAATGCGGTAGAATGTTGCCATATGCTACTGTGGAAATCGTCGCCTCCGATCCACCCGCCTTCTCGAACTCTTGGCTCTAGGCCTATAACATCGATAGTAATGCCTCTCAACGTATGATCTCCATCTAGGTACGCAACGTCAAGATCATTAAGAGGTATCGTGTCTACTACCTCTGTAGTTTTCCCTCGCAAAATAATTCGTCTTTCGCCAGCAAAATCGGTATTTTGTTTGGCCGTTAAAAAGCATTTTTCGTGGTACTCGTCCTCTCTGTTGGCTGGCTTGTTCCAGTCATCAAGATGACGCCATGGGTCGATCATGTAGTATTTTGAAATAAAGGCGCATTCACGAAGTATGGTCGAAGCGAATTCTCCTTTAAGGACTCCCACCTCTACCACATGCCGCGCATTGGCCGATCGTAACAGATTAATCCAAAGTTCCGCTCGGTTAGTTGACCGAGCGACGCAGTCCCTTATCATTTGATCGGTATTGTCCACGCGCGTTCCCCCCACCTAGTGTTTATAGCTGCAAGGGTTGACTTGATGAATCAAGCGAACCACCCCCACAAATGAAGCGTTTATACCAGCTATAGCGGGAAGCGTCACTACTCCGCGGCATGAGCGATGGAGCTGGCGGCCTGTTTGGGTTAAAACTTTGTTTTCTATCGACTTTTTCTTGGGTTTCTCAGACCCGCACCATCGCCGCTCGATGAAGTCCTGTCGCTGTTCCTGCTCGCGGTGCTGGCGGGAGTCTGCGTTGCCCCGGACGCAGAAGGCTTTACTCGAAGATCGCCAAACAGGTTGAAGCGGAAACAGCGGGTGAGGCGGCGTACACGCACACCGCATCGCGCAGGTACGAAGACCTTGTTAACTAATTGAAAACAAAAGAAACTGGCGCGGCCATACAGCGCCATCTGTTGGGGGCAGGTGTTTGGTAGCGGGAAGGGGCAAGATCGGGCTGTGCGGGCTTCCTGTGGGGTCGGCCCCTTTCCCGACTTACTGTCCTGCTCCGGGTGTGCACAGCGCCGGAGCGCATGCGTAGAAGAGGGCCGACCCCCAGCCCCCCCATACCTCGCTAACACCGCTAACACTTCTCTGAAAGCCAAGGGTTTCTGCGGGTTCTGCGGCTTGAAAGTGTTAGCGCGAGTGTTAGCGCTCCAAAATGGGCTGCTAACACCGCTAACACTTTGCCCGCCGCCCTGCCGCCCGGGAGGCTATCGACACTGTCGAGTGAGCGGGGGTGGGGGTTGGCAGCTCCCCTTACCCGGAAGTGTTAGCAGTGTTAGCGGGAAGTGTTAGCGGCAACCGGCTAGCGCCAACACCTTGGGCCGCCGCTAACCCATTCAAACGTAATGATAGTCATCTGAAGCGTTAGCGGTGTTAGCAGTGTTAGCGGGAGGTATGGAGTAGCGGCCATAGCCTTCGCGCCGAACATCGCCTGCCTTGACCAGCTTGTTGAGCAAGAACCGGACGTTGCCATCCTTCATCCCCGTAGCACTGGCAATCTCTGCTGGCCCCATGGGTTCGCCCGACTCGCGCAGAACGTGAAGGATTGCTCGCCGCTCATCCGATTTCCGCACTTCCTCTGCATCTCCGAGGATGTGCCATGCGCCGTCATCCCGGCTGACAGCGGTCTCGACTTCCTCGATATCGCGCCCGCGCCCATAGAGCGTAAGGCCTTGGCTGGTTCGAGCCAGAACGAGGACGGTATCCGCTGCACCGGTTAATCCGTTTGAGCCGGACAACATCTCCAACGGGTCTTCGGCTTCGGCCTTGCGCACATGGTGAACAACGAGGACAGCAACGCCGTGCTTGATCGCCCATTGCTGAAGCGATTCCACGCTCCGGTAGTCATGCTCGTAGACGCCTTCGCCACCCTTCCGCTGTGGCCGCACTTTGGCCAGCACGTCTATGATGACCAATCGGGCATCGGGAACGCGTCCCCGCCACGCTTCGAGCGCATCTATCAAGCCACCATCAAGGCGTTCGGCTTCAGTTCGGAATGTCAGGCGGTCGAGCCCAGCCGGTGGGGAATCGCCGATGACGCTTTGCAAGCGCGTCTGCAATCGCCTTCGGTTATCCTCAAGCGCCAGATACAGCACGTCGCCTTGCTCACACCGAATCGAGCCAAGGGCGAATCCGCCAGTCGCAACAGCAACCGCAAAATCAAGCGCAAGCCAGCTCTTCCCAACTTTTGGGCGACCGCCAAGAAGGGTCAATCCTTCCACAACGTACCTCTCGACCGTGTAGCGAATGGGCGGGAATGTCATCGCAAGCAGGTTGGCCGCGCTCTCCCCGGAGGCGGGCTCAGGGGGAGCAAACCCCTTCTCCCGTGCTCCCCGGATGAACTCGATGAGCTCCGCGCGCGTTTCCTCGATCGTGAAACCTTCGCAGGTAAGCTCGCTGGCATGGGCGAGGATCTCACGGTCACTCCGACCTTTGGCGACAAGGTGCGCACTCAGGGTGAGGACAGACGCGTGCCAGTTGCCCGCCTCTCGGGCCGCATCGAGAAGATCCCCAATGCGATCATGCCTCTTCCCTAGGGGGGGCTGGGGGGGTCGGTCCTCTTTGTGCGAAGCGCGCTCGGTGCGCGTCGCAGAGACTTCCGCGATGCGCTCCCGCCAGGCCAGAGGAAGCTCTGCAAAGTCATCCGAAGACGCCCATTCCCAATCTCCATCGATGAGCGTTCGACCGTTTCCAAGATCTTTGTGGTAATGGCCGTGGGACGGGGGAAGGACGATGTACCCGGACTTGCAGCGGGTATCGATCCCTTCCGCGAGCTCCCCTTGCGTGTTCCGGGGGCAAAAATCCGATGGAACGCGAAACAGAAGCTGCCCGCCGCCCGTTGGTGTGCGGATGGTGCGGGTATGGGGAAGCGGGCCTAACCTCTCTTCCAAGCGAACAAGGGCTGCCGGGCCTAAGGGCAAATCAACATCGATCACCAACAAGCCTTGTCCGGTGGCGCACGCGATGCCGAACTTGGTCCCGTTTTTCCACCACCGTTCTGCTTCACTCACGCTTTCGACGTAGGGACCAAGCGCGCCTCGGGCGTTTGCTGGCTTTTTCTCCTGATCGACGGGAAAGATTCGCCAGCCTTGGTCGAGATAGGTGAGGGCTGCCGCGAGGGTTACGCCCGGTGCCGGCTTGGAATGGGCGCAATCTTCTTGACCTGGCCAGCGCGATTGGCCATGTTCGGAAATACCCCTGAGATTTTCCTTGTTTGCGGTCTGGTTGGCGGGCTTTCCTCCCGCCACCAGCCATCCCGCGTTGTCATCGGGCGGTGACATGTGCACCTCCCGTGCGAACATCACGCGAACTTAGTTCGGGACTATTTCGGGACTCTTTGACCGTAACGCGCCGGATATCGCCGTTTTGTTCCGGTTTCGTGGCGTTGCGAAAACCCGCTAAACGCCTTAGTTTCTGGGCTTCGGGGAGTGGCGCAGTCTGGTAGCGCATCTGCTTTGGGAGCAGAGGGTCGCTGGTTCGAATCCAGTCTCCCCGACCATCATGCGGGGGCCATCGCGTGCGCGGCTCAGGCGGCAGCCGCGCCCTTCAGGTCGTCGATCTGGCGCCGCAACGTCGTCAGCAAGCGGGAGAACCCGCCGTTGGCGACGATCGCGGCGAAGTCTGCGCGGAGGGTGCCGGCGAGGGAAACGTCGTCGATGACAACGTCGAGCACCTTGAAGCCGTCGAAGTCGCCGGCGCCGATCCGCCAGTCAAGCAGGAGCGGCTGCTCGTTCGCCCGATGCGCAAATTGCGTGCGCACGACCGCTGTGCCGTCATCGTTGGCCACCACCCGGTCGACGTACAGGCTGTCCATCGAATAGCCGCTGAAGTGGGCGGCGTAGCCGAACACGAACATGTCGCGCATCAACCGCCGGTATTCCCGCCATTGCCGATCGGTCAGTGCGCGTGCGTATCGGCCGAGGCTTGCGCGAGCGACAGCGTCGACATCGAGAAACGACTCAACCACCGTCCTGATCTCGTGGACGTTCGTGACCCGCTGCCGGCCGACGGCGGCGACAGGGAAAGCGACCGTCTCTGCCGGCTCCGGCTTCGGCTTCGGCTCCGGTTCCGTCTTCGGCTCCGGCTTCTGCTCCTGCTGAACGGCCGTGATCGTGGCGGACGGTGCGGCGGCCACGACAACGGACGCAACGCCGGGCACGCGAGCCAGACGCATCGCCAGCAGGCAGGCAAAGATGAAGGTGACGGAGAAGGAGTTGCCGGCGTTGATCGCCCGGCGTTCGAATATGCCGACGAAGCTGTACGAAAGGATGACGGCGACGAGAAACAGGCGCAAGCGAGGATCGCCTCCAAGCCGCAGAGCGGCGACCAACGATCCGGCGAGAAAGAGGACGTAGACCGTGAAGCCGGCGAAACCGGTGTCGGCCAGCATCGCGATGTAGGCGTTGTGCGAAGACGTGGCCTGGTCGCCGAGCAGGAACATCTCGTGACGGCGGAAGCCGACGCCAAGCAGCGGCGCGTCGTACCAGATCTGCAGGGCCTTCGCCCAGGCCACGTCGCGCCCCGTCAGGCCGGACTGCAGGCCGCGATAAGGGTCGTTCAGGCGCATCACGTCGTTGATGAAAAAGTCCGACGCAACGAGCACGACGACCATCCCGGCGATGAGCGCGAGCAGCGCGGCCAGCACCTTCCACGAGAAGTCCGTGCCTTGCGAATAACGCCACCACGCATAGGCGCCGATCGCGACGATCGGGACGAGGGCGACCATGCTGCCGCGGGCCTGCGCGTGATACAGAGTAACGAGAGCGACCGCCCAGCAGGCAGCGGCCAGCACGCGGTTGCGGACACAGTAGGCGCCGAGGGCGACATTGAGGGAGATCAACCCCCAAAGGTTCGGCTGGGCACCGGCGTTCAGGCGACCGAACACATAGTTGCCGAACATATTGACGTGGATGAGGTAGGGAACGAGCAGAACGGCGTAAATGGCAACGATCCGCCGGATCAACAGGCGGTCTTCGCAGCAGGCGACGATGAAGCCGATCGAGAAGACGAAAACCACGTTGAAGACGTTGGCGTAATCGGTCCAGCTCGCGTTGTTGATGAGGTCGCTCACCAGAAAGACGATGACGAACGTCCACAGGAACCACAGACCCGCCGCGGTGCCGCGGGTGTCCGCCGGCAGCAGGAGGCCTTGAGCCAGAGCCGGTCCGGCGCCGGCGAGCAGGATGAGTTCGGTTACAACCTGTGAGTTGCTCAGGTGCGAAGCGACGGTCAGCGCAACCAGCCACATCGCATAGAGCGTTGACACAACCCGAACGGGCTCGAAAAGCTGCAGCCCCGCCTCGTGCTGGCCTCCGATTTCGCGGGCCGTGTTTGCAGAGGTGTCCAAAGGGCCCTCGCCTGGGGGTACTGCGCGACGGGTGCGGTTGTACCAGTAACACGCGCTCGTCGCGATAAGCACGCAGGTCGTGGCCTCGACCGAATCAGGCACAAGATAGAGCATTGAAATAGCTTCAGGAGAACGAGATCGTCGCTTGTCCGCAAGATCCCGGACGCCGGATCGAAGGCCGCGCGGGGTCCTGGGATCGGCGAATCGCCTGTTGCCAGGGCCGCCCCGGCCCCTCCGTCGACAGGGCGGCCGGCGGCGCGTCGGCCGACGCGGCGCCAACAAGCGCTTGCCTGTGTCGCCAACATGGACAATTGTTGGCCGTTCATGGGTTCCATGCGGGCCAAGCCCGCGGGATCAAAAGGGAACACGGAAGGGTCGACCTCGACGGGACCCCAGCCGTGACTGCCCCCGCAACTGTGAGCGGTAGCCGCTTCCGATGCGCCACTGGGCCGCAGGGCCCGGGAAGGCGGAAGTTCAGGCGACGACCCGCGAGTCAGGAGACCTGCCCATGGAATGCGAGGAAACCGCCGCCACCATCTCCTCCGATGGGGCTCAACCGCACGGTGGGTGCGAAAGGAAAGACCTATGCATATGGAACCCGGCGTCGTCGACGGCGCCAAACTGATCTTGAGCTATGGGACCGCCGCCGGCTCGCTCGGCTACGCCGCCAAGCTGGCCTTCGACACGACAAAGCGCGACGGCATCGTCCCGCTCGCGATCCGCAGCGCGATCAGCACGGCCCTTGTCTTCACCTTCTTCGAGATCCTGCCGCACTATCCGGTCGGGGTGTCCGAGGTCCATCTCATCCTCGGCTCGACGCTTTTTCTGATTTTCGGTGCCGGACCCGCAGCGATCGGTCTCGCTCTCGGCCTCCTCATTCAGGGACTGTTCTTCGCCCCCTTCGATTTGCCCCAGTATGGGATGAACGTCACAACCTTGCTGGTCCCCATCTTCGCCGTCCATGAGTTGGCCCGCCGCATCATCCCCGCCAACGATGCCTACACCGACGTCAAGTACCGGCAGGCGCTTGCGCTCTCGACGTCGTATCAGGGCGGGGTCATCGCCTGGGTCGCCTTCTGGTCGCTGTACGGCCATGGTTTCGGCGTGGAGAACCTTGCCCAGATCTCCTCGTTCGCCGCCGCGTACGCCCTGGTCATCGTCGTCGAACCGCTTGTCGATCTGGCCGTCCTTGCCGCAGCCAAAGGCCTGCGCCGGCTCGAGGGCAGCCGGGCCGTCCACTCGCGCCTGTACAGCGCCGCCGCTCGCACGTAGGACCTGCTGCCGATCCGGCCGCCGGTGCCCTGCTCCCACGTCGAAGCAGGGCGCCGGCGGCTCTTCCTCTGCGTCGCCCCGAGGGTGTCCGTTTTTCACCGCGGGCGCGTCAGAACATTGCTCCGCCTGAACGTATGCCTTGTTGCTCCGAAGTGAAGCGCGCCCTGCCTTCGACAAGTAGGATTGGCGCGCGCTAACCCTTCTTCAACGCCTGTCACCGTAAATGAACCATTCACTGTGACAGGAGTTTACCATGCAATCGCGTACCCTAGTTTTGGCATTGATGTGCTGCACGGCACTCTCTGCCAGCGGATGCTCAGTGTACATGGCGGCGGCGGGAGACGATGAGCCGAATCTTAGTAACGTTCATAAGGGTGCTTCACGCGGCGAAATCGAAATGGCTCTTGGTCAGCCTGTCTCTCTTTCCACAGAACAGGACGGCACCATGATCGCCGCCTACGAGTACATCGTCGGCAATGAGCCCAGTACGGGTCGCGCGGTGGGGCACGCCGCGATGGATGTCCTCACCTTCGGAGCCTGGGAAATAATAGGCACCCCAATCGAAGCCATGAATCAGGGCGAAAAAATTAATGTAACCATCCGCTATGATAGCGATGGCAATGCAACGAACGTACAGTCGAGCAAGACCTAAAATTCGAAATAGCCATCGCATGCGGCGTTCGGCAGTAGATTATTCACTCTGCCGTACGCTGTACGCGAGGTTATTTCCCACTTCTACAGCCGCATCTTGACGTAGGATCCGGGCGCGTCCTCGAGCGCGGGCAAGGCGCCTGCCCCCGGCTCGCGCGCCGCGACCTTCCCACCGCCCTTGCGCGCGACCCAGCGCGCCCAGTCCGGCCACCACGAGCCCTCCTTGCGCTCGGCGCTCTTCAGCCACGCCTCGGGCGTCCGTCCCTTGCGGTTGCTGGTCCAGTAGTTGTACTTGCCGGCCACGGGCGGGTTGATGACCCCCGCGATGTGCCCCGAAGCGGCGAGCACGAAGCGCACGGAGCCGCTGAACAACCGCGTCGCGGCGAAGGTCGAGCGCCACGGCGCGATGTGGTCCTCGCGGGCGGAAAGAAAGTAGGCCGGCGTCTCGATCCGGTGCAAGTCGATGGGCGTGCCGGCGAGCGTCAGCGCATCCGGCTCGATCAGCCGGTTGTTCAGGTACATCTCGCGCAGGTAGAAGCCGTGCATCATCGCCGGCATCCGCGTCGAATCCGAATTCCAGTAAAGCAGATCGAACGCCGGCGGATCCTTGCCGAGAAGGTAGTTGTTGATGAAGGCCGACCAGATCAGGTCGTTTTCGCGCAGCATGCTGAAAACCTGCGCCATCTGTGAGCCGTCGAGGAAGCCCTTCTTCTCCATGTGCTTCTCGACCATCGCGATCTGCGCCTCGTCGATGAAGACGCCGAGTTCGCCCGGTTCGGCAAAGTCGAGCATGGTCGTAAAGAAGGTCGCCGAAGCGACCCGGCGGTCGTCGCGCGCCGCCATGTGTGCCAGGGTGCAGGCGAGCAGGGTGCCGCCGATGCAGTAACCGAGGGCGTTGACCTCGCGTTCTCCCGTCGCGCGCTCGATGGCATCGAGCGCCGCCATCGGCCCGTCAAGCAGATAGTCGTCGAAGTTCTTGTCCGAATGTTCGGCCTCGGGATTGATCCAGGAAATGACGAACACCGTGTGACCTTCGCCCACCGCCCAGCGTATGAACGAGTTCTTCGGCTGCATGTCGAGGACGTAGTACTTGTTGATCCACGGCGGCACGATCATCAGCGGCCGGCGATACGCCTTGTCGGTCGTCGGCGTGTATTGGATGAGCTGCATCAGGCCGTTCTGATAGACGACCTTGCCCGGGGTCGTCGCGATGTTCTCGCCGAGCCTGAAGGCCTGAGCGTCGGTCAGCGCAACCTGCAGCGGCCCGCGGCTGCGCTCCATGTCGTCGAGCAGGTGGGTAAAGCCGCGGCGGAGGTTCTCGCCTTGGCTCGCGGCCGTTGCGCGAATGACCTTCGGGTTGGTCGCGAGGAAATTGGTCGGCGCCACCGCGCTCAGGAACTGGCGCATGTAGAAGAGCGCCTTCTGTCGGGTCTTCGGGTCGAGCCCCTCGGCGTCGGCGACCATCGACTCCAGCCATCGCGCCGCCAGCAGATAAAACTGCTTGATCGCGCTGAAGGTCGGGTTGGCCGTCCAGTCTTCGTCCTTGAACCGACGATCGCCCGGCTGCGGCTCGATGACCGGCGCCGCCGCCTCGCCCCGGAGCGCCGCCGCCGTCGCCTGCCACAACCGTCCATAGTCCTCAACCAGGCTCGCCTGGGCCTGCTGCAGGGTCTCCGGCTTGGCCAGGAGCTGCTCGGCGACCTCGACGAACAGCTGTCCCATCAGCGCCGGGTTCAGGGTGCTGAAAACCTCCTCGTGCTTCAGCCGCTCCTGGTAGTCCGCGCCGACCTTCCGGCCGCGTTCGAGCAGCGCTTGCCATTCCGGAGCAAGCTCCGTCCCCAGTTCCATGCTTTCATCGGCCATTGGCGTCGTCCTCCCTCAGGCTTTTGCACCCGGGTACCGACGACACGACACGGCGACCGGGGCTTGGCAAGCCGGTTCAAGGCCGCTCTTGCCGGCGGCCCGCTTCTTGGTCGTTCGTATGTGGCGTCGCTCGCGTCGACCTGCCAGCGCGCAAGCGCGACAAAGGGGGATCTGGCGAAGCGACGAGGACCCGCGCGATGGCGCGGGCGCAATCCCTACGAGGCCTGAGCCGCCAGCGGCTCCTCGCGCACAAGCGAATCTTCGACGGCGATAAGGTCGCGGTAGGCGTGCCAGGTGGCGTAGGCCAGGACCGGCAGGGCGACCGCGAGACCGACGAGGAACGTGGCCAGGCCGCAGGCGATCACCAGCACGATCATCGCCGCCCAGCCGAACATCAGCCGCCAGTTCTCGCGGACCGCGAGCAGGCTCGCGCTTATGGCGGTGATCACGTCGATGGGCCGATCGTAAATCAGCGGCACCGAAACGGCGGAGACGGAGAAAACGACCGCCCCGAAGGCCGCGCCGACGATGGACCCGACGATGAGCAGCGGCGCCCCGTTCAGGGAGAAGACGACATCCTCAAGGAAGCGATCGAGCGGCGGCGGGGTCAGGCTGAAAAAGAGCATGAACAGGAACAGCGCAACCTCGACCCAGACAAGATAGGCGATGAGCAGGGTCACGCCCATGGCCGCAAGTTGGCCAGCGCTTTCGCCAAACGCGTTGAATACATCGCCGAGGCGAGCCGGCTGGTCCCTTTCGAGCCGCCGGCTGACGTCGTAGAGGCCCACGACCAGGATCGGTCCGAGCATGACGAAGCCCCCCGCGAGCGGCAGCACGAGCGAGCCGAGACCCGCCGCGATAAGGCCGTAGGCAAGGCCGAAGCTGATCAGGACAAAAGCGCCGCCGTAGACCAGGCTGATGACAGGCGTTCTGCGGAAGTCCCGCCATCCGGCCGAGAGCCAGCGGCCGGAACGATCGACGTCGGCGATCGTGTTGATCGTCACCGGCAGCCGATAGGTGCCCGTTCGCACTTGCGCATTCATCGTCGTGTCCCTCCCGCCGTCCGCGACCCCTTGTCGACCTGCGCGGCTCACCGCCCCGTCTGCCTGAGCCGGAGCCGCTCAGGTGCCGCCAAGCCGTCCCGGCTCGTCCACCGCACGAAAGCGGTACTGCAGCGCGATGGTCAACCCCTTCAGCGGCTGCAAAAGCCCCACCGCGCCCAACCCGATCAGCGGCAACCACAGCAGCGCATGCAGCCACATCGGCGGCGCAAACAGGTACTCGACAAAGCCGGCGAGCCCGGTGACGCCGAAGCCGAGGATGAAGATCGCCGCGACGGCCGGTCCGTCGCCGGCGTCGTGGCCGCTGAAATCCAGGCCGCAAGCCGGACAGCGGTCGGCCACCTTGAGGAACCCGGAGAAGAGCCGGCCGCGGCGACACCGCGGGCAAAGCCCACGCATCCCCGCCGCCAGCATGGCCGAGGTCGAGGGTGCGGCCGGATCGTTCATCTCCGTTCCGGCCACCTTCCCCTAATGCCCCGCCGGGCCATGGTAGCCGGCGCTGCCCCACCAGTAGATGCAGACGAACAGAAACAGCCAGACCACGTCGACGAAATGCCAGTACCACGCGGCAGCCTCGAAGCCGACGTGCTGGTTGGGCGTGAAGTGGCCGGCCCGGGCACGGAAGAAGCAGACCGTCAGGAAGGCCGCGCCGACGAAGACATGAAAGCCGTGGAAGCCGGTCGCCAGGAAGAATGTCGACGGATAGATTCCCCCGGTCAATCCGAACGCGGCGTGGTGATACTCGAAGGCCTGGAGGCCAAGAAAGAGGAACCCGAGAACCGCGGTCGCGCCGATCCAGAAGACCATCTTCTCCCGGTCGTTCAGCCGGACGGCGTGATGCGCGACCGTCACGGTGGCGCCGGAGGTGAGCAGGATCAGGGTATTGAGGAACGGCAAGCCCCAGGCGTGGAAGGGGGTGATCCCTTCGGGCGGCCATGTCGTGTGGGCTGCAGAGTTGATCAGCGGCACGCTGGCGTTGAAGTAGGCCCAGAAGAAGGCAAAGAAGAACATGACCTCGGATGCGATGAACAGGAGCACGCCCACGCGCAGGCCATGTTGAACGACCGAGGTGTGATTATGTCCCGATTGGGCTTCGTTGACGACATCGCGCCACCACCCGAAGAAGGACACGATCAGCACGGCGAAACCGGCGATCAGAATCCACGGGGGGCCGCCGTGCATGAACCAGATGCCGCCGGTCGCTATGGTGAACGCCGCAATGGTCGCGACGATCGGCCACGGGCTCGGATCGACCATGTGGAACGGATGGGATTTTGTCGTATGAGTCGCCATTGCCCCGCTACCCCTTTCCTCTTCGGCGCGTCAGCCTAGCCGTTGCCGCCGCGGGCACTTCGGGCCGCAACGCCAGCGCTGTTCGCATTGTTCTTATCATCCCCGTTGGTCCGGTAGAAGGTATAGGACAGGGTGATTGTTGAGATGTCGCGCGCGTCGGCGTCGGCGGCGATCGCAGGGTCGACATAGAACAGGACAGGCATCGACACTTCCTGCCCCGGCGCCAGGGTCTGTTCGGTAAAGCAGAAACACTGGATCTTGCTGAAATACTGCGCGGCGGCGTCCGGCGAGACGTTGAACGTCGCCGTCCCGGTCAGGGGCCGATCGGACAGGTTGGTCGCCGTGTAGTGGATCAGCGTCTCCTCGCCGAGGCGGACATCGACCGAGCGCTGGACCGGCTTGAACCGCCAAGGCAGTTCAGGATTGACGTTCGCATCGAACTGAACGGTCACCCGCCGATCCGTTATCGTCGTCGGCGCTGTGACATTCTCCGTTCGCGGCGTCCCGCCGTAGCCGGTCGCCTGGCAGAAGGCGCGGTAGAGCGGCACGGACGCGAACGACAGGCCGACCATCCCGCCGGCGATGGCAAACAGCACCACCGCCGACCTGGCCTTCTTCCGGTCTCTGCCGGCTTTGTCGCTCATCTCCGACCGCTCCTTGCGCCGCCGATGCTGGTCCGGCCGCTCACTCCGCCGGCTGCACGCCGCCGTGGAGAGGACCATGGCCATGATCGCCGGCGCCGATAACCGGCAGCTCTTCGTGGGTGTGGAATGGGGCCGGCGACGGCACCGTCCACTCCAGCGTGGTCGCGCCTTCGCCCCACGGATTGGCCTCGGCGGTCTTCCCGTACCGGAACGTGTGCCAGATGATGTAATAGAACATCAGCGTCCCGACCATCGTGATGGCGGCGCCGACCGAGCTGACCATGTTCCAGCCGGCGAACGCGTCGGGATAGTCGGGGATGCGCCGCGGCATCCCGCCAAGGCCGAGGAAGTGCTGCGGGAAGAACAGCACGTTGACGCCGATGAAGAATATCCAGAACTGGATCTGCGCCAACCGTTCCGAGTACTGCCGGCCGCTCATCTTGCCGATCCAGTAGTAGTAGGCGCCGAACATGGCGAAGATCGCAGCGATCGCCATCACGTAGTGGAAGTGGGCAACGACGTAGTAGGTGTCGTGCATGACGAAGTCGATGCCCGCATTCGCCAGCACGACGCCGGTGACGCCGCCGATGACGAACAGCCAGAGGAAGCCGAGGGCGAACATCATCGGCGCCTTGAAGTCGATCGAGCCGCCCCACATCGTCGCCAGCCAGCTGAAGATCTTGATGCCCGTCGGCACGGCGATGATCATCGTCGCGACCGTGAAGTACGCCCGGGCGTTGGTGCCGATGCCCGAGGTGTACATGTGGTGGGCCCAGACGATGAAGCCGACGAAGCCGATCGCGCACATGGCATAGGCCATGCCGAGATAGCCGAACACCGGCTTCTTCGAAAAGGTCGAGATGATCTGGCTGATGATCCCGAACGCCGGGAGGATGATGATGTAGACCTCGGGATGGCCGAAGAACCAGAACAGATGCTGCCACAGCAGCGGATCGCCGCCGCCGGAGACCGCATAGAACGACGTCCCGAAGTTGCGATCGGTCAGCAGCATGGTCAGCGCCCCGGCCAGAACCGGCAGCGCCAGCAGCAGCAGGAACGCCGTCACCAGAATCGCCCAGACGAACAGCGGCATCCGGTGAAGGGTCATTCCGGGGGCGCGCATGTTGAAAACGGTCACGATCAGGTTGATGGCGCCGAGGATCGAACCGGCACCGGCCAGGTGCAGTGCGAGGATGCCGAAGTCCACGGCCGCGCCCGGATGGTAGGCGATGGAGGACAACGGCGGATAGACGGTCCATCCCGTTCCCGGCCCCTCGCCGACGAACGCGGACGAGACGAGGAGGGTAAGGCCGGCGGCGGTCAGCCAGAAGCTGATGTTGTTCATCCGCGGGAAGGCCATGTCCGGCGCGCCGATCATCAGCGGCACGAACCAGTTGCCGAAGCCTCCGATCATCGCCGGCATGACGACGAAGAAGACCATCAGGAACCCGTGCGCGGTGACGAGAACGTTATAGAACTGCGTGTTGTCGAAAAACTGGATCCCGGGTTCCGCCAATTCGAGCCGGATCATCCACGACATCACCCCGCCGATGAGCGCGGCGACCAGCGACAGGATGATGTACATCGTGCCGATGTCTTTGTGATTGGTGGAGTAAATCCAGCGGCGCCAGCCCGTCGGGTGATGGTCGTCGTGCTCGCCGTGGCCCGCGGTCGTTGCGTATGCCATGATCGCTCTTCCTCCTCGCTGCGAACGTCTTCGCGCCCTCAGTCAGCCCGATCCGCGCGGGCCAGGCTGGTCGCCGGTCCATCCTTCGCCGCAAACTGCTCTTTAGCCTGCTTGACCCAGGCCTGATAGTCTTCCTTTGACAGAGCCTCGATCTGGATCGGCATGAAGTAGTGGTTCACGCCGCACAGTTCGGAGCACATCCCGTAGTACGTGCCGGGCTTTTCGATCCGAACCCAGGTTTCGTTGATGCGACCGGGCGTCGCATCCTTCTTCAGGCCAAGGGACGGAACGGCCCAGTCGTGGATGACATCGTCGGCGGTTACGAGAACCTGCACCGTGGTGTCGACCGGCAGCACCACGGGATTGTCCACCGCCAGGAGGCGCGGTTGCCCGGGCTTCAGCTGATCGGCGGCGATCGGGATGCTGTCGAAGGTCATGTCCTCCTGGTCGGGGTAGGTGTAGGTCCAGTACCACTGGTGGCCGGTCACCTTCAGCGTCATTTCCGGGTTCTCCGGCTTTGCCGAAAAGAACAGCAACCGCAGCGACGGGATCGCGATGACCACGAGGATCATGATCGGCACCGCCGTCCACACCACCTCGAGCAGGGTGTTGTGGGAGGTCCGCGACGGCACCGGGTTCCGCTTGGCGTTAAAGCGGACCATGACGTAGGCAAGGATTGCCAGCACCAGGACCGTTACGCTGATGATGATGACGAGGAGGAGGTTATGGAAATCGTGGACCTTCTCCATCACCGGAGAAAACGCAGGCTGCAGATTGATGGCCCACGGCGTGGGCTCCCCGTTCGCCGGCTCCGCTCGAAGTTGCCCGGCCCCGGAGACCACGGCAGCGGCTGCCACAAGCGCGAGCGCGAGCAATTTTTTCAGCATGTTTCTATCCCACCAGCCCTCGTGTTTTCGCCAATATAGTTCATCGCCGACCCTGGCGCACGACCGGCTTTTCTGCCCATCGCCGCGCCGGGCCACGGCCCGCCGGCACGCTGTCCACCCCTGGGATTTAAAGCTTTTGGTTGCTAACATGAGAAAAACTGAATGCAAAGGATTTTCTTTTGCGCTACCAATCCGTCGCTCCTGACGTCGGCGGCGGCTGCCGGGTCTTCTGCGGCAAGTGGCGGCAGCAAGGTCCGACCCGCATCGTGCGGGGCTGAGGCGGGGAGCGAAACGGGGGCGCGGCCCAGGAATTGGTCGCGCCGGTGAGGCTGGCGCAGGATGTCGATTGAGTGAACACGCGCAACAAGGTGATCCTGGCGGTCGTGCTCGCATTGGCGGCGCTGGGGATGTACATCAGCGTCTTCGTCACGGTCAGCCGCGGATGAGGCGCCCGCGATGATCGCCGTCGCCGACCTGCCGCACGTCAACGCCACACTGAACGGGATCACCATCCTGCTTCTCGGCTTCGGTCACCACTTCATCCGCAACGGCGAACGAGACAAGCACAAGGCCTGCATGCTTGCCGCCGTTGTCGTTTCCGGCGCATTCCTGGTGACCTATCTGATCTACCACTTCAACTCCGGCCTGGCGCGGTTCGGCGGCGAGGGCTGGATCAGGCCCGTGTACTTCACGATCCTCATCGCGCACGTGCTGGTCGCGGTCATCGTTACCGTACTCGTTCCCATCACGGTGGTCTACGCGCTGTCCGGCCGTTTCCAGCAGCATCGCCGGATCGCGCGATGGACCTGGCCGCTGTGGATGTACGTCGCGGTCTCCGGGGTTGTCGTCTACGTCATGGCTGTCCAACTCTTTCCCGTTGAAGGGGGTCCCTATGGTGGCGGGTAAAGCCGCAAGCGCGACGGATCGGCCGATACGGGGCATTGCCGCTCCGCGCGCCGGGACGGTCGACCGCGCCCTGCTGGGCTGGGCGGCGCTCGGGATCACGGCGCTCGGCCTCGCCGGCGCCTTCGCCTTCCTCCTCGCCGTTTCGCGCATTCCGGGAATCGAGCGCCTGATTTCGTGGCCGATCGGCTTCTTCTACAAGGGCCTCGTTATCCACGTCACGTTTTCCTTCGTGGTCTGGTTCCTCGCCGTGTTCGGCATTCTCAACGCCCTCGCCTGCCGGGCCGCCGCCGACCGGAACGCGGTCGAGACGCCTGCCGGCAGCATCGCGGGGGTCGCCGCGTTCGCGGGCCTGGCCGCCGCCGCTGTGGCCATGCCGCTGCTGTTCGTCCCGGCTTTTTTCGATCGCGGCGAAGCGACGCTGAACAACTACGTCCCGACCATCATCGATCCGCTTTACTACGCGGGCCTCGTCCTCCTTGCCATCGCCGTCGCCGGTCCCGCCGCGGCCCTCGCCGGTTCGCTCCTGACCGCCGGCCGGCAGAGCCTTACCCGGCCGCTGCCACTCGCCATGGCGGCGGCGGTCGTCGTGTACGCCCTCGCGCTCGTCTGCTTCATCGCCGCCGGCGCGCTCCAGCAGTTCGAGCCGATCACCTTCGGCTACAACGAGCAGATCTTCTGGGGCGGCGGCCACGTCCTGCAGATTCTCAACACCCTGCTGCTCATCGTCGCCTGGAGTTGGCTTGCCGCGCGCGCCGCCGACGGGCCGGTGCTGCCGCGCCTCGCCTTCTTCGCCGCGGCCGGGATCCTCGTCCTGCTCGCTGTCATCGCGCCCTTTTTCTACCTGCTTTACGCCCCGTTCTCGGCGGCGCAGACCAACGCCTTCACCGCGCTCCAGTACGGGCTCGGCCCGGCCGCGCTCATCGTCGCGGGCGCGCTCTTCGTGGCCGCGCCGCGGCCACTGCCGTGGGCGCGGTGGGAGTTGCAGTGCCTCGCCCTGTCCTTTCTGCTGTTTGCCGTCGGCGGCGGCTTCGGCCTCTTCGTCGATGGCGCCGATACGCGCACGCCGGCCCACTATCACGGGGTTATCGCCGCCGTCACCCTCGCCTTCATGGGCCTGTTCTACGCCGTCTTCCTGCCGGCGCTGGGCAAGCCCGCGCCGCGCGAGCGGATGGTGCGGATCCAGCTGCACCTGTTCGCCTGGGGCCAGCTCGCCGCCTGCATCGGCCTTTTCCTCGCCGGCGGCCATGGCGCGCCGCGCAAGGTCGCAGGCGACGCGCAGGGGCTGTACGAGCTCTCGGCGAGGATCGGCATGGGCCTGAACGGGTTTGGCGCGCTCGTCGCCATCATCGGCGGAATCCTTTTCGTTTGGCTGGTCGCCAGGGCGCTGTTAAGACACGAAGCGATCCGTCCCCGCATTCTTGTGTCCCGGTTCTGGCGGTAGGCGGACGGGAGGAGGACGAACACGTGCCACTTGCGCACACTCATGCCGGCGCGGCGCTGACGACGGCGGCAGCGGAGCGGCCGGAACCACGGTTCCGACTTCGCGACTACGCCATCCTGCTCAAGCCGCGGGTCATGTCGCTGGTCGTTTTCACCGCGATGGTCGGCCTCGTTCTCGCACCGGGTCAGCCTTCGCCGGCCGTGGCGGTCGTCGCCATCCTGTGTATCGCGCTCGGCGCCGGCGCCGCCGGCGCGATCAACATGTGGTACGATCGCGACATCGACCGGGTCATGACGCGAACCATGAGCCGGCCCTTGCCGGCCGGGCGGATGCAGCCGGGTCAGGCCCTCGTTTTCGGCATCAGCCTCGCTGCGGCGTCGGTCGCCGTCATGGCACTTTTCGTCAACGCCGTGGCCGCCGGCCTGCTGGCGCTCACCATTGCCTACTATGTCCTGGTCTACACGGTTTGGCTGAAGCGGCGGACGCCGCAAAACATCGTCATCGGCGGCGCCGCCGGCGCCTTCCCCCCTGCGATCGGCTGGGCCGCGTCGTCCGGCGAAATCGGCGTCGGCGCAATTGCGCTGTTCGCCATCATCTTTCTCTGGACCCCCCCGCATTCCTGGGCGCTGGCCCTGTTTCGCAAGAGCGACTACGACCGCGCCGGCGTGCCGATGCTGCCGGTCGTCGCCGGCGAAGCGGCGACCAGGCGGCACATCCTCGCCTATACCTGCGCACTTGTGCCGGCAACCTTGCTGCCCTTCGTCATCGGCCTCTCCGGCGCGCCCTACGCGATCGCCGCCCTCGTCCTCGGCGGCTGGCTGCTGATGCACGCCGTCAGGGTCTGGCGGGACGCCTCGGCACAGGCCGCGCGGGCGATGTTCTTCTTCACCATTCTTTACCTGTTTCTGATCTTCGTCGCGCTTCTCGGCGATCGCGCGCTCGCCGGCCTGGTGTAGGCGAAACGATGCCTGGAACGGAGGTCGGCGCGGCCGCCGGCTCGAACTCCGCCTCGCCGTGCGCCCGGCTGGAAGCGCGCTTCGCCCGGATCAACGCCCTCGCCGAGGCCGAGGGCATGCTCCACTGGGACCTGGCGACGATGATGCCGAAGGGCGGCGCGGAGGCGCGCGGCGACCAGCTCGCCGTGCTCCGGGCGCTCCGTCACGGGCTCCTGATCGCGCCCGAGGTCGGCGATCTTCTGGCCGAAGCCGAAAACGAGACCGCCGGCGCCGACGGTGACGGCGAAGCGGCGTGGCGGCGCGCCAACGTGGCGGAGATGAGCCGGCTCTGGCAACACGCGACGGCGCTGAGCGAGGACCAGGTCGAGGCCCTGTCGCGGGCGGTCTCGGCGTGCGAGGCAGCCTGGCGCGGCGCCCGCGCGGACAGCGATTTTGCGGCCGTCGCCGGCAAGCTCGAGACCGTGCTGGAGCTGGTTCGCGAAGCGGCCGCCGCCAAAGCGGAAGCGCTCGGACTGGCACCGTACGACGCACTGCTCGACGAGTACGAACCGGGCGGGCGGGCTGCGGAAATCGACCGGACCTTCGCCGACCTGGAGACGTTTCTTCCCGGCTTCCTCGAGGAGGTCCGCGAGCATCAGCGCCGCCGGCCGCCGACCGTCATGCCCGACGGCCCCTTCCCCATCGAGCGCCAGCGCGCCCTCGCGGTCCGGCTGATGGAGCGGCTCGGGTTCGACTTCGATCACGGTCGGCTCGATATCAGCCTGCATCCCTTCTGCGGCGGCACGCCGGACGACGTTCGCATCACGACCCGCTACGACGAGGCGAACTTCACCTCCGCCCTCATGGGGGTCCTGCACGAGACCGGCCACGCCCTCTACGAACGCGGCCTGCCGCAGCGCTGGCGCCGCCAGCCGGTGGGGCAGGCCCGCGGCATGTCGGTTCACGAGAGCCAGTCGTTGCTGGTCGAGATGCAGGTGTGCCGCTCGCGGTCCTTCCTCGGCTTTGCCGCGCCGCTGCTGAAAGAAGCCTTCGCCGGCGACGGCCCGGCGTGGGAGGCGGACAACCTCTACCGGATCTACACCCGCGTCGAGCCCGGGTTCATCCGGGTCGACGCCGACGAGGTGACCTATCCCGCCCACGTCATCCTCCGCTACCGGCTGGAGCGGGCGATGATCGCCGGCGATCTCGCCGTCGCCGACCTCCCCGGCGCCTGGAACGAGCTCCACACCAAGCTGCTCGGGCTGACGCCACCCGACGACCGCCGCGGCTGCCTCCAGGATATCCACTGGTACGACGGCGCCTGGGGCTATTTCCCCACCTACACCCTGGGCGCAATGACGGCGGCGCAGCTTTTCGCCGCGGCGGAGGCGGCCGATCCGGAGATCGAGCCAGGCATCGCCGCCGGCGACTTCACCGCGCTGCTCGCCTGGTTGCGCGCCAACGTCCACACCAGGGGCTCCCTGCTCGCGACGCCGGCGCTGCTCCGACAGGCCACCGGCCGCGCGCTCGACCCCGCCGTCTTCAAGGCCCACCTGCGCCGCCGCTACCTCGGCTGACGCAGACCCAGCTTCTTCAGCAACCGGCAGATGTCGGGGTCGATGTCCGCGAGCCTATGCAGGTCGTCTCGCCTGAAACGTGTCGAGAGCTGCTGACGGCGCACGGGCCTTCTGTAGCCTGGCCACACTTTGCCAAGTTGCTCCAAAGCGCGCGTTGTGTCCGGCGGACGATCCCGCTCGCGACCGTCATGCAGTCGGAGCAGAACGGCCTCGAAACAAGGAACTTGCCTTATCAGGTCCAAGCTTTCTTTCCGCGCGAGAGCGACAGCGTCTTCGCTGCGCTTGCTTTTGTCATCCAGTCGGTCGGTGTCGATGAGCAGGAAGCTGTGGCGATGCCCTTCACCCGCCCGCTTCCGGCTCTCCGCTCGCAATCGCAGCGCGCACTTCACCAGCGCCAGCGGGTCACCACCGCCTTTCATCCGGGGCCGGTCAAGGTGCACGAAAAGGCCTTGATCGTTGCACAGGTCTTGCAACCAGGCGCCGAACGCGTTCTCCGACTCGCCCTCAAAAGCGAAAAAGATCCGGGTTCTCTTCCGGGAACGCGGCCTCGGCATGATCAGCCGATATTGGGGACGGCCCCGAAGACGCCGCCCAGGTACTTCCGCTGCAGGCTCGGCTCGCGCCTGACCCCTCTGATATCCTTGAGCGCCGTAATCTCGCTGGCGCCGTCGCGGGCCTTCTCGACGAGAAAGATCTCCTCCTTCTCCAAGTGTTCCATGATGGAGACATTGTGCGCAGCCAAGAAGAGCTGTGCTCGATGCGGGTTCAGCTCCGGATCCTGAAACCAGTTCAGGATTTCCGGGATCAGCATCGGATGCAGATCGACATCGAACTCGTCGATGATTGCGGGGCGTCCTGTCTGCAGCGTATACCAGAGCAATGGAAAGAGGAGGATGAAGCGCCGCGTTCCATTCGACTCTTCCAGAACGTGGACGCTTTCTTCGAGTCCTTCGTGGGTGAAAGAGGCGAGCAGACCGCTGCTCGTTTCAACAATGTTGATGTCGTTAATGCCGACGTCCAGGCGTGCAAGCTGCTCCCGCAAGTCCTTCAGCGCCTCTTCGTGGTCGACGAAAAACCGCAAGGCGTCTTGGAGTTGTGGAACGAAAAGCGCGTGACCGGCGATATTGGTCAACATGTAGGTCACGTCGGCTTGCACACGACGAAAGAACTCGTGATTGAACTGGGCCATCGTGGAGATAACGCTGGCGTTGGCCCGGACTGCCTTCAACCGCGCATCGGACGGCGGTAGCTCCAGTTCGCTCGCGCAGCGGATCTCCTGGTGCTTCCGCAAAAAGAGATTCCGAAAGCGCCGCCCGTCCTTGATCGACAGCGACTCGTGAATCACAGGCACCCCCGCCTGCTCTCCATGTCCGATGGCAAGCTGGTAACGATGCATGTGCAACGTTTCGTCGATCCAGGGCGCATCGAAGTCGATGCTGATCCTGGTCGGACGGCTGCGCCATTCGCCTGCACGAAACGGCACAAACCATGGGATTACGGCCTCCGGACCGATCTCGAAGCTGCGCACCGCGAAGTCCCTCGCCGCTACAGCAGCGCGCAGGGCAGTCGACTTCCCGGACGCGTTCGGGCCGAAGAAGGCGACGACCGTTGGCAGACGGGTTCGTTCCGACGCTTTGGACGGCGGAAAGCGCTCGAGTTCTGGCGCCGTCGCCGGCACGCTCAGATCGATGACCTGACGCTCTCGGATGGATCCAAAGTTTTCGATCTCGATGCGGTGAATCATATTCTGCACCAAAACTTCCTACTTACGATTATATCGCTGCAGACAGCTTAGTGAAAAGCAGGACTCGACATTTTTTTGTCAACCACGGCTATCGAGGGGAATCCGCGATTGGAACGCCACCACCTTGCGGCGGGGCCACGGGCGGCTATAGTGCGGCTTATCCATTCACCCCTGAATGCGAGCGAACGGGCGTGAAATACGTCAGCACCCGCGGCGCGGCGCCGATCCTCGGCTTCGACGACGTCGTCCTCACCGGTCTCGCCCGCGACGGCGGTCTCTACGTGCC
The DNA here is from genome assembly GCA_016793925.1 of Rhodospirillales bacterium. Taxonomy (GTDB): domain Bacteria; phylum Pseudomonadota; class Alphaproteobacteria; order Rhodospirillales; family Defluviicoccaceae; genus JAEULH01. Next base: position 11,086 of record JAEULH010000025.1, on the reverse strand, counting down.
GCAGTTCTGGCCGCGGTTGTCCGACGAGAACCTCCGCGCCATGGCGCAACTCAACTACCCGGCGCTCGCGGCCCGCGTCATGGCGCCGTTTGCCGGGCCGAGCGTTCAGGAACCGGACCTGCGCGCCATCACCGGCGCGGCGTACGCCGATTTCGACCATCCGCTGGTGGCGCCGCTGAAGCGGCTCGGCCCGAAACTGTGGCTGCTCGAGCTCTTCCACGGGCCGACCCTCGCCTTCAAGGATTTCGCGCTGCAGATCCTCGGCCGGCTGTTCGACCTGATCCTCGCGCGGCGCGGCGAGCGGATCACCATCGTCGGCGCAACCTCGGGCGATACCGGCTCGGCGGCGATCGAGGCCTGCCGCGACCGCGCCTTCGTCGAGATCTTCATCCTCCACCCGAAGGGCCGGGTCACGGAGGTCCAGCGCCGGCAGATGACGACGGTCGACGCGCCGAACGTCCACAACATCGCCATCGAGGGAACCTTCGACGACTGCCAGGACCTGGTGAAGGCGATGTTCAACGACACGGCTTTCCGCGAGAGGATGAACCTGGCGGCGGTGAACTCGATCAACTGGGCGCGGATCCTCGCCCAGATCACCTACTACATCCACGCCGCGCTGACCCTCGGCGGTCCCGGGCAGCCGGTCGCCTTCGCCGTTCCGACCGGCAACTTCGGCAACGTCTTCGCCGCGTTCGCGGCGCACCGCCTCGGCGCCCCCATTTCGCACCTGGTCGTCGGCTCAAACCGTAACGACATCCTGACCCGCTTTTTCGATAGCGGCCGGATGGAAATGGGTGCGGTCTTCCCCACTTTAAGCCCGAGCATGGACATACAGGTTTCCAGCAATTTCGAGCGGCTGCTGTTCGAGCTATACGACCGCGACGGAGCCACCGTCGCCGGGTTGATGGGGGAATTCCGCGAGCACCGGGCCTTCCAGGTCGACCGGGCGCGTTGGCAGCGGGCGAAGGGCCTGTTTTCCGCCTGCCGCATCGACGACGAGGCGACGACCGACGCCATCCGCGCGATCTACGACGAGACCGGCGAGTTGCTCGATCCCCATTCCGCCATCGGCGTCGCCGCCGCGCGCGCCATCCGCAAGGACGACGGCGTTCCCGTGGTCGCTGTCGCGACGGCGCATCCGGCGAAGTTCCCCGACGCGGTCGAACGCGCGACCGGTTTTCGCCCGCCGCTGCCGCCGCGCCTCGCCGACCTGATGGATCGACCGGAGCGCTATACAGCGCTGCCGGCGGACCTCGGCGCCGTGGAAGACCACATCGTCGCAAGCCGCGACGCCCGAAAGGCAAGAGCGTGACCGGTATCCGCGTCACGACCCTGGCCAACGGCCTCAGGGTTGCGACCGATCCGGTCGAGACGGTGGAGACGACCTCCGTCGGCGTCTGGGTCGAGGCGGGCAGTCGGTTCGAGACGGCACAGATCAACGGTGTCTCGCACTTTCTCGAGCACATGGTCTTCAAGGGCACCGAACGCCGCGACGCCCGCGCCATCGCCGAGGAGATCGAAGCGGTCGGCGGCCACCTCAACGCCCATACCTCGCGCGAATACACCGCCTTTTTCGCCAAGGTCCTGAAGGAAGACCTGGCTCTGGCCGTCGACATCATCGCCGATATCCTGCAGGAGCCCCGCATCGACGCGGTCGAATTCGCCCGCGAGCGCTCGGTCGTCCTTCAGGAGATCATGCAGTCGCTGGACACGCCGGACGACATCATCTTCGACCGTTTCCAGGAGACGGCCTTCCCGGCGCAGCCGCTGGGCCGGCCCGTGCTCGGCTCGCCCCGGCTGATCAAGGGCATGCCGCGCGAAGCGATGCTGAGCTACCGCCAGGACCATTACGGCCCCTCCCGCCTGATCCTCGCCGCATCCGGGCGGGTCGACCACGACGCGCTCGTCGCCATGGCCGAGAAGACCTTCATCCGACTGCCGCCGGCGTCGGACAAGACGCGCAGGAAGGCAAAATACCGCGGCGGCGATTGGCGCGACGACCGCGATCTCGAGCAGGTCAACTTCGTTCTCGGCTTCGAAGGCGTCGGCTACCAGGACCCGGACTTTTACGCCCTGTCGATGCTCTCCGCGCTGCTCGGCGGCGGGATGTCGTCGCGTCTGTTCCAGGAAGTGCGCGAGAAGCGCGGCCTTGTCTACAGCATCTACACCTTTCCCGCCTCGTACTCGGATATCGGCGTGTTCGGCATCTACGCCGGCACCGGCGAGACCGAGATCGAGGAACTGGTGCCGATCGTCTGCGAGGAGCTGGTCAAGGCGACGACCGACATCGGCGACGACGAACTCGCCCGCGCCCGGGCGCAGCTCAAGTCGAGCGTGCTCATGTCGCTGGAAAGCACCTCGGCGCGCTGCGAGCAGCTCGCCCGCCAGCTCATGGTCTTCGGCCGGCCAATTCCCGTTGCCGAGGCCGTCGCCAGGATCGACGCCGTCGACACCGAGGCCGTTTTGCGTGCGGGCCGCCGGCTGCTCGCGTCGAAGCCGACCGCGGCGGCGCTGGGGCCGATCGGCAAGCTGGAGCCCTACGAGCGCATCGTCGAGCGGCTGCGGGTGTAGCTGGCGCCCGGCGGCCATCCGCACGCAGGATGACCGATCGTCCCCGTTCGCGGGCGATGCGGTCGGCTTTATGGCGGGTGCGAGTGCGAGTGCGGCGGCTCGCGGCCGATGGCGGCTTCCCGGTGCGCAATGTAGGCCGACGAGGCGACGATGACGCCGGCGCCGACCCAGGTCCAGACGTCCGGGCGCTCGCCGAAGAGCACGTAGCCGAGGATCGCGACGAAGACCAGGCGCGAGAAGTCGAACGGCAGCACGGCGGAGGCGTCGGCGGCGGCGAACGCGCGGGTCAGGGACACCTGGGCGAAGGTGGCGGCGAGGCCCATTGCCACCAGCCACGCCCAAGCGTGCGGATCTGGCATTTTCCAGACGAACAGCGCCGGCACCAGCGACATCGGCGTCATCAGCAGCCCCATCATCAGCACGATCGTGTTCGGGTGCTCGGTTCGGGCCAGCGACTTCACGGTGAGGTAGGCGCCGGCCATCAGCGCCGCGGCGGCCAGGGCGACGAAGGCCTCGGGGCGCAATGCCTCGACGCCGGGGCGGAGGATGATCAGGGCGCCGACAAGCCCGACGAGGGTCGCGCTCCAGCGCCGCGCCTTGACGGTTTCGCGCAGGAACAGGGCGGCGCCGAGGGTGGTGAACAGCGGCATGGTGAAGGTCAGGGCGGTGACCTCGGCCAGCGGCAGCAGACTGAGCGCGGTAAAGAACGTCAGCATCGACGCCAGGCCGATGAGCGAGCGCACGGCATGCATGCCGATCCGTGCCGTGGTCATGCTGTCGCGGCCGACCCGGACGATCCACGGCAGCATGAAGATCGCGCCGAACAGGTTGCGGAAAAAGGCGACCTCGAACGGATGCAGGTCGCGGGACGTGTAGCGCACGACCGCCATCATGACCGCGAAGCCGGCCGCCGACCCGATCATGAAGATGGCGCCGCGGGTCGTCGCCGGAAGCCTGGCGAAGCGGGCGGCAAGGGCGCCGGCGACGGGTGCGAACATCTTCATCTTAAGGGCCGGAGGAGCTCGGAGGCCAAGGGCGTGGTCGATATGGTCACGGCAAGTCGCGCTCGCGGTCCGTGCCGCATGCGCCGGCGCGATTGCGCCCGTTGCGACGCCTTCGCATACTGACCGAGCCACGGCGATGAGGATAGGGTGAAGGAGACGAACAATGGCTGAGCCACTCTGGCGCCCGGACACGGCGCGCGTTCTCGACGCCAACCTCACCCGCTTCATGAAGGACGAAACCCTTTCGGGCGCGCACCCCTTCTCCGACTTCGCGGCGCTCTACCGCCACTCCATCGACGACATGGAAACGTTCTGGCGCAGCCTGTGGCGGTTTTGCGACGTTATCGGCGACGGCTGGGAGAGCCGGACGCTCGTCCATGGCGACCGGCTTCCGGGCGCACGCTGGTTTCCCGACGCTCGGCTGAATTTCGCTGAAAACCTGCTCCGCCGCCGAGACGAGTCGGACGCCGTTGTCTTCTACGGCGAAAATCGGGTGCGTCGCCGGCTCAGCGCCGCGGAGCTTTACGCCGAGGTCTCGCGCCTCGCCCAGGCGCTGCGCGCCGCCGGCGTCGGCGTCGGCGATCGGGTGGCCGGCTGGCTGCCGAACATGCCCGAGGCCATCATCGCAATGCTCGCCGCCACCAGCATCGGCGCGGTGTGGTCCTCAAGCTCGCCCGACTTCGGCGTCGACGGCGTCGTCGACCGGTTCGGCCAGATCGAACCGAAGGTCCTGTTCGCCGCGGACGGCTATTTCTACGCCGGCAAGACCATCGACAACCTGGGCAAGCTGCGCGAGATCACGGCCCGGCTGCCGAGCCTGCAACGAACGGTGGTCGTCGCCTACGCGCGCGAGCGGCCGTCGCTGGACGGCCTCGGCGGCGCCTCGCTCTGGCGCGACTTTACCGACCCCTACGCCGCCGGCGACATCGACTTCACCAGGCTGGCCTTCGATCACCCGGTCTACATCCTCTACTCGTCCGGGACGACGGGTGTGCCGAAGTGCATCGTCCACGGCGCCGGAGGGGCGCTGTTGCAGCACCTCAAGGAGCATCAGCTCCATTGCGACATCAAACCCGGCGACCGCGTTTTCTATTTCACCACCTGCGGCTGGATGATGTGGAACTGGCTGGCCTCGGCGCTGGCCTCGGAGGCCTGCCTGCTGCTCTACGACGGCTCGCCGTTTTTTCCAGATCCGGCCGCACTGTTCGACCTGGCCGACGGCGAAGCGATGAGCCTGTTCGGCACCTCGGCGAAGTACATCGAAGCCGTCGCCAAGGCGGGGCTGCAACCGCGCCGTTCGCACCGGCTCGAGGCGCTGCGGACGATGACCTCGACCGGCTCGCCTTTGGCCCCGACCTCTTTCGATTTCGTCTACGCGGAGGTCAAGCCCGACCTCCATCTCGCCTCCATATCCGGCGGCTCCGACATCGTGAGCTGCTTTGCGCTCGGCAATCCGATTGCGCCGGTGTGGCGAGGCGAATTGCAGGCGCCGGGCCTGGGCATGGCGGTCGACGTCTTCGACGACGAGGGCCGGCCGCTGCGCGGGACGAAGGGCGAGCTCGTCTGCACCCGGCCGTTCCCGGCGGTGCCCGTCGGGTTCTGGAACGACCCCGGCGGCGAACGATTCCGCGCCGCCTACTTCGAGCGCTTTCCCGGCGTCTGGCACCACGGCGATTTCGCCGCCTTCACCGAGCACGGCGGCATCGTCATCTACGGCCGCTCCGACGCCACCCTCAATCCCGGCGGCGTGCGCATCGGTACCGCCGAGATCTACCGCGAGGTCGAGCGGCTCGACGAAGTTGTCGAGGCGGTCGCGGTGGGCCAGGAGTGGGAGGGCGACATCCGCATCGTCCTGTTCGTCGTCCTTCGCTCCGGCCTGAGCCTGGATGAGGCCCTGGCAAACCGGATCAAGACGCAGATCCGCAACGGCTGCAGTCCGCGTCACGTTCCGGCAAGGGTGCTTCAGGTCGCCGACATTCCCCGGACGCGGAGCGGCAAGATCACCGAGATCGCGATTCGCGACGTTATCCACGGCCGCCCGGTGAAGAATGTCGAGGCGCTCGCAAACGCGGACGCGCTGGCGTTGTTCGAGAATCGGCCGGAACTGAGGGAGTGACCGCGGCGCACCGCGCCGGGAGCGCGGGGCGGCGAGGCGTGCGCGCTAGAAGCTCACCGAAGTGTAGGCGTCCTTGAGGATCTCCGCGCTGCGGCGCAGTGCCGCGTGCTCGTCGGCGCTCAGCTCGGGATAGAGGTCGGCGACGATGCCGTCGCGGCCGACCACGCGCGGCAGGGAAAGGGCGACGTCGTGCACGCCCTCGACCTCCTCGTTGAGGATCGCGACCGAAAAGACCTTGTTCTCATTGTCCTGGATCGCGCGAACCAGGCGCGCCAGCCCGGCGCCGACGCCGAAAAACGTCGAGCCCTTGCCGTCGATGATCCGGTAGGCGGCGTGGCGCACGCCGTCGTCGATTTCGGCGCGCACCGCCTCGGTGATCGGCGAACGCACCTGCGCGGCGAAGACGTCGAGCGGGATCGTCCCGGCACGCGCGCTGGACCAGCACAGAACCTCCGAGTCGCCGTGCTCGCCGAGCACGTAGCCGTGGACCGATTGCGGCGAGATGCCGAGATGGCCGCCGAGCAGCGAGCGGAAGCGGGCGGTGTCAAGGATCGTGCCGGAGCCGATGACCCGGGTCGGAGGCAGACCCGAGATCCGCGTGGCGATCTGGGTCATGACGTCGACCGGGTTGGTCGCGACCACGAGGATGGCATTCGGCGCCGCAGCGAGAACCTGCGGAATGACCGCCTTGAACACGGCGGCGTTGCGCTCGAGGAGCTGGATGCGCGTCTCGCCGGGCTTTTGATTGACGCCGGCGGTGAGGATGACGACCTCGGCGTTGTCGAGATCTGCATACTCGCCGCGCCGAACGATGAGCGGCGATGCGAACGGCGCCGCGTGCATGATGTCCTGCGCCTGCGCAAGGGTCAGCTTCGGGTCGAGGTCGACGAGCACAACCTCGCTGCCGACGCCGAGCATGACCATGGCATACGCCGCCGTGCTGCCGACGTTGCCCGCGCCGATGATGCCGATCTTCATCGTGATCTCCCTCGGGTGGACCGGGTTCGGCCGGCCGCGGACGGTCGCGATTCGCCAGACCACGGTTGCTCGTGCGCACGAAGCGATCATGCCGCGGGCGCGTTTCAGCAACAAGCGCAAAGCCTGCGTGGCGGGCGAAGGAGCGATCGGCGAAGCGCTGTAGCGAACGGCGCCCTTTAACCGGCACCGCGCCTTGCTACATGCGAGATGTAGGCGGCTGTCGACGGCATGCCGCCGCGATGATTTGGCAGAAAGGCGCAAGCCATGTGGTTTACCGCGAGGAAAAGCAAGCTGACCATTCCCGCACCCGCCGAGGCGCTGCCCGGCCGCGCCCAGCCTCTTCCGGTGCCGGATTTGCACTACGTCAAGCACGCGCCGCTGAAGCCGCCGTTCCCCGAAGGCCTGCAAACCGCGATCTTCGCCATGGGCTGCTTCTGGGGTGCCGAACGCGCCTTCTGGCAGATACCGGGCGTCTACTCGACCGCGGTCGGCTACGCCGGCGGAATCACGCCCAATCCGACGTACGAAGAAGTCTGCTCGGGCATGACGGGGCACGCCGAGGCGGTGCTGGTCGTCTTCGACCCCGCCCAGGTTTCCTACAGCGACCTCCTCAGGGTCTTCTGGGAGAGCCACAACCCGACCCAGGGCATGCGTCAGGGCAACGACGTCGGCACCCAATATCGCTCGGCGATCTACGCCACGAACGCCGAGCAGCAGCGGGCGGCGGAAGCATCGAAAGTCACCTACGAGGGTGCGTTGCGCGCCCGCGGCTTCGAGGCGATCACAACGGAGATCGTGGAGGGGCCGACCTTCTACTACGCCGAGGCCTATCATCAGCAGTATCTGGCGAAAAACCCGGGCGGCTATTGCGGCCTGGGCGGCACCGGCGTGAGCTGCCCGGCGCCGGTCCCTGCCGCAGAGGCGGCCGCCGAGTGACCGCAACGAGCGCGATCGGGTCGCCGCCGAGGTCGCTGCGCGGCGATATCTTCGGCCTTCTCGCCTTCCTGACGGTCTGCTTCGCCGTTGCCGGCGTGGGCGGCGCGGTGACGGCCGGCAGCGTCGATACCTGGTACCGGACGTTGGACAAGGCGTCGTTCACGCCACCGGACTGGGTGTTCGGCCCGGCGTGGAGCATCCTGTACGCGGCCATGGCGGTTGCCGCCTGGCGGATCTGGCGCCGGACCGGCCTCGCCCGCGGGCGCACCGCGCTGACGCTGTTCGCGATCCAGCTCCTGCTCAACGGCCTCTGGTCGATCCTGTTTTTCGGCGCGCACCGGCCTGGCGCGGCGCTGGCCGATATCGTCCTGCTGTGGTTCGCGATCCTGGCGACGACGCTCGCGTTCTGGCGGATCGACCGGGTTGCCGGGGTCTTGTTCCTGCCCTATCTGCTGTGGGTCGGCTACGCCGCGGTCTTGAACCTCGCGATCTGGCTCCGAAACTAGCGGACCCGGACCCGCCCCGAGAGAATTGCAGGAAGATGCCCACCTCGTCCCGATCGGCATTCACCCTGGGTGCCGGATTGTCGTTTCTGACGGCGGCCGGCGCCCTGCTCGCGGCCGGGGCCTTTTCGCCGCTGGGCCTCCTCAACGCCGTCGCACCCAAGGACGGCTACGTCCGCAACGAAAATTTGGCGTATGGGCCGCTACCACGCCAGAAACTCGACGTCTATGTGCCGGTCGAGGCGAAGCGGCCGTTTCGCGTGGTCGTCTTTTTTCACGGCGGCGGCTGGAAAAGCGGGTCGAAGGACCTCTACCGCTTCGTCGGCCAGGCCCTGGCCAAGCGGGGGTTTGTCGCCGTCGTCGCGGACTACGGGCTCTACCCGGACGTTCAGTTTCCCGAATTCCTGTCCGACAGCGCCGCAGTGGTGCGCTGGACGCGCAACAACATCGCCGACTACGGCGGCGATCTCGATCACCTTTTCCTGATGGGTCATTCCGCCGGCGCCTACAACGCAGCGATGATCAGCGTCAATCCGGCGTACCTCGCGAACGAGGGTCTGACGCCGGAGGTGATCAGTGGCGTCGTCGGCCTCGCCGGGCCTTACGGCTTCAATCCGCTGCTGTACAGCTCGACCCGGCCGATATTCGAAGGCGCCGCCGACGCCGAGGCGACGCGGCCGGTGAGCTTCGTCAGCGCCGATGCGCCGCCGATGCTGCTCTTGCACGGTCTCGACGACGGCACGGTCAAGCCGTTGAATTCGCGGCGCATGGCCAAACGGCTCACCCAGGCGGGCGCGAAGGCGACGCTGATCGAGTACGGGGGGATCGGCCACTACATCATTCTCGTCGCCCTGGCGGCGCCGTTCCAGGGCGAAGACGGGATCATGGACGCCGCGGCCGCCTTCATCCGCGGCGAAAGCGTGCCGATTCCGGCAGGAGCCAGACGCAACACGACATTCTCCGCAGAGGGCGAAGCGCCCGCGAGCTAGCTAATCGCTGCCGCCTGGCGCCGGTCGCTCGAGGGCATCGTTCTCGCCGAATTGCCGGTTGCCGTGGATGCGGAACTGTCGGGCGACAAGCCAGAAGACGATTGCCCAGACGCCGCCGGCCGTCCAACCGGCAAGGACGTCGCTCGGCCAGTGAACGCCGAGGTACAGCCGGCTGAGGCCGACCACCGCGGCAAGCAGCGCCGCCAGAATCAGGATATAGGCGCGCAACGCGGCCGTCGGCTGGACCCGGGCGAGCAACGCGCCGACGGTAAGATAGACGATCGCCGACATCATCGAATGCTGGCTGGGAAAGCTGCTGGTGTAGAGCGTGAGGTCGTGGGTTCCGAAGTCGGGTCGCTGCCGCTCGAAGATCGACTTGAGCCCGGCGCTGACGGCGCTGCCGCCGGCGCCGGCGACAAGCAGAAGCGCCGCGAGCCCCGGGCGACGCTGGAGCAGGAGGTAGCCGACCGCGGCAAACATGACGATGCCGAGGACGACGAAGCTGCCGAGCGCGGTCAGGTCGCGCATCGTCTCCTCGAGCCAGGGCGGACCGAACGGTTGGCTTGGATCCGCCGGGTTGCGGAAAGCCGAGAGCACCGCCTTGTCGATGGCGTGGAGGTCGCCTTCGCCGACCTCGTCGGCCAGGCCGACGAACAGCCAGATGCCGCCGGCGAGGAGAATGAGCAGGACCAGGATCGAGAGCTCCGGCCAGCCGCGGAACATCCACCATGCCCGCCGCGCGTCGGACTGCGGAGCCGGCGGAGCCGGACTTGGCGAGGCAGGGTCGGGCATCGGCCACACTCCTGATCGTCTCAGGGAGAGGCCATCATGCAGAGCCGGCGCTTTGCGCTCAAGCGCAGTCGGTCGCCGCACGCACAAACCCTGAGCGCTGCACAAGACCGCTTATGCGGCGCCGGTGCCGTGCTTGCCGTAGGCGGCAAGAAAGACGTCGACCGCCGCGCATGCGTAACGATCGATCTCCGCCGGCGACGGGCGCAAGGACGGCTCGAGAAGGCAACGCAGTTGAAGATCGCCGCGGATCAGGCCGATAAGCTGGGTCGTCGCCAACGCCGGATCAGGGACGACGAGCTCGCCGCGCGCGACCGCCTGCCGGAGATAGGCTTCGAGACGCGCCTTCATCGCCGCGCAGCCGGCGCGGTAGAAGACGATGCCCAGTTCGGGAAACCGCGGGGCCTCGGCAACGACCACGCGGTGGATGGCGAGCGCCCACGGACTGAGGAGCAAGGCCAGGAATTGGCCGGCCAGCCGCGGCAGCGCAGTGCCGGGCGACTCGCCGGTCGCACTCGATGTCGCGATCTCGCCGTCGAGCCGGGCGCATTCTTCGGAGACCAGTGCCGCGAACAGCGCCTCCTTGCCGTCGAAGTAGGCGTAAATCGTCGCCTTTGAAACGCCGGCACAGCGGGCGAGCGCATCCATGCTGGTGGCGCCGAAGCCGTGGGCGAGAAACATCTCGCGCGCCGCATCGAGGATGCGTGCGGTCTTTCTCGATTGTCCGCCGGCGCTTGTGGCCGCCGCAGCCTGTTGAGGCACGAACCTGTCCCGCGTCAAATTGAACTGTACCGTTCAGTTTCTATATACGACGACAAGCGGTCAAACCAAGTGTATTGTGGTGGACGCGTGTTGCTCGCGGTTGAGGGGCAACGGGAACGCAATAACACTATTTCGATGTGCGCATCTGCATCAGGACAATCTGCGGTAGTTTAAACAGCGATACCAGGCACGGGATGACACGATGAAGGACTTGAGCGAAAGTGAGCTCAAACAGTCGGAGAAACCGTCGACCCGCGACCCCGAAGGCGCAGCCGCGACGGACGCCGAGACCGTCAGGCGCGGCGGTCTGAGGCGACCGCGTCGCCGGGTGATCCTGATCGCGGTTGTTCTCGCGCTGGCCACGGCAGGGGCCGTTTACTGGTTCATCCACCGCAACACGGAGACCACGGACGACGCCTTCATCGACGGCGACAC
>JAEULH010000012.1 GCA_016793925.1 Rhodospirillales bacterium | reverse complement strand
CGTGAGATTGCGGATCCGTTCGCTCAGAATGGCGACCTGCACCTCCGGCGAGCCGGTGTCGTTGGTGCCGGTCGCGTAATCGCGAATGACTTCCTGTTTCCGCTCTGCGGTAATGGACATGCGTGTCTCCGTCGCTTTCCTGTGTCAGACGTTGAGCACCCGTAACGGGCGGATTTCACACCCCTTGATTTGCGCCAGCGCCACCGGCCGGCCGAGGAGCGTCGCGTAGACGACCGCGTCGCGACGCAGGCCCTGGGCATGCGAGCGGCTGGCGACGGGAAGGGTGGCGATGGCCTGACCGTGCTGAAGCCGCCGCGCCTCCGTCTCCGTCAACGTGATCGCGGGGACGTCGGGCATGGCCGCGCCCAGAGGCTGCAGATATCGGTCGAGGAGGTCGTCGGCGCCCAGATCGCGCACCGTGGCGAGCGCCACGGCCTGGTCTTCGCCGAACGGTCCGACGCCGAGCCGGCGCAAGGCCGAGATGTGTCCAAGCGTGCCGAGGGCCGCGGCGATATCGCGCGCAAGTGCTCGCATGTAAACGCCTTTGCCCGACCGGACCCTGAAGGTCGCGTGATCGGGGTCCGGGCAGTCGACGAGCGCGATGGTCTCGATGAAGGCGGGCCGCGGCTGCAGGTTGACGACGCCCTGGTCCGCCCGCGCGAGCGCATAGGCCCGATGCCCGTTGACCTTGACAGCGGAGAACGCCGGCGGGGTCTGCTCGATGGCGCCGCTGAACCGAGGCAGCACGGCCGCGATCGCTTCCGCGCTCGGCCGAACGTCGCTTATCGCGGTGACGTTTCCTTCGCAATCGTCGGTGTCGCGCCCTTCGCCCCAGCGAACGGTAAAGCGATAGTCTTTCGCTCCCGCCATGGCGTAGCCGACGGTCTTCGTCGCTTCTCCGAAGGCGACCGGCAGAACCCCGGTGGCGAGCGGATCGAGAGTGCCGCCGTGGCCGGCCTTGGCTGCACCGGTCAGGCGGCGAAGAATGCCGATGACGGCGGCCGAGGTCAGGCCGGAGGGCTTGTCGACGACCAGCCAGCCATGGATGGCGCGACCGCTGCGCCTAGCCGCCACGGGCGTTGCCTCCAACCACCCCGTCGCCGTGTGCATCGCTCCCGTCATCCTGATCGGGAGCGGTCTCGGCGTGATCCGAACGCAGATCCCTTGCCACCTCGGGTCGGCGCAGCAGCGTTTCGATGTGGTCGGCCTCATCGAACGACGCGTCGAGCAGAAAGGTGAATTGCGGCATGGTCCTGAGCCTGACGCCGTCGGCAACCCGGCGGCGCAGGAAGCCGCGCGCGCGCATCAACGCCTCAACCGCGGCCTCGTCTCCGGCGCCGCCCAGCGGCATGATGAAGGCCGTGGCATTGCGCAGGTCGGGGCTGACGCGGACCTCGGTCACCGTCACCGGCCGGCCCGCCAAGCCGGGATCGCGCACCTCGCCGCGCTCGAGCAGGTGAGCGAGGGCGTGCCGAAGTTCCTCCCCGACCCGCAACTGCCGCTGAGTCGGGGTCCTAAGTTCCCCTTTGGACATCGTGTTCCCGTCCGCCGGTTCGGCCTGTGGCCGCCGGTCACAATTCTTGGGCGATCTGCTCGAGCTCGAAGCACTCGATCAAGTCACCGACCCGGATATCATTGTAATTCGCGATTGCGATTCCGCAATCGTAGCCCTCTTTCACTTCACGCACGTCATCCTTGAACCGCTTGAGCTGGGCGATGTCGCCCTCGTGGATGACAACATCGTCGCGCAGCAGGCGGATCTTGGCGCCGCGCCTGACCATCCCCTCGGTGATCATGCAGCCGGCGACCTTGCCGACCTTGGTGATGTTGAACACCTCGCGGATCTGCGCGTAGCCGAGCAGGTTTTCCCGCGTGACCGGCGACAGCATGCCCGACAGCATGCCCTTCAGGTCGTCGGTCAGGTTGTAGATGATCGAGTAGTAACGGATCTCGATGCCATCGCGTTTCGCGCTTTCACGCGCCTGCGGATTGGCGCGCACGTTGAAGCCGATCACCAATGCGTCCGACGCGCGCGCCAACGCCACGTCGGACTCGTTGATCCCGCCGACGCCGGAGTGAATGATCTGGACGCCGACCTCCGCCGTGCCGAGCTTCTGCAGCGCGCCGACGATGGCCTCGGCCGAACCATGGACATCGGCCTTGATCAGAACGGGCAAGGTTTTCTGTTCGCCGTCGGCGATGCGGCTGAAGATCTGCTCGACGGTGCCGCGGTTGCTGGTCGTCCGCGCCTCGCGCAGGCGCCGCTGGCGGAACTCCGAAACCTCCCGGGCGCGGGCCTCGTTCTCGACAACGGAAACCTCGTCGCCCGCCGCCGGCGTCGCGTTGAGGCCGAGGACCTCGACCGGCATGCTCGGCCCGGCCTCGCTCAGCGTTACGCCGTTGGCGTCGTTCAGGCCGCGCACGCGGCCCCACTCGGCGCCGGCGACGAAGATATCGCCCACCCGCAGCGTCCCGCGCTGAACGAGAACGGTTGCAACCGAACCCCGCCCGCGCTCGACCTTGGTTTCGATAACGACGCCCTCGGCGGCCCGGTCGGGGTTCGCCTTCAGGTCGAGGACCTCCGACTGCAGCAGAATGGCCTCCTGCAGCCGGTCGAGGTTCAGTTCCTGCTTGGCGGATACCTCGACGCACAGCGTCTCGCCGCCCATTTCCTCGGTGACGATGCTGTGCTGAAGAAGTTCATTGCGCACGCGGGCCGGGTTGGCGTCCGGCCGATCGATCTTGTTGATGGCGACGATGATCGGCACATCCGCGGCCTTGGCGTGATCGATCGCTTCGATCGTCTGCGGCATGACGCCGTCGTCGGCGGCGACCACCAGCACCACGATATCCGTCACCTTGGCGCCGCGCGCGCGCATCTGGGTGAAGGCGGCGTGGCCGGGGGTGTCGATGAAGGTGATCTTTTCGCCTCCGGCCAAATTGACCTGGTAGGCGCCGATGTGCTGGGTGATCCCGCCCGCCTCGTGGGCGACGACATCGGTGCGGCGCAGGGCGTCGAGCAGCGAGGTCTTGCCGTGGTCGACGTGACCCATGACCGTGACGACGGGCGGGCGCGGCAGCAGCGTCTCGTCCTCGTCGTCCTCGCCCTTGAGGCCGATTTCGACATCGGCGTCGCTGACCCGCTTGACCTTGTGCCCGAAGTCGCCGGCGATGAGCTCCGCGGTGTCGGCGTCGATGACGTGATTGATCGTCGCCATGATGCCCATCTTCATCAGCGCCTTGATCACGCCGACGCTCCGCTCGGCCATGCGATTGGCCAATTCCTGAACGGTGATGCTTTCGGGGATGACGACTTCGCGCACGATCTTCTGCGGTTCGCCGCCGCGCTGCGCCAGTTGCTTGGCGCGCTCCTTTTCGCGGGCCCTGCGCACGGAGGCGAGGCTGCGCACGCGCTCGCTGTTTCCCTCGTCGAGGGCGTCGACGATCGTCAGCTTCCCGGAACGACGAATGGCCTCGTCGCGCCGCGCCACCGGGGTCGGCTTGCGCGCATCGGTCCGCAACGACCGCTTGACGCGGCCGCGGCGATCATCGTCGTCGCTCTCCTCGCCAGCCTTGCCCTTGGCGTCGGTCTTGGCATCCGCCGGGCCCGCCTTGGGCCGCGCGACCTGCGCGGGAGCCGCCGGCGCGGCGGGCGCGCCCGGCTCCGTCGCCTCGGCCGTGGCCTCTGCTGTCGCTTCCGTCGCCGTCGCCGTCGCCGTCTCCGCCGCAGGCGCCTCGGCGGCCGCCGCCTCGCTCGCCGCCGGGGGCAAAGCGGCCTCGTCGGCCCGTTCGCTGTCATCGGCCGCTGTCTCGAGCGCCGTCTCGGCCGCCGTCTCAGCCTTCGTCTCGGCAGCCGCTTCCGTCGGCGGCGGACTCGGCGTCTCCGTCGCCTCGATCTCGGCTGCGGCTTCCACGCCCGCGCGCAAGGCCGCGTCGGCGGCTGCGGCCGCTTCGGCCTTGGCCGCCGCCGCCCGCTTGGCTTCGCTGGTGGCGCGCTCGTCCTCGGCCCGAATGGCGTCCTGCAGCGCCCGGGCGCGCGCCGCCTTTTCCTGATTTGTCAGACCGGCCGCGGCGCCCTCCCGCGAAACCCCGGCCCCTGAGCCGCCCTGCGCGTCGCCGCCGCCACCACGGCGAACCTCGGCGACGCGGCCGTGACCATCCGCGGCGAAGGTCCGCTTCTTGCGGACCTCGACCGTCACCATTTTCGACCGACCGTGCGAGAAGCTCTGCCGCACCTGACCGCCTTCGACGGTCTTTTTCAGCTCCAGTCTGCTCGGCTTGGCCGACTGGACCCTGTCTTCCGCCTTGCGTTCGTCGATATCCGTCATCTCTTTAACTTGGCTGCCCAAAGTTCGCCCGATCTCCGCTGCTCGGCGCTGCAAGACGCGGCCTGCGGAACCCTGCAAGCCGCTGCGCCTCGCGCACCACACTTTGCGCCAGCGCCCCCGCGGCAATAGCGCCATGAACGACCCGGTCGCGCCCGCATGCGCTCCCGAGTTCGGCTGCAAAGAGCACGTCGACAACCGCGATCGGCCCGCATCCGCCGCGCAACTTGCCGCGTTGATCGCCGGAGCCGTCGCATGCGGCCAGCAAAACCGCTGCCTCACCGCGCTCGAGCCATTCACGCGTCTGCGCAAACCCGAAAACGGCCTGCTTCGCGCGGCGCGCCAAGCCGATCAGCTCCTGACAGCGACGCACCAACAAGCGTTCGACATCGTCGGCGAGTGTGCCGGGTACGGCGACATTGGCGCGCGCAGCCCGAGCGAACGCCTTCTTAGCGCATGCCCTGTCTACCATATCCCTGTCGGCGCTCAACCAAAAACCCCGTCCCGGCAGGCGCTCGGCAATATCGGGGGTGAGAACCCCGGTGGGCGCAACGACAAAACGGACGAGGCGCTCGGACGGCTGGGCCGTCGCGCTCAGCAGACACCGCCGGTGCGGCCCGCGATCGTCAAGACAAGGCTCCTGCATCGCCGTGCGAGCCATCGATGCTAGCCATTGGTCTGTGCGGCGGTCGACGAAACCGCCTCGGTCGCCGGCGCTGCGGGTTGCTCCGCCGCCGTTTCGTCCTCGAACCAGTGCGCCCGCGCCGCCATGATGATCTCGTTCGCCTTCTCGAGGCTGAGGGAGCCGGCCGGCGCGTATTCGAGCAGTTCGTCTCCGGCGAGATCGGCCAGGTC
Organism: Rhodospirillales bacterium; assembly: GCA_016793925.1. Classification (GTDB taxonomy): domain Bacteria; phylum Pseudomonadota; class Alphaproteobacteria; order Rhodospirillales; family Defluviicoccaceae; genus JAEULH01. The sequence continues at coordinate 26,999 of JAEULH010000012.1, read as the reverse complement.
GTCGAGCGTCTTCACCCCGTGCTCGCCAAGGGCCACGACGATCGCCGGCTTGAGCCCCTCGACCGCCGCGACCTCATCGGCGACGCCGAGCTCAACCCGGCGCCTCTTGAAGGTCTCGTCCCTGGCCTCGACGTAGGTTTGCGCCCGTGTCTTGAGCTCCTCGGCCAGCTCCAACTCGAACCCCTCGATGTCGGCCAGCTCCTCGATCGGCACGAAGGCGACCTCCTCGACCGTGGAGAAGCCCTCGGTGACCAGCAGGTGTGCGATCACGTCATCGACGTTGAGGGCGTCGATGAACGCTTGCGAGCGGGTCCTGAACTCCTCGTTGCGCCGTTGGCTTTCTTCATCCTCCGTCAGGATATCGATGTCCCAGCCGGTCAACTGGGAGGCGAGGCGGACGTTCTGCCCGCGGCGGCCGATGGCGAGGCTGAGCTGATCGTCGGGAACGACCACCTCGATGCGACTGGCCTCCTCGTCGAGGACGACCTTCGCCACCTCGGCCGGAGCCAATCCGTTGACGATGAAGGTCGCCGGGTCCGCGGACCACTGGATGATGTCGATCTTCTCGCCCTGGAGTTCGCCGACGACGGCCTGCACCCGCGAGCCGCGCATGCCGATGCACGGCCCGACCGGATCCATGCCGGAATCGTGCGACAGAACCGCAATCTTCGCGCGCGAGCCCGGGTCGCGGGCGACGGCCTTGATCTCGATGATGCCGTCGTAGATCTCGGGCACTTCCTGAGCGAAGAGCTTGGCCATGAACTGCGGATGGGTTCGCGAGAGAAAGACCTGGGGGCCGCGCGGTTCCTCGCGCACGTCCATGACATAGGCGCGAACCCGGTCGCCGACGTTGAAGTGCTCGCGCGGGATCGTCTCTTCACGCCGCAGCACGGCTTCGGCCCGGCTGAGATCGACGACGACGTTGCCGAACTCGACCCGCTTGACCATGCCGTTGACGACCTCGCCGATGCGGTCTTTGAACTCCTCGTACTGGCGACGCCGTTCCGCCTCGCGCACCTTGTGCACGATGACCTGCTTGGCCGTCTGCGCAGCGATCCTGCCGAAGTCGATGGGGGGGAGGGGGTCGGCCAGGAACTCGCCGAGTTCGGCGTCCGGTTTGCGCCGCCGGGCCTGCTCGAGCGTCAACTGCGTGGCTTCGACCTCGACGACCTCGACGACTTCGAGATAGCGCGCCAGCGAGATCTCTCCGGAGACGCGATCGATGTACACCCGGATATCGTGCTCATGCCCGTACTTGGAGCGCGCCGCCTTCTGGATGGCCTGCTCCATCGCCTCGAGAACCTCGTCGCGGTCGATGCTCTTGTCGCGCGCCACGGTATCGGCGACCTGTAACAGTTCGGGCCGCGCATGTACTGCGCTCGATGTATCCGCCGCCATCCGCTTCATCTCTCGATCCGCCTCTCAGCCTAGGTCTTGTCCTTGTGCGCCTGGATGAGCTCGTCCGTCAGCACCAGCTTGGCCCGGTGGATGTCGGCGTACGGCACGCTTACCATGCCGTCGGCCGACTGGAGCCGCACCATTTCGCTGTCCGTGCCAAGCAGTCGCCCGCGAAACCGCCGCCGGCCCTCCAGCGGTCGCGCCAACTCAAGCTTCGCCTCGAAACCGGCGAAGCGGTCGAAGTCGCCGATCCGCACCAGGGGCCGGTCGATCCCCGGCGAACTCACCTCCAGGGTGTAGGCGCCTGCGATGAGGTCCTCCACGTCCAGCAGCACCGAAACCGCCCGGCTGATTTGCGCGCAATCGTCCAGGCTCACGGTTTGCTCGCCGGCCCGCTCGACCATGATCTGAACGCGTGGGCTCTTCAGGCCGAGCACCTCGACGCGTACGATTTCGAAACCCAGGTCCGCGATCGTCGGTTGTACGAAGTCGGCGACGCGCTGGGCCAGCGTCTTGGCTGTCGTCGCGTTCCCTTCCAGCTTCGCTTTCTCCTAATAAAAGAGGCGGGCCACGGCCCACCCCGACTAGTCGCCAATCCGAGTGAATGAGCGCCCCGCAAGCGCAATCGCTGCGGTCAATCCTGTTGGTATATATCCCGGATGTCCCCGGGAACAAGGCTTTTGCGCCAGGTCGATGAACCGCCTACAGGGCGATCATGTGCCGGCGCTCAAAGCGCAAGGTCGCGCAGCTTTGTCCGCGTCCCATCGCCTTTTCCTGGTAACGCGTCGCCGGACTGTCGGCCGGTCGTTGTCGCCAATCGGCCGGCCGTTGCGCCAGCCAGAGAAAGCCGCCGTCGCGCGTCGCGTAGTCCAGGATCCAGCGGACATAGCCGTCGTGGTCGCTCGCCACCCGGAGTTCGCCGCCCGGGCGCAGGATCCGCGCGAAGGCGCGAAGCGTCGCGGGGTTGACCAGTCGGCGATTGTGATGTTTCGCCTTGGGCCACGGGTCCGGAAAAAGAATGAACAGTCTGCCGATACTGGCCGGGGCGAGGGCCGGCAGGAGCAGGCGGGCGTCGTCGGGAAAGATGCGGATGTTGCCGAGGTCGGCATTCTCCATGGCGGAAAGCAGCGCCGCCACGCCGTTGAGATAGGGTTCGCAGCCGATGAAGCCGATCGTGGGGTGACGCTGCGCCTGGGCGAGCAGGTGCTCGCCGGCGCCGAACCCGATTTCCATCCAGACATCTGCGATCGCCGGCGCAAAAAGCGCGCGCGGATCGAGCAGGCCCCCGGGCTCCGGCGTCTGGATGCGCAGCCCGGGCAGGACATCGTCGACCAGGCGCTGACGCCCGTCGCGAAGGCGGCGGCTCTTGCGCCGGCCGTAGAACCGTGGGGAGGCGTCTGCGCCCGTCGGGGAGGCGATGTCTCAGCGCGCTCCGAATGCGCCGCGAAGGTCGTCGACCAGATTGGGCAGCTCCCACGAAAAGCCGCCGTCCGGATCCGGCGTGCGACCGAAATGCCCGTAAGCCGCGGTCCGCGCGTAGATCGGCCGGTTCAGCCCGAGGTGGGTTCGCATCCCCCGCGGCGACAGATCCATGAGCTCCTGGAGGACGACTGCCAGACGTTCCTCGTCGACCTCGCCGCTGCCATGGGTGTCGACATAGACCGAAATCGGCTTGGCGACCCCGATCGCATAGGAGAGCTGGATGGCGCAGCGCTCCGCCAGCCCCGCGGCGACGACGTTCTTGGCGAGATAGCGCGCCGCGTAGGCGCCGGAGCGGTCGACCTTGGTCGGATCCTTGCCGGAGAAGGCCCCGCCGCCGTGCGCCGCCGCGCCGCCGTAGGTGTCGACGATGATCTTGCGCCCGGTCAAGCCGGCGTCTCCGTCCGGCCCACCGACGACGAACCGCCCCGTCGGGTTGACGTAGAACCGGTCTTCGCCGCACATCCAGCCGTCCGGTAACACGTTGACCACGTGCGGACGAACGATTTCGCGGACGTCGTCAACCGTAAGGTCCTTGTCGTGCTGGGTCGAGACGACGATCGCCGTCGCTTCGACCGGTTGCCCGTCGACGTACCGCAAGGTCACCTGGCTCTTGGCGTCCGGCCCGAGGCCCGGCTCGGCGCCCGAGTGCCGCGCCTCGGCCAGCGAGCGCAGGATCGCGTGGGCGTAATAGATCGGGGCCGGCATCAGCGCGTCGGTTTCGCGGCAGGCGTAGCCGAACATGATGCCCTGGTCGCCCGCGCCTTCGTCCTTGTTGCCGCGGGCATCGACGCCGACGGCGATGTCCGGCGACTGCGAGTGAACGCGACAGATTATTTCGCAGTTCTGCCAGTGAAAGCCGCTCTGCTCGTATCCGATTTCGCGAATCGCACTGCGGGCGATCTTCGCCATATGTTCATGGGACATCGAGTCGGGGCCGCGGACCTCGCCGGCGAGCACGACGAGATTCGTCGTGCACATCGTTTCGACGGCAACCCGCGCTTGCGGATCCTCGGTCAGGAACCCGTCAAGTATGGCATCGGAGATGCGATCGCAGATCTTGTCCGGATGCCCCTCGGACACCGACTCGCTCGTAAAGACGTAGTCTTTTTTCCGCACGGCTTTCCCACCATCTGCCTGCCCGCCGCGGCGCGCGACCCGGTCACTTTTCGCCGACCGCGCCCGCGGGCCCCGCCTCCTCGATGCGAGGAAGGATCGAACGCCACTCGGACCGAGCCGAAGTGACGGCCAGCGCGGCCGCAAGCCGCGCGTACCTGTCATAGCCCGAACCGAACGAAGACGGGCGGGTTTTGGCAACCCGTCGGGCGACGGTCAAGACGTTTATTCGAAGCGCGCCGTTTTTCCTGCCGACCCTCGCCGACCCGGCTTCATTCGCTCTCTTCGCTCGCTCCAAGCGACTTGGTCAGCTCGAAGAGGCGCTTGCGCACCTGCGGATCGGAGATCCGGTAATAGGCGCGGACCAACTCCAGCGTTTCCCGCCTTGTGAGCGGATCCGGCTCGAGCGAGGCCTGCGGCTGATCGGCCATGCCGGCTTCGGTGATGCCGTCCGCTCCCGCAATCCGTTCCGACATGTCGTCGAAGAAAAACGAGACCGGGACGTCGAGAATTCGACTGAACTCGAACAGGCGCGAGGCGCCGATGCGGTTGGCGCCGCGCTCGTACTTCTGGATCTGCTGGAATGTCAGGCCGACCGCCTCGCCCAGCTTCTCCTGGCTCAGGCCGAGCAGTGTCCGCCGCAGCCGCACCCGGCTTCCGACATGGATATCGACGGGACTGGGCACACCGGGAGGCAGTCGCTCTACCTTGCCGCGACTGATGCTGAACCCCGCTCGCTTGCCGCCAGCACCCCGACCCTCAGCCATCTTCATTTAAAAACCTTCGTCGCTGCTGCACCCAACCGAGTTGAGTTACAGGCATTGTTTGTCACTCATCGTATCAAAACACGGACACGACCATCATGTTACGCTAAAAAATACAAATTGCGAGTGATTCTATAAACTTTTTTCCCGCATAATACGTCTTTTTTAAGGTATGCACCGCGAGGTTGTGTCGCCGGCGCTACCCGCGACGACCAGCGCGCAGGCCGGCCGCCGCCGTCGCGGCAACGAGCGCGAACACGATCAGGTTACCCCACCGTCCGTAAGGGTTCGCCGTGGTCAGGGCGACCGGCAGGCCGCCGTCGAGTATCCCCTGCGCGCCGAGCGGGAGTTCGTCGACCACCCGGCCGTACGGATCGACGATGGCCGAGATGCCGGTGTTCGCGACCCGGACGAGCGGCAGGCCTTCCTCCGCAGCGCGAAGGCGCGCCGCCGCGAAATGCTGGTAAGGCCCGGTCGACTGCCCGTACCAGCCGTCGTTGGTCAGGTTGAGCATCCACGCCGGGCGGTCGTCGCGCTTGGCGACCGCGGCAGGGAATATGACCTCATAACAGATTAGCGGACTGACCGGCGGCAGGCCCGGCAGCCTTAACGTCGTGATGCCTGTCCCCCGGGAGAAATCGGCCGCGCCGCCGGCCACGCTGGCGATCCCGATCAGGCTGCGGAAGGGCACGTATTCGCCGTAGGGGACCAGGTGGGACTTGTCGTATGTGGCGACGACCTGTCCGCTCGCGTTGACCGCAAGCAGGCTGTTCCAGAGCTGCGGCCGTTCGCCCGGTGTCTCAGCCCGGCGCAAGGCGCCCACGATCGTCAGGCCCTGCGGCGGCGTCGCCTCGCCAAGCAACGCCAACGCTTCGGGGTTCTCGGCGAGGTAGAACGGCGCCGCGGCTTCCGCCCAGATGACATGGGTCGGCGGCGGCTCCGCCGGCAGCATCCCCATCCGCACCTGACTGAGGAAGTGCGCCCCGCGCAGGCTCGGGCTCCACTTTTCCGTCTGGGAGATGTTGGGCTGGACGAGGCGCAGGCGCACGCCCGGCACGGTTTCGCCGGCGCCGGCCAACCAGAGCCGGACGGCGCCGCCCGCCCAGACCACGGCGAGCGCCAGGAACGCGGCCACAACGGCGGTGAGCGTCCGCCTCCTGCACCCGGCGACCGCGAGCGTCGGCAAGCGCGCGGGCGTCAGCGCTGCCGGCATGGCGGCCGCCGCCACCGTCAGCAGGCCGAGCCCGTACGTGCCGATGAGGGCGGTGACCTGGATCATCGCGTCGGAGAACGTCCACACGCTGCCGATCAGGTTCCACGGAAAGCCGCTGAAGGCCCAGCTTCGCACCCACTCGAAGAAGGTCCAGGCGGCGGCGAAGATCAGAACGCCGCCGACGCCCGATCTTCCGCTGAGCCGGGTTGTGGCCGCGGCGGCGGCAGGAAACAGCGCCATCAGCGCCGACAGAGCGGCCACCGCGATCGGCGCCAGCCAGCCGAATTCCTCCGGCTTCGTCAGCAGGGCGTTGGCGATCCAGTAGAGGCCGAAGACGAAGTAGCCAAAGCCGAACCACCAGCCGACCCAGAACGCTCCGCGCGCCGTCCGCGCGCCTTCGACGAGCCAGATCAGGCCGGTGAACGCGGCGACGAGGGCGACCCAAAGGTAGATGGGCGGCAACGCGGCGACGGCGACGGCGCCAAGACCGGTGGCGACCGCGACGCGCTTCCACCCGGCGCAGCCGGCGACCCGATCGCGCAGTGGCTTGAGCCGCCAAGCGATCCCGTCTTCCGGACCTCGCAAGGCCGCGGCGGGGATGACGTCGCGCGGGCGCATCAGGAGGCTTGGTCGCCGGCTCCGGCCTGCGCGGTCTCATCGGTCGCGGCCTGTCCCGGGCGACGTACTCGAAGCCGCTTGAGGCGACGCGGGTCGGCTTCGAGGATCTCGAACTCGAGCCCGGCCGGATGGGCGATCAACTCTCCGCGGATGGGCACGCGACCGGCAATGGAAACGACGAGCCCGCCGACCGTGTCGATATCTTCCTGCTCGTCCTCGCTCAATGCGCCGGCGAAGTGTTCGGCGAGCATCTCGACCGGCGCTCTGGCGTCCATGTCGAGGCTGCCGTCGGGGCGCAGAATGACGTCCGGATCGCTCGCGCGGCTGTGTTCGTCCTCGATCTCGCCGACAATCTCCTCGACCACGTCCTCGATCGTCACAAGGCCGTCGACGCCGCCGAATTCATCGACCACCAGCGCCATGTGACAGCGCTTGACCCGCATCTCCAAAAGCAGTTCCAGCACTTCCATGGACGGCGCGATAAACAGCACCTGCCGCAACACCTTGGCCGGGCGAAACTGCGCGCCTTCGCCACGCCATGCGAGGATGTCCTTGATGTGAATCATGCCGACGGCGTCGTCGAGCGTGTCGCGATAAACGGGAATGCGCGAGTGGCCGGTGGTCGTCATCAATTCGATGACTTCGTCCAGCGAGGCGTCGCTGTCGATCGCGACGATGTCGGCGCGCGGAACCATGACGTCCTCGGCGGCGCGATCGCGCAACGCCAGGATATTGGCGAGCAGCATGCGCTCGTCATCGCCGAGCGGGATCTCCGCCTCTTCGCGCTCCTCGATCAGCTCCTCGAGCGTATCCCTGGCCTGGCCCTCGCCGTTGCGACGGCGGAAGGGGCGTAAAAGACCCTGCATCCTCCGCCATAGTCCCGCATCGTCGGCGGCCTCGCGAGCCCCCTCGCGGCCGGCCCCGGGGTCGCTGGCGGTCTCGCCGTTTCGCGCGCTCATCACCGGCGCTCCGTTCTTTCCGCGAAAGGTTCCGGCGGATCCACATAGGGATCGGGCACGCCCAGCCCGGTCAGAATTCTCGTTTCCAACCGTTCCATCCTCTCCGCATCCGCATCGTCTTCGTGATCATAGCCAAGAAGATGCAAGACGCCATGGACGATAAGATGGCGAAGGTGATCGGCGAGCGGCTTTCCGGCTTCGTCAGCTTCGCGCGCGCTGATGCCGAAGCCTATGGCGATGTCGCCGAGCAGAACGGCATCCGGAGCCGTGTCCAACCGGTCGTCCGCCGGCGCATTCACATCGCCGGATGCGAAGGACAGGACATTGGTCGCCTCGTTGTGGCCACGGAATGTCCGGTTCAAAGTCTGCATCGTGGCGTCGTCGGTCAGCAGGACGCTGAGCGCGGCGCCGTGCGACGCCGGAGGTGCGGCGGCCATGGCGGCAAGTGCGGCGCCCCGGCAGACGTCGGCGACGTTGTCGACCGCGCCGCGCCAGGCCATCGCCTCGATCCGGATGTCGATCAGCTCGCTCCCTCCGCGGGGGTTCGCAGGATTATCGCTCTCCGTCATGCGGTTCGGCGAGATCGTGTTCGCGGCCGCGCGGCTCGCAGTCGTCGTGGTGCTCGTAGCGTGCGCCGGCCTTCACGCGACCCTCGGCCCGATCATAGGCGCGGACGATTTGCGTGACCAGCGGGTGGCGGACGACGTCGGCGTCGGTAAAGTGAACGAAGTCGATGCCCGGAACCCCATCGAGCACCTCCAGGGCGTGACGCAGACCGGAGCGCGTGCCGCGGGGCAGGTCGACCTGGCTAAGGTCGCCGGTAACGACCATCTGCGCATTCTCGCCGAGCCGCGTGAGAAACATCTTCATCTGCACGGCAGTCGTGTTCTGGGCCTCGTCCAGGATGACGAAGGCGTTGGCGAGCGTCCGCCCGCGCATGAACGCCAGCGGCGCCACCTCGATCTCGCCGCTTTCGAGCCGTTTGAGCACTTGCGGGGCTGGAACCATGTCGTACAGGGCGTCGTAAAGCGGCCGGAGGTAGGGGTCGACCTTCTCGCGCATGTTGCCGGGGAGGAAGCCGAGCTGCTCGCCGGCCTCGACCGCCGGCCGCGACAAGATGATGCGGTCCACTTCCCCATTGACGAGGCGCTCCACCGCCTTGGCCACCGCCAGGTAGGTCTTGCCCGTCCCGGCGGGTCCCAGCCCGAAGACCAGCTTGAAGCGGTCGATGGCGCGGATGTAGTTGGCTTGCGCCGGCGAGCGGGCGGCGACGCTGCGATGGCGGATGTGGATCGCGGTGTCGGCGTCGGCGACGCCGTTGCGGGAGACGCTCATACGCACGGCGGCGTCGACGTCCTCTTCGCGCACGTCGAGACCGCGCTCGAGGCGCGCATAGAGATGATCGAGCACCTTCGCCGCGGCCGTAACCGCGTCTTCGGATCCGGCGATGCTGATCTGGTTGCCGCGGGCGTCGATGTGAACGTCAAAGGCGTGCTCGATGCGGGCGAGATGCGCATGATGCGACCCGAACAACTGGAGCGCCAGCCGATTGTCGGCAAACTCCCGACCGACGCTGTAGACCTCCGCTCCCGTGGCGCTACTCCGCTGTGCTACTCGCTTCACGACGCGACCGGCGGTGGCGAGGCCGGCTCGGCGGCAAGGCTGTTCGCGCCGCTGGCGGTGATACGCACCTGCTGCACCGTTCCGATCACAGTTGCGTCCAACTGCACATGCACCGCCTGAAGATAGGGGCTGCGGCCGACGACCTGGCCGGCCCGTCGACCGGGCCGCTCGAACAAAACGGGCATCTCGCGCCCCACGCAGGCGGCGTTGAACGCGCTCTGCTGGTCATTCAACAGCGTCTGGAGTCGCGCCAGCCGCTCGGCCTTGAGAGCGTCGTCGAGCTGCGGCTCGACGCTGGCCGGGGTTCCGGGCCGGGGGCTGTACTTGAACGAAAAGCTCTGGGCGAAGCCGACCGCCTCGACGAGCCGGAGCGTGGCGGCAAAGTCGGCGTCGCTCTCGCCGGGAAATCCGACGATGAAGTCCGACGAAAGGGCGATATCCGGGCGGGCGCGGCGAAGCCGATCGACCAGTCGGAGATAGGCGTCCGCCGTATGCCGGCGGTTCATCGCCCTGAGGATACGATCGGAGCCCGACTGGACCGGGAGGTGGATGTAGGGCATGAGCGCCGGCACGTCGCGGTGCGCGGCAATAAGCGCATCGTTTACATCCGCCGGGTAGGACGTCGTGTAGCGAATGCGCTCGATGCCCTCGATTTCGGCGACCTCCGCGATCAGCCGGCCGAGGTCCCACTCTCGCCCGTCCGCACCCTCGCCATGGTAACAGTTGACGTTCTGTCCCAGGAGCGTGATCTCGCGCACGCCGGCCGCGGCGCAGCTTCGGGCTTCGGCGATAACCTGGGACGCCGGGCGCGAGTACTCGGCGCCGCGCGTGTAGGGAACGACGCAGAAGCTGCAGAACTTGTCGCATCCTTCCTGCACCGTGATAAAGGCGCTGACCGCGCCCGCCTCCGGCCGATTGGCGGGGAGGTCGTCGAACTTCGAGATAGCCGGGAAGTCGGTCGCGACGATGGCTGCTTGCCGGCGATCTCGACGGGCAAGCAGTTCCGGCAGACGCTGATAGCTCTGCGGCCCGACGACGATGTCGACGAAGGGCGCCCGCGCCGCCAGTTCCGCGCCTTCCGCCTGGGCGACGCAGCCGGCGACGACGAAAGTGGCGTCGCCGCCGTCGCGCGCCTTCATCTGCTTCATCCGACCGAGCTCGGAGAACACCTTTTCGGCGGCCTTCTCACGGATATGGCAGGTGTTGAGGACGATAACGTCGGCGTGGTCGCAGCGGTCGGTCGTGCGATAGCCGTGCGCGCTCAAAAGCTGAGCGAGCCGCCCCGAATCGTAGACGTTCATTTGGCAGCCGTAGGTCTTGATGTACAGCCGCCTCGCCTCCCCGCCGCCGCGCGGCAAGTTCACGGTTCCTGGCTCTGATGCGACGCCTCCGCACAGGTTTGCTCGATCCGCGTCCCGATCGGGCGCCGCGGACCGCTGTCGCTGGCGATCTATGCTCCCTCCTTTTCCGGTCGCACCGGAATCCCGAAGAGCTCCAAGCGATGCCCGATCAGTTCGTAGCCGTGCCGCTCGGCGATCTCGCGCTGCAAGGCTTCGATCTCGGGGCTGCGGAACTCCATGACCCGCCCCGACTGGATATCGATGAGATGGTCGTGGTGCTCCTCGGTGGCTTCCTCATATCGCGAGCGGCCATCGCCGAAGTCATGGCGTTCGAGGATGTTCGCCTCCTCGAAGAGCCGCACGGTCCGGTACACGGTTGCAATGCTGATCTTGGGGTCGAGCTGCACGGCCCGGCGATAAACCTCCTCCACATCGGGGTGATCGCTCGATTCCGACAAAACACGGGCGATGGTCCGGCGTTGCCCGGTCATCTTCATTCCCTTCTCGACGCAAAGCTGCTCGATCCGCGAAAGGTCAGACATCTTTCCTCCCTCTGCCAGGCCCCTGGTTTCGCGCCTGCGTATCACTCGCGCCAGCCGACCGCCCGATCTTATACGAATTTTCCGGACGTGCCCTATCCGTTAACGCCGCGATCGTCATGACGCCGGGTCGTGCCGAGGCCAATCTCCTTGGCGAGCCTGCTGCGGTGGCGGGCGTAGTTCGGCGCAACCATCGGATAGTCCGCCGGCAAACCCCAGCGTTCGCGATAGTCGTCGGGCGTAAGGTTGTACGCAGTCTTCAAATGCCGCTTGAGCATTTTCAGCTTCTTGCCGTCCTCCAGACAGACGATAAAGTCAGGAAAGACGGACTTTTTCACCGGCACGGCCGGCTTTGGTTTCTCCGGCATCGCGTGGTTGGTGCCGACGGTCAGCAAGGTTTTGTATATGTCCTGAATCAGACCCGGGAGGTCGGCGATCGCGACCCGATTGTTACCGACATGCGCGGCGACGATCTCCGTTGTCATTTCCAGCATCTCAGTAAAATTTTGCTTGTCAGTCATCCGATGTTCTTCCCTACTTGTCGGCTTGTGCCTCACCATATAGAAAATGGCGCGCGGAGAAGCAAGGTAGAAGCATGGAGACTAAAGATAACGCGGCAGACGCCAGCGGGGTCGATTTTTTCATCGACATTACCGCAGACGTTTGTCCAATCACTTTTGTCCGAACCAAGCTGCTCATCGAGCGAATGGCGAGCGGGCAGACGGCCGAAATACGCCTGCGCGGGGCCGAGCCGCTGGCGAATCTTCCACGCGCCGTCGCCCTCCAGGGGCACGTCGTTATCGCTCTCGAAGCGGAAACGCCCGCGTTTGGGTGGCGCTCGCCGGAGCCGCCCGGTCCGAACGATGCCCATCGCCTGCGCCTGCGCAAGGCTTAGGCGCCGCGCTTTGCGCTCAGAGCTGGCGCCGCGCCAGGATCAAGGCATCGACCGCCACCTGCCCGGGCGAGGACTTGTAATAGCCGCGCCGCCGGCCAACCGCGGCGAAACCCGCGCCGGCGTAGAGCGCCCGGGCGGCGGCGTTGTCAGCGGCGACCTCGAGCACCAGGCGCAGCACGCCGCGTTCGGCCGCGTGCCGAACAACCGCCGCGACAAGAGCGGCGCCGACGCCCAGACGCCGTCGCTCGGGGAGCACGCCGAGCGAGAGAATTTCGCCCTCGTCGGCGACGAGGCGGTAAAGCGCAAAGCCGGCGGGCTGATCGGCAACCGTCGCCGCAATCGCGGCCGTTCCCGGCGTTGCCATCAGGGCGAGGATGGCCTCGTCGCCCCAGGGTTCGGCGAAACAGCGGCGCTGAAGCGCGGCAAGCAAGGGAGCGTAGGCGCAGGCGGGCGAGGCGGCGAGGATCTCGGTCCGGACGCCGTTCGCGGCGAGGCCTGACGATGGGGCGGACGGGTTGCGGCTCACGGCGCGGGCGACCCGCCTCCGATCTCCGGCGGGCGGAGGTAGACCGGGTCGGGCGGTCGCGTCGGCCGCTCGCCATTGCGCCATCGGCGCAGCGCGACACGGGCGACGGCCGCGGCACGGGGCTGGCTTTCCGTCACCAGCGGGCGGATTTCGCCATGGTTGCGGCCGAGCGAGGCGCCGACGATCGTCGCCGCCGAGCCTACGACCAGACCGAGCGAACCGGCTCGCGCACCTCCGAAGTGTTCGGCCAACTGTTCGGGTCGGGCGACGACGGCCGGCGCCGGCGCACCATCGGGTGCGAGGAAGGCCTGCGCGAACACCTCGCGGCGGCGGCTGTCGAGGACAACGAGGACGGCCTCGCCGCGCCCCCAGACGCTTTGCGCGGTCGCGCGTTCAGCTTCCAGCACCGCCTCGAAGCTGGTGACGCCGAGGCAAGGCCTGGCGGTGGCGAGCGCCAGACCGCGGGCTGCGGCGAGGCCGACCCGCAGCCCGGTGAAGGTGCCGGGGCCGGTCGCGACGGCGATCAGATCGAGCGCGGCATAGCCGACACCGGCGTCCGCCAGCACCGCCTCGGTCAGCGGCAGCAGTCGCTCCGCCTGGCCTCTGAGCATCGGCTCGAACCGTTCCGCCAAGCCGTGTTCGCCGGCCAGCGCCACCGAGCACGCTCCGGCCGTGGTTTCGATGGCGAGAACATTCATCGGCGGCTTAATCGAACATCAAGCGCGGCCCCGGCGGACTTGCCGAGGATGCGCGAACAGTGGACCCGTAAACGACCATGAGCCTGGTTGAAATAACCGAGAGCGCCTTCGCCGTCGAGGTCGACCTGGCCTACGCGAGCGAGAACAACTTTACCGGCGCCGCGATCTACCGCCGCGCGGACTGCTACCTCCATGCCGACACCGCCGCCCTGCTGACGCAGGCGGTCGCCCTCGCGGCTCCGCTCGGCCTGCGGCTGAGGATCCTCGACGCCTTTCGCCCGGCGGAGGCGCAATGGCGCCTGTGGCGCCACTTGCCCGATCCCGCCTACATCGCCGATCCGGTTCGCGGATCGCCACACAGCATGGGTGCGGCGGTGGACCTGACGCTGGTCGAAGCCGCAACCGGCGCCCCGCTGGACATGGGGACCGGCTTCGACGACATGCGCCCGCTCTCGTGGCACGGCAGCACCGCCGTAACGCCATCGGCGCAGCGCAACCGCGCCCTGCTTCTCGGCATCATGACCGCCGCCGGCTTCGACTTCTATCGCAACGAGTGGTGGCACTACCAGTTGTTCAGCCCGCGCGGGCGCTATCCGGTGCTGAGCGACAGCGTCCTCGCCCGGCCGATGATGCGCTGAACAACAGCCCGGGACGGTCGCCAAGGGCACTCGACGCCGCCGCGGTTCTGTATGCGCCGGCTTTCAGAGTTGTCGTTGCCGTCATTGCCGGGACGCGGAGCCGAGGAAGCAATCCATCGGAGGCGTGCACCGGATCGCCGCCCGCCTCAGACGACGGAGCAGGCGTCGTCGAATTCCAGGCGCGGGCCCCGCGGGCGGAGCGAGTCCGGGTCGCCGTAGCCGATGTTGCAGAGGAAATTCGACCGGATCGACGTGCCGGAGAAGAATTCCGCGTCGACCATGGCGTTGTCGAAACCCGACATCGGCCCGCAATCGAGGCCGAGCGCCCGCGCCGCAAGGATGAAATACGCGCCCTGCAGCGAGCCGTTGCGGAACGCGGTCGTCTCGATCAGGCGATCGTTGCCGACGAACCACGACAGCGCGTCGGTGTGCGGGAACAGTTCCGGCAAGCGATCGTAAAATTTCAAATCGTGGGCGATGATCGCCGTCGCCGGCGCGCTCATGGTCTTATCCACGTTTCCGGCGATCAGAGACGGCTTCAGCCGCGCCTTGGCCTCGGCCGAGATCACGAAAACGATGCGCGCCGGCGAGGAATTGGCGCTGGTCGGACCGAGCCGCGCCAAGTCCCAGACCTCGCGCAGCAGGCTCGCCTCGACGGGGCGCCGCTGCCAAGCGGTGTAGGTTCGACCGGCGCGAAAAATCCGCGCGAGGGTCGGGTCGTCAGCCTCCGTCAATCGACCGGCCGTACCTCGAGGACCTCGGGAACATAATAGCGAAGCATGTTCTCGATCCCGTGCTTGAGCGTCGCTGTCGAGCTGGGGCAACCCGAGCATGAACCCTGCATGTGCAGGTAGACGACACCGTCCTCGAAGCCGCGGAAGATGATGTCGCCGCCGTCCTGCGCAACCGCCGGCCGCACGCGGGTATCGATCAGCTCCTTGATCTGGACGGCCAACTCGTCGTCTTCATCGCCGTCTGCAGATTCAGCCGCTTCGACCATGATCGGCTCGCCCGAGGTGTAGTGCTCCATGATCGCGCTGAGGATCAGCGGCTTCATGACCGGCCAGTCGCGATCGGGCATCTTGGTCACGGTGACGAAGTCGTTGCCGAGAAAGACGCCGGCGACGCCATCGAGCGCGAAAAGGCGAAGCGCCAGGGGAGATGCGGCTGCCTCTTCCGGCCCGGCGAAGTTGGCCGTTCCCGTTTCCACCACGGCCCGCCCGGGCAGGAACTTCATCGTCGCCGGGTTTGGGGTGGCTTCGGTTTGGATAAACATGATGTTGCGCGCTCCGAAGTGCGACGTTTCCGCCTGTCCTTCGCAAACATGGGCGGGCGGATTTTCTTAATCAACCCCGTTGCGGATCCCGAGCGAGGAAGCCAACGGCCTCGTAAACCTCGCGCATGATCGGTTCGGCCAGCGCCTGAGCCCGCTCGGCGCCCTCGCGCAGGGTCGCGTCGAGGAAACCGGGATCGGCTTGCAACCTCTGCATCTCGGCGCCGATTCCGCCGAGAGTGGCGACCGCGAGGTCGCACAGCGCGGCCTTGAAGCCGGCGAAGGTCTGTCCGGCGAACTGCGCGCAAACCGTCTCGATGTCGCGGTCGGCCAGGGCCGCATAGATCCCGAGGAGGTTGGCCGCCTCCGGACGCCCCTCCAGCCCCGCCGCCGTCGACGGCAAGACCTCGGGGTCGGTCTTCGCTTTGCGGATCTTGAGCGCGATGGCATCGGCATCGTCCGCGAGGTTGATCCGCGAGTAGTCGGAGGCGTCCGACTTGCTCATCTTCTTGGTCCCGTCGCGCAGCGACATGACGCGGGTTGCCGGGCCGAAGATCAGCGGCTCGACAATCGGAAAAAGCGAAATTCCGTAGTCGTTGTTGAACTTCTGGGCGATGTCGCGGGCGAGTTCGAGGTGCTGCTTCTGGTCTTCGCCGACCGGAACATGCGTCGCCTTGTAGGCGAGGATGTCGGCCGCCATGAGATTGGGGTAGGCGAACAGGCCCACCGACGCGTTTTCCCGGTTCTTGCCGGCCTTTTCCTTGAACTGGGTCATCCGGCTAAGCCAGCCCAGCCGGGCGACGCAGTTGAAGATCCAGGCCAGCTGGGCGTGGGCGGCGACGTGGCTCTGGACGAAGACCGCGCTCGTCTCCGGGTTGACGCCGGCCGCGATCATGGCCGCCGCCGCGGTTCGGGTGCTGTCGCGCAACGCGGCCGGATCCTGCCAGACGGTGATCGCGTGCATGTCCACGACGCAGTAGAGGCATTCGAACGTGTCCTGGAGGCGGACCCAGTTGCGCAGCGCGCCGAGGTAGTTGCCGAGGTGCAGGTTGCCCGTCGGCTGAATGCCGGAGAAGATGCGGTTCATGATTGACGTTGCCGGATCGCGAGGGTCTTGGCCGAGGGTTATGGACTCAAGCACCGGAACGGGTCAAGCCGTGTCCGATCCCTCGATGCCGCGTCCCTTGAGGAGGCCGCGCAGATCCTGCACGCCAGCGGCGCCGAACAGCTGGGCCGAGAGGGCGAAGGTGGCGAGCCCGACGCCGACCAGGATCGCCAGCGCCACGACGCGATGCGCCTGGTGGCCGGCGAGCCATGGGCCCAGAACCAGGAGGTGAAGCGCCGCGCAGACACCGCCCATGATGGCGGATGCACCGAGCACCCGCGGCAGACGTCGACGGAGCCGCTCGTCAACGCGCAGATGTCCGCGCTGCCAGAGGATGGCGGCCAGGGCGAGCGCGTTGATCCACGAGGCGATGGCGGTCGAAGCGGCGATGCCGACGAAGGAGAACGGCCACATCAGGACCAGGTTCAGGCCGACGTTGATGGCGGCCGAGGCGGCGGCGACCTTGACCGGCGTGCGCGTGTCCTCGCGCGCAAAAAAACCCGGCGCCAGGGCCTTGATGAGGACGTAGGCCGGCAGGCCGAAGGCGTAGGCCGCCAGCGCCGTGGCCGTGGCTTCGGCCTCCGCCGGCCCGAAGGCGCCGCGCTCGAACAGGACCGACATGATCGGCGTCGCCAGAACGATCAGCGCAACGGCCGCCGGCACGGTCAGGAGCAGCGTGAACTCCAGCGCCCGGTTCTGGCTGTGCATCGCCGCCGGCCCATGGCCCGCGCGCAACTGGCGCGACAGCAACGGCAGAAGCGCGGTGCCGACCGCGATGCCGACGATGCCGAGGGGAAGCTGGTTCACCCGGTCGGCGTAGAAGAGGTAGGAGACCGAGCCGGCCGGCAGCCACGAAGCCAGCGCGGTGTTGATGGTGAGATTGACCTGGTAGATGCCGGCGCCCAAAGCCACCGGCAAGGCGCGGCGAACCAGGAGCCGGACCTCCGGCGTCAGCCGTGGTCGGGGCAGACGCAGCCACAATCCCGCGCGGCCGCAGAAGTAGAACAGCCAGAGGAACTGGAGCACCCCGGCCGCGGCGACGCCCCAGGCCAGCGCATGCCCCGGGGTCGGCGTCCAGGGGACGAGCATCAGCGCCGCGGCGATCATCGCCACGTTCAGCAGGATCGGGGTTGCAGCGGCGGCGGCGAAGCGGCCGAGCGAATTCAGGATCCCGGCCATCAGCGAGACGAGTGAGATGAAAAGAAGATAAGGGAAGTTGATCCGAGCGAACTGGATGGCGAGGTCGACCTGCGCCGGCGAATCGCCGAACCCCGGAGCGATCACGTAGATCAGCAGCGGCATCGCGATCTCGAAGACGACGAGAAACACCAAGAGCGCACTCAACAGCACGCTGAGAGCCTGCTCGGCGAAAGCGGCGGCCCTGCCTTCGCCCTCGGCCTCGACCGAGCGAGCGAACAGGGGCACGAATGCAGCGGAGAACGCGCCCTCGGCAAACAGCGCGCGGAACAGGTTGGGCAGGCGGAAGGCGACGAAGAACGCGTCCGCGACCGGGCCGGCGCCGAGCACCGCCGCGATCAGCATATCGCGGATGAAGCCGAGTACGCGGCTGACCATGGTCAGCCCGCCGATCGTGACAATCGAACGGAGAAGCGCCATGCGCCGTGTCTATCCGTTTTTGCGTGGGACCGAAATGCCGGTTCTACTCGGCGGCGGCTGCGTCGACTTCGGCGGCAGACTCGGCCGGCACGACGATCGCGTCTCGCAGCCGCTGCTCGATCTGCTCGAGCTTGGCCTTGTCCCCGATCTTCAGGCCGAACACGTCCTTGACGTAGAAAACGTCGACAACCCGCTCGCCGTAGGTGGAAATGTGCGCGCTGGTGATCTGCAGGCCAAGCGCGGTCAGCGTCGAGGTCACGTCGTGGAGGAAGCCGAGGCGATCGCGGCCGTTGACCTCGATGACGGTGTGGGTGACGCTCGCCTTGTTGTCGAAGAAAACCGCCGGCGGCACGGTGAAAACGCGGGTCCGGCTCGGCAGGGCGCGGGCGCGCACCGCCCTGAGCTCGCGATCGGTGTGCAGACGGCCGACGATCGCGTCCTCGATGCGCTTCTTGAGACGGTCGAGCCTGTCGGGGCTGTCGAACACCCGCCCCGAGGTGTCCTGGATCCAGAACGTGTCGAGCGCCATGCTGTTGGCGAGCGTAATGACCTTGGCATCGACGATCGACGCGCCGGTCAGCGCCATCGCGCCCGCGATGCGGGCAAACAGGCCCGGGTGGTCGGGCGCGTAGAGGATGACTTCAGTCACGTCGCGGGCAGGGCGCTGGCAGGCTTCGATCCACAGCGGCCGGCCGGCGTCCTCGGCCTTGCGCATCAGCTTGAAATGCTGAACGTGTGCATCGACGTCGAAGGCCAGCCAGTAGTCGGCGTAACCGCGGGCGATGAACGCCTCGAGCCGGTCTTCGCTCCAATCGGTCAGGCGGGCGCGCAGCCGCGCCTTGGCTCGGGCGACCCGGACCGTGCGTCGATCCGTCGGCTGGCCGCCCGGCATCTCCATCTCTTCCATGGCGCGATAGTAGAGTTCGCCGAGGAGGCTGGCCTTCCAGTTGTTCCAGATGCCCGGGCCGACGGCGTGAATGTCGCAATCGGTCAGCAGCAGAAGCATGCGCAGGCGCTCCGGCGACTGAACCAGGGCGACGAAATCGGTGACGGTCTTCGGGTTGTCGACATCGCGCTTGAAGGCGGTCCGGCTCATGGTCAGGTGGTGGCGAACAAGCCAGGACACCGTCTCCGTCTCCCAGGCGTCGAGCCCGAGGCGAGGTGCGAGCCGGATCGCGATCTCGGCGCCCAATTCGGAATGGTCGCCGCCGCGGCCTTTGGCGACGTCATGGAGCAGAACCGCGAGATACAGCGCCCGGCGCGAACGGATGTCGCCTGCGGCCTCGGTGGCGGCCGGATGCTCCCGCTTCAGCGCGTCCGTCTCGATCTGGCGGAGCACGCCGACAGCGCGGATGGTGTGCTCGTCGACGGTGTAGACATGGTACATGTCGTACTGCATCTGGGCGACGACCCGGCCGAAATCGGGAATGAACCGGCCGAAAACCCCGGCGTCGTTCATCCGCTTCAGCGTCGTCTCGGGGTCGTGCTCCGACGTCAGCATCTCGACGAACAGCCGGTTGGCCTCCGGGTCGTTGCGCACGCGGGTGCCGATGGCGCGCAGGTTCTGCTGGATCAGCCGCAACGCCTGCGGATGGATGTCGAGGCCGTAGTGCTGCGCAATATGGAAGAGCTGGAGGATCTTCACCGGCTCGCGGCCGACGGTATCCTCGTTCTGGAACGTCAGGCGGTCGTTGTCGAGCCGGAAGCCGTCCGGCATCTTGCGAAACAGCGGCCAGAGCGGAATACGGAAGCGCAGCCGCGATTTCTTGTGCTCTTCCTCGAGGACGGCGCAAAGCACGCGGGTGAGATCGCCGACGGTCTTCGTCACCCAGAAGTAGTGCTTCATGAACCGCTCGACGCCGAGCGCGCCGGCGCGATCGCTGTAGCCGATGCGGTTGGCGATGAGCCCCTGGACGTTGAAGGTCAGCCGCTCTTCCGGCCGGCCGGCGACGTAATGCAGGTGGCAGCGCACCGTCCACAGGAAATCCTGCGCCTTCTTGAAATGGCGCACGTCGGCGGGGGTGAATACCTGGCGCTCGATCAGCTCGCCCATGTCCTTGACGCGGTAAAGGTACTTGGCGATCCAGAACAGGGTCTGCAGGTCCCGCAGGCCGCCCTTGCCCTCCTTGATGTGCGGTTCGAGAACATAGCGGGAATCGCCCATGCGGGCATGGCGGGCGTCGCGCTCGGCAAGCTTGGCCTCGACGTATTCCGCGCCCGTACCGGCCACCACTTTGCGCCAGAACGTATCTTCGAACTGGTCGTAGAGGTCGCGCGCGCCCCATAGCCAGCGCGCCTCGAGCAGGCTGCTGCGGATGGTCAGTTCGCCTTTCGCCAACTCGACGCACTGCTCGATGGTGCGGGTGGCGTGGCCGACCTTCAGCCCGCAATCCCACAACGTATAGAGGATGTACTCGATGATCTTCTCGCTGTCGTCGCGCGCAACCGGCGGCAGGAGAAACATCAGGTCGATGTCCGAGAACGGCCACAGCTCGCCGCGTCCGTAACCGCCGGTCGCGAGAATCGCCATCTCGCCGCCGACTTCGCCTGCGGCGTCGCGACCCGGGGCGCGATAGACGTGCTTGATCGCAAAGTCATAGATGCAGCGTACGAGCTGGTCGACCAGGAAGGAGTTGGACTGTACGGATTCCGGTCCCCGGATCCGCTCCTCCTCGAACCGTCGCCGGATTTCGCCGACCCCGCGGTAAAGCGCCGCCTTGAAGATCTGGGTCGCGTTGCTGCGCATGCGCAGCGGTTCCTGGCCGCGGCGGACCTGCTCTTCCAGCTCCTCGACGAGGTCGCGCCGGTTGATAATGGCCCGGCGGTTGGGGATCCGATACGGCATGGCGCTCGCTGGCTGCTTTCGACTGATGACCTCGCCCACCCTCTGCGCAACCGTGTGCGCCGGCGCGGCCGTCGTTGCCCGATATGTTGCCACAGACCGACGCCGACAAGATACAGTCGTCGCGGGAAGTGGCTGAATACTGCTGTCCCGGGGACTGGCCGAGCGAAGGTTATGGCCCGGGTCGTGCGGACGCGTTCACAGCATTGCTTTCAACCGGTAGACGAGGTCGAGCGCATCGCGTGGGCTTAGCGCGTCGGCGTCGAGGTCGCCGAGAACCTGTGCCAGCGGCGACAGCGGCGGCGGCTCCGCCCGTGAGGCGGCGGCTGCGAACAGCGGCAGATCGGCGGCCAGTCGCGTGACCGCCGACGATGTCTCGCCCCGCTCAAGGGTCTGCAAAACCTCCTCGGCGCGCTCGACCACCGCCGGCGGCAGGCCGGCGCGGCGGCCGACATGGATGCCGTAGGAGCGATCGGCGACGCCGGCTGCGACTTCATGGAGAAAAACGATGTCGTCCCGCCACTCCTTGATGCGCATGGTGTAGCAGGCGAGGTCGTCGAGCCGCGCCGCCAGCGCCGTCAACTCGTGATAGTGGGTGGCGAACAGCGTCCGGCAGCGGTTGACGGCGTGCAGGTGCTCGATCACCGCCCAGGCGATCGACAGTCCGTCGAAGGTGGCTGTTCCCCGGCCGATCTCGTCGAGGATGACGAGCGCGCGGGGTCCGGCGAGATTCAGGATCGCCGCGGTCTCGACCATCTCGACCATGAAGGTCGATTGCCCGCGGGCGAGATCGTCGGCGGCGCCCACCCGCGAGAACAGCCGATCCACGGCGCCGAACCGCGCACGTTCCGCCGGCACGTACGAGCCGATCTGGCCCAGGATCGCGATCAGCGCGTTCTGGCGCAGGAAGGTGCTTTTGCCGGCCATGTTCGGACCGGTGACGAGCCAAAGGCGGCGGCCATCGTCAAGGTGGCAGTCGTTGGCGACGAAGTCTCGCCCGTCCGCCGCCTGCAAGGCCGCCTCGACGACCGGATGGCGACCGCCGCGCACCGCGAAGTCGGCTCCCTCATCGACGACCGGGCGGACGTAGCCGTGAGCCGCGGCGAGTTCGGCCAGGCCGGCGGCAACGTCGACGGCGGCCGTGCCGGAGGCCGCGGCGGCGATGGCCTCGGCGTCGGCGACCACTGCGGCAACGAGCTGGTCGAACAGCGCCAGCTCAAGGGCCAGCGCCTGATCCGCGGCGCCGGCGATGCGTCCGGCCAGTTCGCCGAGCGCCACCGTCGTGAAGCGGGCCGCGCCGGCCGTCGTCTGGCGGTGAATGAACGCCGCATCCGAGCGGCCTGCCAGCTTCTCGGCCTGGCGCGCCGGGACCTCGATGAAATAGCCGAGCACGTTGTTGAAGCGGATTTTGAGCGACGCGACGCCCGTTTCGGTCGCATAGCGAGCCTGAAGCCCGGCGAGATGGCGACGGGCGTCGTCCCTCAGCGCCCGCGCCTCGTCCAACTCGGCGCAATACCCGTTGGCGATAAAGTCGCCGTTGCGCGCTGTCAGCGGCGGCTCCTCGTTCAGGGCCGCACGCAGCTTGCCGACGCGGGCGCCGTGCTCGCCCAGCGCGTTCACGCAGTCTTCCAGCGCGGCCGGCGTCCCGGCCAGATCAACGGGCAGCTCAACGGTCGTGAGGATCGCGCGCAGCTCGGCCGTCAGGGCGAGGCCGTCGCGAACTGCCGCCAGATCGCGCGGCCCGCCGCGGCCGACGGCCAGTCGGGAAAGCGCCCGCTCGACATCGGCGCCGCCTTTGAGGGCCTCGCGCAGCGCCGCGCGCGCCGACGGGCGGTCGACAAAGATCTGGACCAGATCGAGTCGCGCGTCGATCGCTGCGGGATCGGTGAGCGGTGCGGCCAGCCTGGCCGCCAGCAGGCGGGCGCCGGCCGCGGTTACCGTTCGATCGATCGCGGCGAGCAGGCTGCCCTTGCGTTCGCCGCCGAGGGTGCGGCTTAGCTCGAGGTTCCGCCTCGTGTGCGCGTCGATCTCCATGACGGCGCTGTCGGTGAGGCGTTGCGGCCGGTCCAGGCGCGGCAGACGGCCGCACTGGGTCAGTTCGACATAGTCGAGAAGGACGCCGGCCGCGGTGATCTCGGCGGCGGTGAAGGCGCCGAACCCGTCGAGCGAGGCCACCGAAAACGCCCGTTCAAGCCGCCGACGGGCATTGGCGATATCGAAGCGGGCGATCGGTAGGACCGTCAGCCGGTCCCGCCAGGAACGTCCCGGGTCGAGAGCGTCGAGACGCGCTTGCAGCGTATCGGCGATGAGGATTTCGACGGGTTCGAGCTGGGCGAGGGCCGAGGCGACGTCTGCGGACGCGGCCGCGCGAGTGGCGAAGGCGCCGGTGGAGACGTCGATCCAGGCGAGGCCGGCGCTCGCTCCATGTTCGACCACCGCGGCGAGGTAGTTGTGCGCCCGCGACTCCAGCAGCGTCTCCTCTGTCACCGTTCCGGCGGTGACGATCCGCACGATTTCGCGACGGACGATGCTCTTCGCGCCGCGCTTGCGTGCGTTCGCCGGATCCTCGACCTGCTCGCAGACGGCGACGCGGAAGCCCTGACGGATCAGGCGGGCGAGGTAGACCTCGTGACTGTGCACGGGAACCCCGCACATGGCGATGTCCTGGCCGAGGTGTTTGCCGCGCTTCGTCAAGGCGACGTCGAGCGCGGCTGCGGCCTTGACCGCGTCGTCGAAAAACAGCTCGTAGAAATCGCCCATCCGGTAGAACAGCAGGCAGTCGGGGCAGGTCTGCTTGATCGCCAGGAACTGGCTCATCAGCGGCGTCACCCCGGCCTCGGCGCTCGCTGCCGGCTCGGGCTCGAGCGCGGCGGGCGTCGGCGCGCGGGCGCCGGCCGGCGCTGACGACGACGGCGGCGGGGGTTCGCCTGCTGGCGGTTGGAGGGATCGATGGTCGCGCACGCGCGCCCCGGGCCGAGGGTCTGTTGTGAACTCAGGCGAGAAACCTTAGCATCGCGCCGACGCTAAAGGCTATGACTACGCCCACCTGCGCCGTCCGGCGCGGCGGGCGACGAAAGCGCGGAGACGGCAGTGGGCAGCGAAACGGCGAGTCGTATCAGGGAAGTGGTCGGGCTGTTCCGGGATCGAACGACCTTCGAGGCGGCGGTCGCGGCCCTGCTCGAGGCCGGCTTCGAGCGCACCGACCTCAGCGTCCTCGGCTCGCACGAATCTTTGGACGCGGCCGGCAAACCGGGCAAGCCCTGGCGCGACGTCCTCACCGCCCTTGTCGGCGAGGTCAAATACGAAGGCCCGCTGGTGGCCTCGGGACTGATTTTCCTCGCCGGCGGACCGGTTGCGGCTACCCTGGCCGCGCTTGCCGGCGCCACGGTCGGCGGCATGGCGGCCAAGGAGTTTCTCGAAGAGGTGACGGCGCAGCCGCATACCGAAGACTTCGCCCGCTCGCTCGACGCCGGCGGGGTCATCCTCTGGGTCCGCGCCGACAGCGACGAGCAATGTCAACGCGCCGGCGACATCCTCGCCACCAACGGCGGCAACAACGTTCACGTCAGCGTGCGGACGCGCGAAAGCTGATCGACCGTCCGGGCCGCTACCCCGCCGCCCGGTCGAGGACCTCCTCGGCCCACTGGTTCAGACTTTTTCCGGACAGTTCGGCGGCGAGCGCCGCTCTCTGCGGTGAACCTCGTGGCTGACGCGGAACATGACCTGTCCGGAATCAGCCCGCCTGTGCCAGGGCGGCGCGGTGGGCGGCGGCGCTCGCCTCGCCGAAGCAGCAGAGGATCACCCGGCGCGGCCGGTCGCGGCCCTCCAGCGTCTCGCGAATGGCGGCAACCGCGACCCGGGCGGCCTGATCCGGAGGATAGCCGTAGATACCGGTGCTGATGGCGGGGAACGCGATCGAGTCCAGCCGTCGCTCGGCGGCGAGATCGAGCGAACGGCGATAGCAGGCGGCGAGCAGCGCGTCCTCGCCGCGGTCGCCGCCGCGCCATACGGGCCCCACGGTGTGGATGACGTACTTCGCCGGCAACCGATAGCCATTGGTCATCCTGGCTTCGCCGGTCGGGCAGCCGCCCAACGTTCGGCATTCGGCAAGCAACTCCGGACCCGCGGCGCGGTGGATGGCGCCGTCGACGCCGCCGCCGCCCAGAAGCGATTCGTTGGCCGCGTTGACGATGGCGTCGACCGCGAGGGTGGTGATGTCGCCGGTGACGATCTCGATACGCTCGTCGCTCATGGTGGTTCCATGCCTCCGCTCGCCGGCGACGCCGGGCCCGCTCAGGAGCCCGAGGCCTTCTCGGTGCGCTCTTCTTTTTGCCGGCGCTCGATGCCCTGGCGGATCAGATGGAAGGCCTCGTCGGGTTCGCCCCAGCGCTTGACCTCGACCCATTTGCCCTTTTCCAGGTCCTTGTAGTGCGTAAAGAAGTGGGAGAGCTGATCGCAGAGGATACGCGGCAGCTCCCGATAGGAGGAGATGTTGGTGTAATAGGGGTGGAGCTCGTCGACGGGCACGCAAAGGATCTTCTCGTCGATCCCGCTCTCGTCTTCCATGATCAGGACGCCGATGGGCCGCGAGCGGATCACAACGCCCGGCGAGACCGGCACCTGGCAAATCACCGCCGCGTCGACCGGGTCGCCGTCCTCCGACAGCGTGTGCGGGATGAAGCCGTAGTTGCAGGGGTAGTACATGGCCGTGTTCAGGAACCGGTCGACGAACATGACCCCCGAGGCCTTGTCGAGCTCGTACTTGACCGGCGTTCCGCCCATCGGGATCTCGATGATGACGTTGATGTCGTACGGCGGGTTCGTCCCCGCCTTGACCTTGGTGATGTCCATCCGTGTTAGGTCCTCAGTCAGCCTTGGTTGGCGCCTCTTCCGCATCGCTTTCCGCGGGCGGGAAGGCGCGAATCATCCACACCAGTAGCAGCAACCCGGGTAGCGCGGCGAGCGTCGAGGCGACAAAGAATTCGGGCCACGTCATCCGGTCGGCCAGCCACCCCGCCCCCGACGAGAGCACGGTGCGCGACAGCGCCATGAGCGACGTCAACAGCGCGTACTGGGTGGCGGTATAAGCCAAGTTGCAGAGGCTGGAAAGATAGGCGACGAACGCCGCGGTGCCCATGCCGGTGGTGATGTTCTCCACAGCGATGGTGACGGCGAGCATGCGCAAGTCGGGTCCGACCCAGGCCTGGACGATGAAGAGGAGATTGGAGGCCGCCATCAGCACGCCGCAGACGAGCAGGCCGCGGAGGATCCCGATCCGCGCGAGCAGGATCCCGCCGATCAGCCCGCCGGCTATGACCGCCGCGACCCCGAACAGCTTCACCACCTCGGCGATCTCGGTCTTGGAGAAGCCGACCTCGAGGAAGAACGGTACCTTCATCACCGCGAGGACCGCGTCGCCGAACTTGTAGAGGGCGATGAAGAGCAGGATCATCAGCCAGTGGCGGCGGCGCACGTATTCCATGATCGGGCCGGCGGCGGCGGCGTAGGTCCAGGCGAGCGCCGCGGCCCACGCACGGGGCAGGTGCGGTCGCCGTGCGAGAAAAGCCTCCGCCCGGGCTTCGAGCGCGTCGGCTTCGCCGGCCGCCGCGGGCCGCGGTTCGGGGTTGAGCAGAACGGTCGCCATGCCGACCCCGACCATCGTCGCGACAAGGGTGAAGACCAGCGGCCACGGCAATATGTCGGCGAGGATCAGCCCCAGCGCCCCGGCCCCGACCTGACCGAGTCGCCAGCCGAAGACGGTCATCGCGGCGCCGGCGGCAAGCTGGCGGTCTTCCAGGATCTCGACCCGGTAGGCGTCGATGACGATGTCCTGAGTGGCCGAGGCGAAGGCGACCGCCAGTGCGAACGCAGCGGTCCGCGCGAGATCCGCTGCCGGGTCCGTGCCGCCCATCATGACGATCGCCGCGAGCAGCACGACCTGGGCCAGGAGCGCCCAGCCGCGGCGCCGGCCGAGGCGCGCCGTCAGCCAGGGCAGGGGCAGCCGGTCGACGAGCGGGGCCCAGAGGAACTTCAGCGAATAGGGGATGCTGACGAGGGCGAAGAGCCCGATCTGGGTCTTGCTGACGTCGGCGTCGGTGAGCCAGGCGCTGAGCGGCTCGGCGAGCACGCCGAACGGCAGGCCGCTGGAAAAGCCGAGGAACAGCAGCGACAGCACCCGGCGATCGCGGTAGATCGCGGCCGCCGCCCACCAGCCGTCCGCCGGATCCTTTGGGCGGGCAACGGGCGTCAACGCGCCGCTCGGCGCTGCGGCGGGCGCGCCGGCTGCAACGGGGCCGGCTGCGACGGGATCGTCAGCCGAGCCTTTCCGTCACCAGCCGGGCCAGGGACGCTTCGGG
>JAEULH010000001.1 GCA_016793925.1 Rhodospirillales bacterium | reverse complement strand
ACCTACGTCGAGGCGTACCTCGCGCGCGGCATGCACATCGACGACTTCGGCCCCAACCTGTCGTTCTTCTTCTCGGCCGGCATGGATCCGGAATACACGGTCATGGGCCGGGTGGCGCGGCGGATCTGGGCGGTGGCGATGCGCTTCAAGTACGGCGCCGGCGAGCGCTCGCAGAAGCTCAAGTATCACACCCAGACCTCCGGACGATCGCTGCACGCCCAGGAGTTCACCTTCAACGACATCCGGACGACGCTGCAGGCCCTGCTCGCCGTCTACGACAACACCAACAGCCTGCATACCAACGCCTATGACGAGGCCATCACCACGCCGACCAGCGAGAGCGTCCGTCGGGCGATGGCGATCCAGCTCATCATCAACCGTGAATGGGGGCTGGCGAAAAACGAAAATCCCAACCAGGGCTCGTTCGTGATCGACGAACTGACCGACCTTGTCGAGGAGGCGGTGCTGGCCGAGTTCTGCCGGATCAGCGAGCGAGGCGGCGTTCTCGGCGCCATGGAGACCGGCTACCAGAGAGCCAGGATCCAGGAGGAATCGCTCTACTACGAGCGCAGGAAGCACGACGGCAGCTACCCGATCATCGGGGTCAACACATTCCTCAACACGGCGGGCGAGGTGGTGCCGACGCCGGAGCTGGTGCGCTCCAGCGAGGACGAAAAGCAAAGACAGATCGGCCGCCTGAACGATTTCAAGAGCCGCCACGCGGCGAACGCGCCGGACATGGTCCGGAGGCTGCAGGAGGCCGCGACAGCCGGCGAGAACGTGTTCGCGGTCCTGATGGACGCGGTCCGCGTGCTGTCTCTCGGCGAGATCACCAAGGCCCTGTTCGAGGTCGGCGGCCAGTACCGGCGCAGCATGTAGCGGGGTAAGCGGCGCTCGGGATGCCCGCCGCTTCCTCCGTCCTGCGCACAGGATCGCCGCGCCGCCGGCGCTACTCGCGGCGGCATCGTCTTTTGTGGCGGTCCTTTATGGCGGCAGGGGGCAAGCCCCGGCTGCCGGCAGCCAAAAGGCAGACCGACGCGGTCGATGTTGGCACCGCTTTTGCTGATTTCTCTTGACCATTCGGCGGCGTTCGGGGAAAGGAGGCGACAGACGGCGACGATAATCGCGGCTGCGCCGGCCGGTGCCGGCGGCTTCGCTGCGTCATTCGCAGCGCAACGAACAAAAAAACGACAGCGATAGAACGGGGAGAAGGCTGCACGGGCGCCGAGGCGCGCCTGCTTGAGAATGTCGAACGCAAACCCGGAAAATCCGGTCGCGGTGGCGAAGGAGGCATGGAGCCTCTGACGGCCGGTGCGGCCGGTCGCACAGGTCCAATTGGTCGCCCATGGAATACTTCGTACAGCAGCTGATTAACGGACTGACGCTGGGGGCGATTTATGGCCTGATCGCCATCGGCTACACGATGGTTTACGGCATTATCGGCATGATCAACTTCGCCCATGGCGAAGTCTTCATGATCGGCGCCTTCATATCGCTGATCTGCGTCATGGTGCTGGGGATGTTCGGCCTCACCTGGGTTCCGTTGGCGCTGCTTGTCACCCTGATCGTCACGATGGCTCTGACGGCCGTCTACGGCTGGACCCTGGAGCGGATCGCCTACCGGCCGTTGCGCGGCTCGCCGCGGCTGGCGGCGCTGATCACCGCCATCGGCATGTCCATCTTCCTCCAGAATTATGTGCAGCTGCTTCAGGGCGCGCGGGTCAAGCCGCTGCAGCCGTTGATATCGGGCGGCTTCGAGATCATGCGCCGCGAAGGCTTCGTCGTCTCGCTCAGCTATCTCCAGCTCTTCATCTGGATCCTGACGTTGGTGCTGATGACGATCTTCACGTTGATCATCACCCGGACGGCGCTGGGGCGGGCCCAGCGCGCCTGCGAGCAGGACATGGGGATGGCGTCCCTGCTCGGCATCAACGTCGACCGCACCATTTCCCTGACCTTCGTCATGGGCGCCGCGCTCGCCGCCGTTGCCGGGCTGATCTTTCTCATCAATTACGGGGTCATCGATTTCTACATCGGCTTCCTGGCGGGGATCAAAGCCTTTACCGCGGCGGTTCTCGGCGGCATCGGCTCGCTGCCGGGGGCGATGCTGGGCGGCCTCCTGATCGGCCTGATCGAGGCCTTCTGGTCGGGATACTTCACCGTCGAGTACAAGGACGTCGCGAGTTTCTCCATTCTCGTCCTGGTCCTGATTTTCCGTCCCACCGGGCTGCTCGGCAAGCCGGACATCGAGAAGGTGTAAGCGAGCGCGATGGCCACCGCTTCCGCACCCAAGCCGCCTGCTTTCGATCTTGCCGCGGCCCTGAAGGAAGCCGGCCTGACGGCGTTCGTCATGCTTGCGCTGGCGGCGGGCATTGTCGCGTTCCACATCGTCGACGTCCCGGGCGGCCTTGCGATCGAAACGCGGTTCGGTACGGCCATTGCCGTGGCGGCGCTCGGCTTCTTCGGCCGCCTCGGCGTGATCCTGTTGCGCACCGCGCGGCCGCTGCCGGTCCTGGTGGTTGCCCTTGCCGCCGCCGCCGTCTGGATCGCGGCGCTTTTGGCCGAATCGCTGTTCGGGCCCGACTGGGCGGCGCGGCTGCAGATGACGCTGCCGTTCGACGACGTTGTCGTAAACTGGATCGTTGCGCTCACCGCGCTCGGCTTTGCACTGCGTGCGCTGTGGATGTTGCGCAACGCGGGGGCTTCGGCCGAGGAGATCGTCGATCGCGATGCGGCGATGGACAGCGTCGCGGCCCGGGTCGCGCGGTCGTCGCGCTACATCGGCCCGGTCCTCCTGGTCGCCGCCGTCGTCTTCCCGCTGCTGATCTTCATGCCGGAAACGGCATGGCTGCCGTCGGTCGACCGCCGCCTGCTCGACATCGGCATCCTCGTCGTCACCTACATCATGCTCGGCTGGGGACTGAACATCGTCGTCGGCCTCGCCGGTCTGCTCGACCTCGGCTACGTCGCGTTCTATGCGGTCGGCGCCTACAGCTATGCCCTGCTCGCCACCCACTTCAACCTCGGTTTCTGGATCTGTCTGCCCTTCGCCGGGATGATGGCGGCCATGGCCGGCATGCTGCTCGGTTTCCCCGTGCTTCGCCTGCGCGGCGACTACCTCGCCATCGTCACGCTGGGGTTCGGAGAAATGATCCGGGTCGTCCTGCTGAACTGGTACAAGTTCACCAACGGACCCGACGGCATCTCCGGCATCCCCCGGCCGACGTTCTTCGGCCTGCCGTTCAGCCGGACCGCCGACGACGGCGGCGAGACCTTCTACAGCTTCTTCGGTCTCCCGTACTCGCCGACCGACCGCGTCATCTTTCTCTACTACGTCATTCTCGCCCTGGCGCTGCTGACCAATCTGTTCACCTTGCGCATCCGCAAGCTCCCGGTCGGCCGCGCCTGGGAGGCGCTGCGCGAGGACGAGATCGCCTGCCGCTCGCTGGGGATCAACCCGCGCAACACCAAGCTCACGGCGTTTTCGATCGGCGCCATGTTCGCCGGCTTCGCCGGCTCGTTCTTCGCGACGCGTCAAGGCTTCATCAGCCCGGAGAGCTTCACGTTCATCGAGTCGGCGGTCATCCTGGCGATCGTCGTGCTGGGCGGCTTCGGCAGCCAGATCGGCATCGTTCTGGCGGCGATCCTCCTCATCGGCCTGCCCGAGTTCTTCCGCGAGCTGCAACAGTACCGCATGCTGGCCTTCGGCGCGGCCATGGTCCTGATCATGCTGTGGCGTCCGCGTGGGCTCCTTGCCTTTCGCGAACCGACCATCCGGCTGCATCACGGCGTTTCGCCCCCGGCGCAAACGGTGGCGGCGGCCCGCCCGGACGAGGTCGCATGAGCCCCTCGAGCCAGATGCAGCCCGGGCCGGAGCCTGCGGTCAAAAAGAGCCTGCTCGTGGTCGAGCACCTGACCATGCGCTTCGGCGGGCTGATTGCCATCAACGACATCTCGTTTGTCGCCGCCGATCGCGAGATTACTGCGATCATCGGTCCCAACGGCGCCGGCAAGACGACCGTGTTCAACTGCCTGACCGGGTTCTACGAGCCGACGATCGGTCGCCTGACCCTGAACCATCCGCAGCGCGGCCGGTTCATGCTGGAGCGCATGGAGGGCCACCTGATCCCGGCGCAGGCCGGCGTCGCCCGCACGTTTCAGAACATTCGGCTGTTCGGCGCCATGTCGGTGCTGGAAAACCTGATCGTCGCCCAACACAACACCCTGATGCGCGCGTCCGGGTTCAGCTTTGCCGGTCTGATCGGGCTGCCCCGCTATTCCCGGGCGGAAGCCCGCGCGGTCGAACGGGCCCGCTATTGGCTCGATCGGGTAAACCTGACCGCGCGCGCCGACGATCCGGCGGCGAGCCTGCCCTACGGCGACCAGCGCCGTCTGGAGATTGCCCGCGCGATGTGCATCGAGCCGGCCCTCCTCTGCCTCGATGAACCGGCCGCCGGGCTCAATCCGAGAGAGTCGGCCGACCTCAATCGGCTTCTTCTCGACATCCGCAACGAGCACGGCATCGGGCTGCTCCTGATCGAGCATGACATGACGGTGGTCATGGGCATCTCCGACCACATCGTCGTTCTCGACTATGGGCGGCTGATCGCGGACGGGACCCCGGAGGAAATCCGCTCGAACCCCGCCGTCGTGCGCGCCTACCTTGGCGAGGAAGAAGACGAGGACCTTCCCGAGGAGGTCGCCCACGACATCGACGTGAAGCGCGAGGACGACTAGACGATGCTCGCGATCTCCGGCGTTCATACGCACTACGGCAACATCGAAGCGCTCTCCGGCGTGGATGTCGAGATCCGAAGCGGCGAGATCGTCACCCTGATCGGCGCCAACGGCGCCGGCAAGTCGACGCTGCTGATGACCATATGCGGCAACCCGCGGGCCTCGCGCGGCCGCATCATTTTCGAAGGCCAGGACATCACCAGGCTGCCGACGCACCAGATCGTCGGCCTCGGCATCGCCCAGGCGCCGGAGGGTCGCAGGATCTTCGCGCGGATGAGCGTGATGGAAAACCTGCAGATGGGCGCGACGACAACAAAACCGGAGTATTTCGATCACGACCTCGATCGGGTCTTCGCGCTCTTCCCCATCCTCAAGGAGCGCCGAGGGCAGCGCGCCGGCACCCTTTCCGGCGGGGAGCAGCAGATGCTCTCGATTGCGCGGGCGTTGATGAGCCGCCCGCGACTGCTGTTGCTCGACGAACCCTCTCTTGGGCTGGCGCCGCTCGTGGTCAAGCAGATCTTCCGGGTCGTCAAGGAGATCAACGAGCGCGAGCGGGTAACCGTCTTTCTCGTCGAGCAGAACGCGTTCCACGCGCTGCGCCTCGCGCACCGCGCCTACGTCATGGTGACCGGCCGCATCAGCATGAGCGGGACGGGTCGGGAGCTTCTTTCCAATCCGGAGGTGCGCCTGGCGTACCTCGAAGGCGGAGGCTAGGCGTCGCCGTGGCGGAAAGCATCCTCGGCACGAGCGTGGCCGTGTTTCTCGTCGTTTCCGGCCTGGTCATCGGCTTTGCGGCGTACATGACCGGTCAGGCCATCGCCAATACCTGGCGGCCCGTTTGGCAGCTCTGGGTTTACATGCTGCTGTTCGGTCTGGCGGCGCGCTTTCTCATTTTCGCATTGTTCGACGGCGAGCTGTTGTCCTTGACCGGCTATGCAGCCTCCACCGCGTTGCTGCTGGCGATCGGCGTCTTTGCCTTCCGGCTGACGCGGGCGCGCAAGATGGTGCATCAGTATCCGTGGATATACGAGCGGGCCGGCCTGTTCGGCTGGCGGAAGAGGACGTGAACACACTGGTTGCATTAGCATCGTGAAGATCCATTATAACGACAAGATGGTAAGGTCGCCCCGTGGTCTGGCACAGTGCCCCTGTGCATCGGAGCGGTCAGGTTGTTCTCACAGGGAGAGGAAGGGCTGTAGATGAAAAAGCTTACGGCCGTAATCATCGGCTTGATGGCTGCGGGGTTCTGGTCCGTATCGGGCGCGCGAGCGGAAATCAACATCGCGGTTGCGGGGCCGATGACGGGCCAATACGCAACGTTCGGCGAGCAAATGAAGAACGGCGCGGAAATGGCGGTCAAGGATATCAATGCCGCCGGCGGCGTGCTGGGCCAGAAATTGCGACTCTTCATCGAGGACGACGCGTGCGATCCGAAGCAGGCCGTCGCGGTCGCCAACAAGGAAGCCAGCGAGGGCGTCGTCTTCGTTGCCGGCCACTTCTGCTCGGGTTCCTCGATTCCGGCGTCTCAGGTTTACGAGGAGGAAGGCATCGTCCAGATCTCGCCGGCTTCCACGAACCCGAAGCTCACCGACGAGGGCGGCTGGAACGTCTTCAGGGTCTGCGGTCGCGATGATCAGCAGGGCAAGGTCGCGGGCGACTACCTCGCCGACCACTTCGCCAACAAGAAGATCGCGATCCTCCACGACAAGACGGCGTACGGCAAGGGCCTCGCCGACGAAACCAAGGCCGAGCTCAACGCGCGCGGCATCACCGAGGCGATGTACGAAGCCTACACCGCCGGCGAGAAGGACTACTCGGCGCTGGTCAGCAAGCTCAAGGGCGCGGGCATCGATGTCATTTACCTCGGCGGCTATCACACGGAAGGCGGGCTGATCATTCGTCAGGCCGCGGAGCAGGGCTACAAGCCGCAGCTCGTTTCCGGGGACGCGCTGGTGACCGAGGAGTTCTGGAAGATCACCGGCGATACCGGCCAGGGGACGCTGATGACGTTCAGCCCCGACCCGCGGAAGAACGCCGACGCGGCGCCCGTGGTTGAGCGCTTCCGGGCCGAGAACATCGAGCCGGAAGGCTACACGCTCTACACCTACGGCGCGATCCAGGCATGGAAGCAGGCGGTCGAGAAGGTCGGCGGCACCGACCCGAAGAAGGTCGCCAAGGCGCTGCACGATACGGAGTTCGACACCGTCCTCGGCAAGTTCAGCTTCGACAAGAAGGGCGATGTGACCGCGCCCGGTTATGTCTTCTACGTGTGGAAAGACGGCGCCTACGACTACGTTCAGTAGGTGGCGCGACGCGACTGCGTCAGGGAGACGCTGAGATGAAGCCCGGCGGTCGTCCGCCGGGCTTCTTTCTTTCGGGCTGCGCTGCAAGGCGGCGGCAGCGGCAATCGCGGCGAGCGTCGGCGCAGGATCGGCCGTTCCTTAGCATAGGTTGGGGACGCGGATCTCCGGTGGCGGATGATCGCGAGGCGGAAGAGCGACCGGCCGCCTCCGGCTCGTCGGCATGGAGAAACGGATGTGAGAAGCTTGGCTTCCCCACAGGCGGCGGGCTCGCGCGAGGCACCACGCGAGAGGCTGGCCCAGGCGCTTGTTGCGACGCGTCGCCGCTCCGTCGACCTCGCTCGGCCGCTGTCGGCGGAGGATCAGGTCGTGCAATCGATGCCGGACGCGAGTCCGACGAAGTGGCATCTGGCGCATACCTCGTGGTTTTTCGAAACCTTCATCCTTGTGCCGTTTCATCGGAACTACCGGGTGTTCGATGAAGCCTACGGCTATCTCTTCAATTCCTACTATGAGGCGGTCGGCGCACGGCACCCGCGGCCCGAGCGCGGTCTTCTGACGCGGCCGGGAGCGGGCGAGGTCAACGCCTACCGCCGGCACGTCGACGCCGCCATGTCCGCGTTCATGAACACGGCTGAGGCAGCGACGTGGGCGAAGGCCGAGGCGCTTGTCGCGCTCGGCATCGCCCATGAGGAACAGCATCAGGAACTGATGCTAACCGACATTCTCAGCGTGTTCGCCCGCAACCCCTTGCGACCGGCCTACCGCGCAGCGGATGACGAGCGACCTCAGGACGCCGGCCGCGGCAAGGCGAGCGACGGCGACGCCGCCGGCGACGACGGGTCGTTTCTGACGTTCCCCGGCGGGCTTTACGAGATCGGCCATGCCGACGGTGACGGCGACGCCTTCGCCTTCGACAACGAGGGGCCGCGACACAAGGTCTACCTCGAGCCGTTCCGGCTTGCCGCGCGACCGGTCAGCAACGGCGCGTGGATGGCGTTTATCGAAGACGGCGGCTATCGGCGTCCGGAGCTCTGGCTCGCGGACGGATGGGCGGTTGTGCAGGCGGAAGGCTGGGCATCGCCGCTCTACTGGGAGCGCGATGGCGACGGGCGCTGGGCGCAGATGAGCCTGCGCGGTCTTGCCGCCCTCGACGCGTGTGCGCCCGTCTGTCATGTCGGCCTTTACGAAGCCGACGCGTTCGCGCGGTGGGCCGGCATGCGCCTGCCGAGCGAGGCCGAGTGGGAGGTCGCCGCATCGACCCTCGATCCCTCGGGCAACACCCTGGGCGCCGGTCGCCTGAGGCCGTGCGCCGACGATCGCAATGATACCGGCGCGCCGTCGCCCGTGCTGCGGCAGATGTTCGGCGACGTCTGGGAATGGACGGCAAGCAGCTACGCGCCGTATCCGGGATTTCGTCCCGCAGCCGGGGCCGTCGGCGAGTACAACGGCAAGTTCATGTGCAACCAGATGGTTCTGCGCGGCGGGTCGTGTGCAACGCCCGACGGGCACGTCCGCCCGACCTACCGGAACTTCTTTTATCCGCACCAGCGCTGGCAGTTCAGCGGCGTGAGGCTTGCCCAGGATGTCTGAACCGGCGCCGACAGAACCGGTGCAGGCCGGGATGGGCACCCTTTCAGGGAGGGCGGGAGTGACGGTTGTGAGGATGGACGGACAGGCGCAAACCGCGGACGGCGCCAGTGCAGGCGTGGCCCTTCGCGACCAGAGCAGGGGAGACTTCCGCGCAGCCGTGCTCGATGGTCTGTCGCGGCCGCAGAAGGCGATCCCAAGCCGCTACTTCTACGACGAGCGCGGGTCGGCGCTGTTCGACCGCATCTGTACCCTCGACGAGTATTACCCGACGCGGACCGAAATCGGGATCCTCGAAGCGTGTTGCGGCGAGATCGGGCGGATGCTGCCTTCCGCGACCGCGGTCATCGAGATGGGCAGCGGCTCCAGTCGGAAGGTCAAACCGCTGCTCGACGCGCTGAAGACGCCCTGCGCCTACGTCCCGGTGGACATTTCGCGCGAGCACCTGATTGCCTCGGCCCGGGCGCTGGCGCGGCAGTATCCGCAGCTCACGGTCATCCCGGTGTGGAGCGACTTCGCCAAAGCCTTCTCGATGCCGGCGTTGCCCGCGCAGTCGCGGCTCATCTTCTTCCCCGGCTCCACGATTGGCAACTTCACGCCCGAGGCCGCCGTCTTTTTGCTTGCCGGCTGGTCGCGGCACATCGGCCTCGGCGGCCATCTGATCATCGGCGTCGACCTGAAGAAAGACCCTCGGACGCTGCAGGCGGCGTACGACGATTCGGCCGGTGTGACCGCGGCGTTCAACCTTAATCTCCTCGCTCGCGCCAATCGGGAACTGGGCGCGACGTTCGACCTCGACGCCTTCACGCACCGCGCCGTCTACAATGCGGACGAGGGCAGGGTGGAGATGCACCTCGTCAGCAGCGACGCGCAAAGGGTTTGTGTCGACGATCACTCCTTTACCTTCGCGGCCGGCGAAAGCATCCACACCGAAAATTCCTACAAGTACTCGATCGAGGAGTTTCGCGACCTGGCACGCGCCGCCGGCTATCGTTCCCTTGCCGTTTTCACGGATAGCGCTACGCTGTTCAGCGTGCACGTTCTGCAGGTTCGCAAGCTTCGGATCGGCGAAGCGGCACCATGAGGAGGAGAGGGCAGATGGCGACGGACGTTCGCGAAGAGCAGAGAAGCAAGGACGTGGAGACTCTGAAGATGGAAGTCGAGAAGCTGCGCAACGACCTTGCGTCGACCACGCGGACGCTGCGCGACATCGGCGGGACGCTTGGCGAGCAGGCCACCGACCGGGTGCGCGAGACGGCTGAGCGGGCGCGCCGGCGGGTGAACCAGACCGCGGGCGACGTCAGTCATCAAATCGAAGATCGGCCGCTGATCAGTATCGTCGGGGCCTTCCTGGTTGGCCTCGTCCTCGGCGCCCTCTTCAGCCGGCGCTGACCGACGGCAACGAAGAGCGGCCCTGCACGGCATGAACGAGATCATCACCAGACTTGCGACCAGCATCGCCCTGATGGTGCTGGCGTCGATCGTCATGC
>JAEULH010000078.1 GCA_016793925.1 Rhodospirillales bacterium | reverse complement strand
CCCTCGAGGTGGCGATCATGGCATCACGAAAGCGTTACGCTGGTCATACGCGAGGCTCACGCCACGTCGGCGGTTGCCGGCTATCGCGGAGAGGTCGCCCGTGGCCTCGCCTGCGCCTCAGCGCCCCTTCATCATCTCGGTAGCGCGGACCAGGGCGGCCCGGATTCCCGGCTCCATGGCCGAATGACCGGCGTCGGGGACGATGATGTAGCGCGAGCCGGGCCAGGCGCGGGCCAGGGCGTCGGCCGCCACGATCGGGCAGACCATGTCGTAGCGGCCCTGGATGAGAATTGCCGGGATGCCATGGAGGCGCGCGATTGCGCCGAGCAGTTCGTTCGGCGCCAGGAAAATCTTGTTGACGAAGTAGTGCGCTTCCAACCGGGCGAGCGCGAGGGCGGCGCTTTGACTGCCATTGACGGGCGTCGTGGGATCCTCCCGGCGGGGGATCAGGTTGGAGCAGACGCTCTCGTAGCGACTCCAGGTCGCCGCGGCCGGATGGTGGACCATCGGGTCGGGATCGATCAGGCGGCGGTAATAGTTGGCGAGCAGGTCGCCACGCTCGTTCTCCGGCAGGAACTCGACGAACGTGCGCCTCGCCTCCGGAAAGAAGGTGCCCATTCCGTACAGGAACCAGTCGACCTCGCGCGCGGTGCCGAGAAAGATGCCGCGCAGGATGAAGCCGGCGCAGGCTTCCGGGTAGCGCGTGCCATAGGCGAGCGACAGGGTCGACCCCCACGAGCCGCCGAACAGGATCCAGCGGTCGACGGAGAGGTGACGGCGCAACGCTTCGATATCGGCGACGAGATGATCGGTCGTATTGTCGACGGTGTCGGCGTGCGGGGTCGAGCGTCCGCACCCGCGCTGGTCGAAGATGATGACCCGATAGTACCGCGGGTCGAAAAACCGGCGGTGCGCGGTTGCCGCCCCGGCGCCCGGGCCGCCGTGGAGGAAGAGCACCGGCACGCCGCGCGGATTGCCGGACTGCTCCCAATACATGACGTGGCGGCTATCGAGGCGAAGCCGGCCCGTGCTGTACGGTTCGATCTCGGGAAAGAGATCGTGGCGGGTGTAGCGAACATCCATCGTTCAGGCGCGCGATCGTTCGTATGTGGAGTCTCGATACTATAAACTGAGCCGACGATCGCGCCAATCTCCTTGCTCGCAACGCCGACGCGAACCGGATCAGACCCGCCTCTTGCCTCCGACGTGAAAAGGCCTCTTTCGCTTGCCGCCGTCGCATGCGCGCTCGTAGCGCTACTCGGCCCGTGGGCGTTGCCTGCGGGAAGCGGAGCCGCTGCGGCCGACGTGCCCGCCGACCCTCCGCCCGACCCTCAGCCGGATGCGGCGATGGTTCGCGTCGTCTCGGTCCTCGACGGCGACACGCTGGCCATCGATCCGCCGGTGCGCGGACTGAGCCGGCTGCGCCTTGCCGGCATCGCCGCGGTCAAGCCGCCGCTCGGCCGCCCGGCGGATCGGCCGTGGCCGCTGGCCGCCCAGGCCGTGGCCACGCTGGCGAATCTGACGCAGGGCGCGACGCTGCGCGTCGAGCCGACGTTGCGGGGCGCGGACCGCTATGGGCGGCTTCTGGCCCAGGTCTATCTTGCCGACGGCCGCTGGCTGCAGGGCGAGCTTCTGCGCGCCGGCCTCGCCCGGGTCGAGACGACCGCGGACAGTCGCGCCCTGGCGGTCGAACTTCTGGCCGCCGAGGCCGAAGCCCGGGCGGCGCATCGTGGCCTGTGGTCATCGCCGGTCTATGCCATCCGCTCGCCGATGGAGGTGAGCGACGCAATCGGCGGGTTCGCCGTTGTCGAAGGCGCCGTTCTCGAGGCGCGGCGGATCAGGAACCGGATCTACCTCAACTTCGGTGCGGACTGGCGAAACGATTTCACCGTGACGATCGACGCGGCGAACCTGCCGCTGTTCGAATCGGCCGGACTCGAGCCGCTGGCACTGGCGGGCCGGCGGGTCCGCGTACGCGGCTGGGTCGAACGCAACAACGGCCCGGCGATCGGGGCGACCCACCCCGAACAGATCGAGGTGCTGGGTGATGCGCAATAGCGGAGGTCGAGCGAACCTCTTCCTACTCCCCCTGCTGAAGGAGAAGGCCGCGTTCGCGCGCCACCCGGATGGTGAACAGAAAGATGGCGATTGCCACGGCAAGGTAGACCGCGTTCAGGGCCAGCGCCGAGGCGAGCAGGTCGAAGCGGAAGCCGTGGCCGAACAGCACCGAACGCATGCCCTCGAACACCGACGACGACGGCAGCGCCCAGGCGATCGGCTGCAGCCACGCCGGCAGGCTGGCGATCGGATAGTAGATGCCGCTGAGCGGCGCCATGGCGAAGATCGCGACCCAGGCCAGGCTTTCCGCGCCGAGACCGAGGCGCAGGACCAGGGCCGAGACGATCAGACCGATGCTCCAGCCGAAGATGATCAGGTTGAAGAAAAACGCGGCGAGCGGAAGCCCTAGGCCGAAGACCCAGACATCGAACAGCGGCAGCGCGAGCAGCGCCGCCGGGGTGACGCTGATCAGGGCGCGGATGAAGCTCATGACCGTCAGCGCGATCGCGAGTTCGATCGGACGCAGCGGACTGACGAAGAGCTGGCCCAGATTGCGCGCCCACATCTCCTCCATGAACGACAGCGAGACGCCGAGGTTGGAGCGGAACAGCACGTCCCACAGCAGGACTGCGGAGATGAGCACGCCGGTCGCCTGGGCGACCCACGAGCTGTTCTGGACGAAGAACATCGTCACGAACCCCCACAGGATCATCTGCACCGTCGGCCAGTAGGTCAGCTCGAGGATCCGCGGCCACGAACGCCGGAGCACGTAGAGGTGGCGCAGGATGATCGCGTAGACCCGGCGCGCGGCGAGACGCAGGCCGTCGTGTCCCGTCTGCACGTCGCTGTCGCTCCGGTCGTGACCGCCGCTCATCGGCTCGCCAGAAGCCTCGTGTCGAGGCTCGGTGCGCGCCGGTCGCGGGCGATGTCGAGGAACACCTCCTCCATCGTCTGGCGCCCGTACTTGGCGATCAGCGCCGCCGGCGCGCCGCGATCGACGATGACGCCGGCGCGCATCACGACGACGTCGTCGCACATCCGCTCGACCTCGCTCATGTTGTGCGAGGCAAGGACGATGGTCGCGCCGCTCTCGCGCTGGTAGGCCTGGAGGTAGCCGCGAACCCAGTCGGCGGTGTCCGGGTCGAGCGAAGCCGTCGGCTCGTCGAGGAGCAAAAGCCGCGGCGCATTCAGCATGGCTTTGGCCAAGGCGACCCGGGTGCGCTGACCCGAGGACAGGTCGCCGGTCGGGCGATCGAGGAAGTCGGCGAGATCGAGCGCGGCGGCGAGGGAGCGAATGCGCCCGACGGGGTCGGCGAGGCCGTAGAGATGGGCGTAGACCGTCAGGTTCTCGGCGACCGAGAGCCGCCGCGGCAGATCGACGTAAGGCGACGAAAAGTTCATCCGGCCGAGGACGCGGTGGCGCTCGCGCAGCATGTCATGGCCGAGAACCCGGACCGCGCCGGCGGTGGGCAGCAGCAGGCCGAGGAGAATCGAAATGGTCGTCGTTTTGCCGGCGCCGTTGCCGCCCAACAGGGCCATGGTCGATCCGGCGGCAACGGTGAAGCTTACGCCGTCCAGGGCGGTGACGTCGCGGTAGCGCTTGGTCACCTTGTCGACCACGACCGCCGGCTGGCCCGCCCGCTCGTTCATGAACGCCGACCGGCGCCGGCGCGAGAAGGCGTCAAAGCGCACGCGCGAGGCAAAGGGGGATGTTCCGGCACCATCCGCCATATGTGCCGCGCCGGGTGGCCTGGCGCAACCGATCAGGTATTGCTTCGAGGCGAGGCGAGGCGGCGCGGGACTCGCCCTCTGCAAGGCGGCCGCTGTTCTTGCACCCCGCCCGACCCGCGCTCATGTATCTAAAGGTGCCATGCCGGGTTCTGTTTCTTCCGAAAGCGCATCCGCGCCGCGCTGCCCCGATGGGATGCGGATTTACGCCATCGGCGACATCCATGGCCGCGACGATCTTCTCATCCGCCTGCACGAGTTGATCCGCAAGGACGCGCGCGCGCGCCCGGAGGCGTCGCTCGTCGCCGTCTATCTCGGCGACTACGTCGACCGCGGGACCGGCTCCTTCGAGGTCATCGACCTTCTCCTCAACGAGCCCTTGGCCGGCTTCGCCAACGTCCACCTCAAGGGCAACCACGAGGACATGATGCTGCGCTTTCTCGACGGACCGGCGAGCCTGGGGTGGCTGCTGAACGGCGGCGTCGCGACGCTGGCGAGCTATGGCGTGGCCGCGGGCGGCCCGATGATCTACCTCGCCGATCTCGACGCCCTTCGCCGCGAACTCCTGGCGGCGATGCCGGCGGACCACCTTCGCTTTCTGCTCGGGCTCGAGATGATGCACATCGCCGGCGACTACGCCTTCGTCCACGCCGGCGTTCGCCCCCGCGTCGCGTTGGCGGCGCAGCAGCCGGCCGACCTGATGTGGATCCGCGACAAGTTCCTGCGTTCGGGCGAGGATTTCGGCAAGGTTGTGGTTCATGGCCACACCATCGCCGACGAACCCGAAATGACCGCCAACCGGATCGGGATCGACACGGGCGCATTTGCCTCCGACCGGTTGACCTGCCTGGTTCTCGAAGGCAGCGAACGCCGCTTTCTCCGCACCTGACACGATCCGGGGACGCCGGTCGCGAAAGCGGACGTCCGGGAGCGGCGAAAGGCGGCTGAACGCGATCCTGCCCGAGCCAGGACGCTTATGCTTTCTCGCCGCATGGCCTATCACTATTGGCGAATGCCAAACGAGAGGATGTTCCCGGCGCCGTCCGCCCGAGCGCGCGGTTGCAGAGCTGAGGGTCGAGCATGCTACAGGCGATGAACTTCGCCATCCTGATCGGCGCCGGCCTTATCGCCGTCAGCGCCCTCACCAGCCTCGCGGCACAGCGGGCGGGCGCGCCGCTGCTGCTCGTGTTTCTCGCGATTGGGTTGCTCGCCGGCGAAGACGGGC
Source organism: Rhodospirillales bacterium (assembly GCA_016793925.1). GTDB lineage: Bacteria > Pseudomonadota > Alphaproteobacteria > Rhodospirillales > Defluviicoccaceae > JAEULH01. Next base: position 9,061 of record JAEULH010000078.1, on the reverse strand, counting down.
TGCTCGGAATCGAGTTCGACAGCGGGCCCACGGCCTACTTCATCGGCACGCTCGCACTCTCAATTATCCTGTTCGACAGCGGCTTCGAGACGCCGACAAGGAGTTTTCGCGCCGCGGCTGGCCCGGCGATCACGCTCGCCACGATCGGCGTCGTTCTGACAACCTCCCTCGTCGGCGCCACCGCCCATCTCCTCCTCGGCATCGGCTGGCTGAAAGGATTGCTGCTCGGCTCAATCGTCGCGTCCACAGACGCGGCGGCGGTGTTCTTCCTGCTGCGGGTCGGCGGCATCACGCTCCGCGACCGCGTGAAGTCGACGCTGGAGATCGAATCCGGCTCCAACGACCCGATGGCGATTTTCCTGACCGCGCTGCTGGCGGACCTCGTCGTCGCCGCGCCGGATCCGTCCGCCGATCTCGGCTGGCAACTCGCCGCCAACTTCTCCCTCCAGATGGGACTGGGCCTACTGGCCGGCGTCATCGGCGGTCTCGCCATCGCATGGTTGCTCGACAGGCTGAGCGACCTCGAAGCGGGCCTCTACCCGATCACCGCTCTCGCGGCGGCGCTCATGCTCGTCGCCGCCACGGCCCTGGTCGGCGGCAGCGGGTTTCTTGCCGCGTATGTCGCCGGTGTCGTTGCCGGCAACAGGCGCGTGCGCTTCGCGGCGCGGCTGCGGCGGTTTCAGATCGGCATGACCTGGTTGGCCCAGATCGGCATGTTCCTGACCCTCGGCCTCCTCGCCACGCCGTCCGAGTTCGGCTTCGCCATCCTTCCCGGCCTGGGCCTTGCCGCGATCCTGATCTTCATCGCACGCCCGCTCGCGGTGTGGCTGTGCCTGCTACCGTTCGGCTTCTCCGCCCGCGAAACCGCCTTCGTCGCCTGGGTCGGGCTGCGCGGCGCCGTATCCATCCTGCTCGCCATCCTGCCGTCGCTTGCAGGCGTGCCGGACGGCGGGTTCTACTTCAACATTGTCTTCATCATGGTCCTGACCTCGCTGCTCGTGCAGGGCTGGACGATCCCCCTCACCGCCCGACGGCTGCACCAGATCGTGCCTTTGCGATCGAGCCTGGTGAATCGTGTCGAGCTCGAGCTGCCCGGCGATACGGAGCTGGAGCTTGTCGGCTATCGCATCCATCCCGACAGCGCGATCGCCCGCGGCGAGCGGGTGCCGAGGTGGGCGCGGCCCGTGTTGATCGTGCGCAACGAGCACGCGCACTCCATTCACAATGCCGGACCGCTGCGACCGCAGGATGAAGCCTACCTGTTCAGCTCGCCGCGACGGGTGCAAATCCTGGACAAGATCTATGGCTCGCCCGTGGAGCCGGACGATCCCGCCATCTTCGGCGATTTCGCATTGCAGGCGGGCACGACGCTGGCCGAACTCGCCCACCACTACGGCGCGGTCGTGGAGTCTCCGACGCCGCCGGAGACGACCCTCGGCTCCCTGCTCATGAGCAAGTTCCGCAACCAGCCGGCGGTCGGCGACCGGATGACGCTGGGTCCCGTCGAGATCGTCGTTCGCGCGCTCAAGGAGGACGATTCGGTCGCCAAGGTCGGGGTCGTCCTGGCGCCGGAGCGACGCCGACGGCTCCGGCGCTGGTGGCCGTGGCGCCGGTTGCAAACCCGGTTATCCGTGCTGCGCCCGCGCCGGCAACCCCGCCGTTCGTGATCGCGACCGTCACGTGGTACAACCGTCGGCATGGACTTCGATGCGTTCTTCGACCGCGAACTCGACGCCCACTTCGCAGCGGCCACGGAGGTCCGCACCGCGGTCCGCGCCCCATTCCGGAGGCTCGTCGCCGTCTGCGCCGCAGCCGTTCGCGGCGGCGGCAAAATCGTCTTTTTCGGCAACGGCGGCAGCGCCGCGGACGCCCAGCACATGGCGACCGAACTCTCAGTCCGCTACGACATCGACCGCCCGCCGATCCCCGCGCTCGCCCTGACCACGGACACCTCGACCCTGACCGCCATCGGCAACGATATCGGCATTGCGGCCCTCTTCGCGCGCCAGATCGAGGCGCTGTGCCGGCCGGGCGACGTCTGCATCGGGATCTCGACGTCGGGAAACAGCGCGAACGTGCTGGCCGGTCTTGCCGCCGCCCGGGCAAGGGGTTGCATCGCCGCGGGGCTCGGCGGTCGCGACGGCGGGAAGATGCCGGGGCTTGCCGATCCGCTGCTCGTCGTTCCCGCCCGGGCGACCGCGCGCATCCAGGAAATGCACATCACCCTGGGCCATATGCTCTGCGCCGCCCTTGAAATCGAGCTGGGGCTGGCGTGAGCGGCCGCCTCGAACTGATTCCGCTGGTCGAACGACTGTTCGGCGTACGCGTCGCCTGCATCGGCGACATCATGCTCGACCGCTACGTCCGCGGCCGGGTCGAGCGCATTTCACCGGAAGCGCCTGTAGCGGTTCTCAGCGTCGACGACGAAATCGTCATGCCGGGCGGCGTTGGCAACGTCGTCCGCAACCTCGCGGCGCTCGGGGCCCGGCCGCGCCTGGTCTCGCTCGTCGGCGACGATGACGCCGCGGCAGCGTTGCGCGCGACGCTCGAGGAGTTGGCCGTCGCGGCCGACGGGCTGGTGGTCGAGGCCGGCCGGCGGACCTCGATCAAGACCCGCTATCTCGCCGGCGCCCAGCAGATCCTTCGCGCCGACCGGGAAACGATCGCGCCGCCGCGCGAGGAAGGTCGCGTCGCTCTCGCCGCAGCCGGCGCGGCGGCCATCGCCGGCAGCGCCGCCGTCATCCTCTCGGACTACGGCAAAGGCGTTCTCGCCGGCGATGCGGCGGCGGCAACCATCGCCCACGCCCGTACCCTCGGCGCCCCTGTCGTCGTCGATCCGAAAGGGCGGGACTACCAGCGCTATCGGGGCGCTGACGTCATCGCGCCCAACCGCGCCGAACTGGCCGAAGCTCTCGGCGAAAGCATTGCGGCGGGTCGGGAGGGCGAGGCGGTGCGGGCCCTGATCGACCGCTTCGGCTTTGCCGCAGTGCTGGCGACGCTCGGCAAGGACGGCATGATCCTGGCGACGGCGGCGGAGACCGTGGCCCTGCCGGCGGAAGCCCACGAGGTCTTCGATGTCTCCGGCGCGGGCGACACCGTGGTCGCGACCCTCGCCGCGGCGCTGGCTGCGGGCGCGCCGCTGGCCGATGCGGCGGCGTTGGCCAACGTCGCCGCCGGTCTGGTCGTCGCCAAGGTCGGTACTGCGGTGGCGGCCCCCGACGAGCTGGTGCGGGCCCTGCGCCATCGCGACCTGATGGCGGGTGAAAGCAAGGTCGCCACCGCCGAAGGCGCCGCCGACCGTGTCCGGCGTTGGCGTCGCCAGGGGCTGCGCGTGGGCTTCACCAACGGCTGTTTCGATCTGCTGCACCCCGGGCACGTATCGCTGCTGGCCCAGGCCAGGGCCGCCTGCGACCGGCTGGTCGTCGGATTGAACAGCGACGCGTCGGTCGTTCGGCTCAAGGGAGCCGGCCGTCCGGTGCAGAGCGAAACCGCGCGAGCGGCCGTGCTCGCCTCGCTCGCGGGCGTCGACCTGGTCGTGACCTTCGCCGAGGACACCCCGCTGCGGCTGATCGAGGCCTTGCGGCCGGACGTTCTCGTCAAGGGCGCGGACTATCGCCGCGACGAGGTGGTCGGCGCCGATCTGGTCGCCGGCTGGGGCGGGACGGTGCTCCTCGCCCGGATCGAACCGGGCCATTCGACGACCGCCACCATCGCCCGGATCGCCGAGTAAAGACCGCTGAGTTCGTTACGCGCCGTCGCCTTCACCGGGGGCCGCGCCAGCGGCGTGGCGATCCAGTGCAGGTGGCCGGTGGATGGCCGCGTCGGCCGTTCCGCCCCGTCCTCACTCGGGGATCGTCAGCACGACCTTGCCGGTGGTCTTGCGGGCCTTGAGCGCCTGCAGCGCCGCCGGCGCTTCGTCCAGCGGGAAGCTCTGGGAGACGAGCGGGTGCAGTTCGCCGGCCGCGAGCCAGCCGAGCAACTCCTCGAAGGACGCGCGCATCCACGCCGGCCTGATCGTCTTGTGCGCGCCCCAGTAGTAGCCGATCGCGGCGATGTTTTTGACCAGCAGGATGTTGGCCGGGATCTGCGGCACGTCGCCGCTGGCGAAGCCGACGATCAGGATCCGCCCGCCGGCGACCGTGCAGCGCAGCGACTCGTCGAACAGCCTGCCGCCGACCGGATCATAAACCACCTCGACGCCGCGACCGCCGGTCAGGGCCTTCACCCGGTTGCGCAAGTCGTCGGCGCGGGAGTCCAGGGTGTGGTCGGCGCCGGCTGCCGCCGCGATCGCGCACTTCTCCGCGCCGCTGGCCGTGGCAATGACGACCGCGCCCATGCGCTTGGCGATCTCGACGGCGGTGAGGCCGACGCCGCCGGCCGCGCCGTGGACCAGGACGGTTTCGCCCGCCGTAAGCGCGCACTTGTACTTCAGGCCAAGGTGCGATGTGCCGTAGGCGACCGGAAACGCCGCCGCGACCGCGTCGCTCACCGTGTCGGGGAGGACGAAGACGCTGTCGGCCGGCGCCACCACCTCTTCGGCGAACCCGCCATACTCGCAGACGGCCATGACCCGCTCGCCCGGCCGGCAATGAACCACGTCGGGAGCGCAGGCGAGCACCTGCCCGGCGACCTCGAACCCAGGACTGAAAGGCAACGGCGGCTTGATCTGGTAATGGCCGGCGATGATCAGGTTGTCGGCGAAATTCAGCCCGGCGGTCCGCACCCGGATGCGGACCTCGCCCGGACCGAGTTCCGGCGGCGCGACGTCCTCCACGCTCAGCGTTTCCGGTCCGCCCCAGGCTTTGCAGACGACAGCGCGCATCAACCTCTCCTTGCTTGCCGATGCCGGTTTTGCCCAAGGTAGCCGGGTAGCGTCAACCGAAAGTGGGAGCAGCCATGCGCGGCTATTTCGCCATCGGCGTCGAAGGCATCTCGAAGGCAATGAATGTCGGCAGCCTGATGCGCTCGGCCCACGCCTTCGGCGCCAGCTTCCTGTTCACCGTCGCCGCCGCCTACGCGCGCGGCCAGGGCCGGAGCAGCGACACCTCCGACGCCGAGGGCCATGTGCCGCTTTACGCATTCCCCGCTGTCGAAGCGCTGGTGCTGCCGCGCGGCTGCACGCTGGTCGGAGTCGAACTCAGCGACGCGGCGATCGAGTTGCCGAGTTTCCACCACCCGCGCTGCGCCGCCTACGTCTTCGGTCCCGAACGCGGCGCGCTGTCGCCGGCGATGACCGCGCGCTGCAACCACGTTGTGCGCATCCCGACGCAGTTCTCGCTCAACGTCGGTATCGCCGGGGCGATCGTCATGTACGATCGGCTGATCAGCCTCGGCCGCTTCGCCCGGCGACCCCTCCGCGCCGGCGGTCCGGTCGAACCGCTGCCGCCGCATGTTTTCGGCCCGCCGAGCTTCCGCCGGCAGGCAAAGGCGGACGACGCCGACCCACCGGAAGAGCGCTGACTACCCGCCCGGCCATTCCGCGTACGGGCGGACGGCGCCGACGCGGGCGTGAGCGGTGTTGAACAACGGCTGGTCGCGAAAGGAGGCGAGGCGCTGACGCACAGTATCGCCCGGCCGGGCGAACGCGAGGAGCAGCGCCGCCATTGCCGCCTCCGCGGCGCGCTTGGCGCCGTCGTCGATCTTGAGTACGACGCCGAGCCCGAGCCGGGGAATGGCCGCGGCGTAGACGCCCTCGGCGCCGGCCTTGACGATGATGGCGCCGGCCGACGCTGCGATGATTTCGGTGTCGAACCTGCCGTGACCAGCGACCATGACCGGGTGCGCCGACATCGCCGCGGCGATACGCCGCAACGCCCCGGCCCGGTCCGGCGCGAGACCATCGGGCTGCGCCAGCCTCGCGTATGCCCGCGCCAGCGCGCGGACAGGCAGCGCGAAGACCGGGACGCCGCAGCCATCGGTGGCGATCATCCGCGGCCCGATCTCGCAATCGCTCATCTCGCCGACGGTCCGTCGCACCAATTCCTGCAGCGGGTGGTCGGCGTCGCCGTAGCCCGCCAGCGGCAGGTTCAGATGCCGCGCGACCGTAAGGAACCCCGCGTGCTTGCCCGAGCAGTTGTTGTGCAGCCGGGTTTCCGGCCTGCCCGCACGAATCAGGGCCCGCGCGGCGGCGACGTCGATGGGCGGATGCGGGCCGCAGACCAGCGCGCCCGCGCCCAGCCCGAGCCGCCCAAGCCAGTCGCCGACGCAGGCGACGTGGGCCGGCGCGCCGCCGTGGGAACCGCAGGCAATGGCCAGTTCGGCTGCCGAGACGCCTTGAGCGTCGGCGGCGCCGCTCTCGAGCAGCGCCAGCGCCTGCAGCGGTTTGGCCGTCGAGCGAATGAATACGGGCCGCTCGATATCGCCCCAGCCCGCCACCAGCGCGCCGTCGACGCCGACAACGGCCGCCGCGCCCCTGTGGAAGCTCTCGATTCGCTCGCCGCGGCTAACCGCGACCAGCGTCGGGTTGGCCGGGGGGTCAGCCACGGCCGCCGCACCGCGCGGCGGCGGGGGGCGCGATGCTCCGCACTTGGCAAACGGCGCTCGTAGAGCTAACAATGCCGCGCATGAAATACAGCATCCGCATCCTCGTTGTGGCTGTCCTTGCAGCCGTCAGTCTCATCCACGCGATTTCCGCTTCCGCCGCACAGCAGAACCTCGGCTCCTTTCAGGATTGGACTGCGTTCAGCGACGGCGCCGAGAAGCGCATTTGTTATATTGGTTCTCTTCCGCAAAAAGCGGAGGGCGATTACACGCGGCGTGGCGACACTTACATCCTCGCCACCCACAGGCCCGGCGAGAACGTCTTCGGCGAGATCAGCGTCGAGGCCGGGTATACGTACAAGCCCGGCAGCGAGGTCGAGATCAACATCGACGGCCAGGCCTTCAAGCTGTTCACTCAGGGCGGCAACGCCTGGGCCTACGACGAGAAGGGCGACCGGGCCCTGGTCGAGGCGATGAAAGCCGGGCGGCAAATGATCGTGAAGGGCACTTCCAACCGGGGAACCCTGACCACGGACACGTACTCCCTGGCCGGCTTTACCGCCGCGTATCAGGCCATCAATCAGGCTTGCGGCGGCGGCTGAGCTTCGTCGCCGAGCGGCGATTGCCGCCGCGCGCTCCCGGGTCCACATTGTTGATGGCGACCCTTGTCGCGGGTCCACGCCTCGCGGAACGGGAGTAAGCACAGCGATGAGCAAAACCGGCATCGCAGCGTTGCGGTCGAGGGCGAAGCACGAGAGCCTGTCGTCCGTCCGCTCGGCGCTGGTGGCCGTGGCGCTTGCCGTCGTGTTCCTGGGCGCGTTTGCGGGCGCAAGCGACGCGCGAGCGGAGCCGCCCAGGCAGGTCGATGCCGCCGATCTGCCGGCGATGATCGCCCAGGGCGTCAAGGTCGTCGACATCCGTCGCGCCGATGAGTGGCGAGACACCGGCGTCATCTCAGGCAGCCTGCTGCTCACCGCCGTCGACGCGGACGGGCGGCTGGTCGCGGAGTTTCCCGAGGCGTTGATGAAGGCGGTCGATCGCGACGGGCCGGTGGTCGTCATCTGTCGCTCGGGCAACCGGTCGGCGATGATCGCGCGGATGATGAGCGAGCGCGGCGGATACACCCATGTCGTCGACGCCGCCGGCGGCATACGCGCATGGATCGACGCCGGCAATCCGCTGACCCCCTGCCCCGGCTGCTGAGGCCGGGATGGATATCGACGCAAACGGAAGCGAACGCCCGCACGCCACAGGTCCGGCAGTCGCGGCGTCGGGCGAAGCCGGCCGGCGCTCGCTGATCGGGCTGCCGCGCGCGGCGCTTGCCGAGGCTTTGGAGGAAATCGGCGAACGGCCGTTTCGCGCCCGCCAGCTCTGGCATTGGATCTACTTTCGCGGCGCCCGCGACTTCGCTGCAATGACCTCCCTGTCCCGCGGTCTGCGCGAGCGCCTGTCCGAGCGCTTTTCGCTCGCCCGGCCCGCCGTCAGCCGCGACCAGACCTCCCGCGACGGCAGCCGCAAGTGGCTGCTCCGCTTCGCCGACGGCAACGAGGCCGAAACGGTGTTCATTCCCGAGGCCGATCGCGGCGCGCTCTGCATCTCCTCGCAGGTCGGCTGCAGCCTGACCTGCTCGTTCTGCCACACCGGCACGCAGCGGCTGGTGCGCAACCTCGATGCCGGCGAGATCGTCACGCAGATGCTGGTGGCCCGCGACGCCTGCGGCGAATGGCCGAGCCCGGCCGGACAGCGCCTGCTCTCCAATGTGGTGCTGATGGGCATGGGCGAGCCGCTGCTCAACTACGACAATGTCGCCGCCGCGGTGCGCATCCTCATGGATCCGGAAGGCATCAACCTGTCGCGACGGCGGATCACGCTGTCGACCGCGGGCGTGGTCCCGATGATCCACCGGGTCGGCGGCGAACTCGGGGTCAAGCTCGCCGTCAGCCTGCACGCGGCCAACGATGCGCTCCGCGACGTTCTTGTCCCCATCAACCGGAAATATCCGCTGGCGGCGCTGATGGCGGCGTTGCGGAGCTATCCCGGCGCCGACAACGCCCGGCGGATCACCTTCGAGTACGTCATGCTCGACCAGGTCAACGACACCCCGGCGGACGCCCGCGCACTGGTCCAGCTCGTTCGCGGCCTGCCGTGCAAGTTCAACCTCATCCCGTTCAATGCGTGGCCGGGCGCGGCCTACGCCTGCTCCTCCGATGCGGCGATGGCGCGGTTCGCGGGGATCCTGAACGCAGCCGGCTATACGGCGCCGATCCGGACGCCGCGCGGCCGCGATATCCTCGCCGCCTGCGGCCAGCTTCGCTCAGTCAGCGAGCGCCAACGCCGCGCCGCCGCCGACCACGGCGAACGCACAGAATAAAGGGCCCCGCCCGGAAGGCGACCGGGCGGGGTCGAGGTGCGGGATGGAGACTAGAGGATGAAGTCGGCTGCGGTCCAGTCGCCGGGTTTGGTTGCGCCGTCGTGGACCATGATCTCGAAGTCGACGCCGGCCTTGCCGTCGACCTCGCCCTGGACGAGGCTGTCCGTTCCGCCGCCGGCGACCACGTGGAGCTGGCCGGCCTTCAGCACC
>JAEULH010000005.1 GCA_016793925.1 Rhodospirillales bacterium | reverse complement strand
CATGTCAAAGGCCTTGAGCAAGGCCTTGGCCTCAGCGTCGTTTTTTGCCGTGGTGCAGATCACGATGTCGAGACCGCGAATCTGATCGACCTTGTCGTAGCTGATCTCCGGAAAGATGATCTGCTCCTTCACGCCCATGGCGAAGTTGCCGCGGCCGTCGAAGCTCTTCGACGAGACCCCGCGGAAGTCCCGGACCCGCGGCAGCGCGATGTTCACCAGCCGATCCAGGAACTCGTACATGCGATCGCGCCGCAGCGTGACCTTGACGCCGATCGGCATGCCCTCGCGAAGCTTGAACCCGGCGATCGACTTCTTCGCCTTGGTGATGACCGGACGCTGCCCGGCGAGCTGACCCATGTCGTTCGCCGCCGCCTCGACCTTCTTGCGATCCTGCACCCCCTCGCCGACGCCCATGTTCAGCACGATTTTGGTCAGCCGCGGAATCTCCATGGGGTTCTTGTACTTGAACTCCTCCTGGAGAACCTGGCGCACCTCGGTCTTGTAGCGCTCGCGAAGCCGTGCCATCGCGCCTTTCCTATCTGTCGATCATCTCGCCGGAGCGTTTGGCGAAGCGCACCTTCCGGCCGTCGTCGAGAATCCTGTAGCCGACGCGCGTCGCACCGCCGCCCTTGGGATCGACGTGCGCCAGGTTGGAGATGTGGATCGCCCCTTCCTTTTCGATGATGCCGCCTTCGCCGCCGCCCATCCGCGGCTTCTGATGCCGCTTGACCATGTTCACGCCCTGGACGATCGCCCGGTTTTCCTTCGGCATGACCTTCAGGACCTCGCCGGCGCGGCCCTTGCTGCGACCGGTCGTGACGATGACCCGGTCGCCCTTCCTGATCTTCAACTTCACCGCCATCACAGCACCTCCGGCGCGAGCGAGACGATCTTCATGTAACCCCGGCCGCGCAGTTCGCGGGTGACCGGTCCGAAGATGCGGGTACCGATCGGTTCGCCCTGCTTGTTGATCAGGACCGCCGCGTTGCGATCGAAGCGGATCGCCGAGCCGTCGGCGCGATGGATGTCCTTCGCCGTCCGCACGATCACGGCACGCAGGACCTCGCCCTTCTTGACCCGCCCGCGCGGAATCGCGTCCTTGACCGAGACGACGATGATGTCGCCCACGCCCGCGAACCGCCGCCGCGATCCGCCTAGCACGCGGATGCACTGAACCCGTCGAGCGCCGGAATTATCGGCAACATCCAAGTTTGTCTCGACTTGGATCATCTCGCTTTACCTCTCAAGCCCGATCGCCGGCTATTCGCCTTCGAGGACCACTTCCCAGCGCTTGAGCCGGGAAATGGGCCGACATTCGCGGATGCGAACGGTATCGCCGACCTTGTACTGATTTTCCTGATCGTGCGCGTGGTAGCGCTTCGACCGGCGAATGGTCTTCTTGTAGAGGGGATGCATGACCCGCCGTTCGACGCGAACGACGATGGTCTTCTCCCCGCTGTCGCTGACGACGACGCCTTGTAACACTCGCCTGGGCATATGTTCCCCGCTATGCTCCCGCCGCTCCTGGCCGCTTGCGCTGCCCGAGAATGGTTTTGACGCGGGCGATGGTCCGGCGGACGTCGCGGACCCTCGCCGTGTTCTCCAGTTGGCCGCTGGCGGCGCGGAAGCGCAGGTTGAACGCCTCCTTGCGCAGGCTCGTCAGCTGGTCGGCCAGTTCATCATCCGTCTTCAGACGCAGGTCTGCGGCTTTCACGACGTCATCCCTCCTCGCCGAAGCGCGACACGAAGCGGGTCCTGACCGGCAGCTTGGCCGCCGCCAGGGTCAACGCCTGCCTGGCGACGTCGCGCGGAATGCCGTCGACCTCGAACATGATCCGCCCCGGCTTGACCCGACAGACCCAGAACTCCGGCGAACCCTTGCCGCCGCCCATGCGCACCTCCGCCGGCTTGCTGCTCACCGGCACGTCCGGGAACAAACGGATCCAGACCTTTCCCGTCCGGCGCATGTGCCGCGTGATCGCGCGCCGCGCCGCCTCGATCTGGCGCGCGGTGATGCGCTCCGGCGTCAGCGCCTTCAGGCCGAAGGCGCCGAAGTTGAGCTCGGTCGCACGCGTGGCCTTGCCGTGGATGCGGCCTTTATGCTGCTTGCGGTACTTCGTCCGCTTGGGGCTGAGCATGACTGAACGCCTATATCAAAATCATGTCGGCCGCGCGATCAGCGCGCGCCCTGTTGCTCCGCGGCCCGCTTGTCGAGGGCCATCGGGTCGTTGGCGAGGATGTCGCCCTTGTAGACCCACACCTTGACGCCGCAGATGCCGTAGGTGGTCTTGGCCTCGGCCTGACCGAAGTCGACGTGGGCGCGGAGCGTGTGCAACGGCACCCGGCCCTCGCGATACCACACCGAGCGTGCGATTTCCGCACCGCCCAGGCGACCGCCGCAGTTGATCCGGATCCCCTGCGCGCCGAGCCGCATCGCCGACTGCACCGCACGCTTCATCGCCCGGCGCGACGAGACCCGGCGTTCGAGCTGCTGCGCGACGTTCTCGGCGACGAGTTGCGCTTCGATCTCGGGCTTGCGGATCTCGACGATGTTCAGGTGCACTTCCGAGTTGGTGATCTTCGCCAGATCCTTGCGCAGCCTTTCGATATCCGCGCCCTTCTTGCCGATGACGACGCCCGGTCGCGCGGTGTGGATGGTGAGGCGCGCCTTCTTTGCCGGCCGCTCGATGACAATCCGCGAAACGCCGGCCTGGGCCAGGCGATCGCGCACGTACTTGCGGATCTTCAGATCCTCGTGCAGCAGGCCGGCGTAGCGCTCGTCGGCGTACCAGCGCGAATCCCAGGTGCGGTTGATGCCGAGCCTGAGGCCGATCGGGTTGACCTTCTGTCCCATCAGACGAACTCCTCACGCTCGCGAACCACCAGCCGGAGTTGGCTGAACGGCTTTTCGATCCGACCGACCCGGCCGCGCGCCCGCGGGTGCCAGCGCTTGATCACAAGGGTTTTGCCGACGCTCGCCTCGGCGACGAACAGCCGATCGACATCGAGTTGATGGTTGTTCTCGGCATTGGCGATCGCCGACTGCAGGACCTTGCGGACATCGCCGGCGATGCGCCGCCGGGAGAACTGCAGCTCGGCCAGGGCCCGGTCGCAACTCTTCCCGCGGATCAACTCGGCGACCACGTTCAGCTTGCGCGGGCTGAGACGCAGGTGTCGGGCGATTGCGACCGCTTCACTGTCGGCGAGCTTGCGCTCGGCGCCACGCTTACCCATCGCTCAACCTCGCCTCGCCTTCTTGTCGCCGCCGTGACCGAAAAAGGTCCGCGTCGGCGAGAATTCTCCGAACTTGTGGCCGATCATGTTCTCGGTCACCAGAACCGGGATGAACTTGCGGCCGTTGTAGACGCCGAAGGTCAGACCGACGAACTGCGGCAGGATTGTCGAGCGCCGAGACCACGTCCGGATCACCTCGTTGCGCTTCGACGAGCGAACCTTGTCGGCCTTCTGCAGCAGAAAACCGTCGACGAAAGGACCTTTCCAAACCGAGCGGGGCACGCCCTATCCCTCCTGCTACTTCTTCGCGAGATGACGGCGGCGCATGATCAGCCGATCCGTCTTCTTGTTGTTGCGGGTCCGCTTGCCTTTCGTCGGCTTTCCCCACGGCGTCACCGGGTGGCGGCCGCCCGAGGTCTTGCCCTCGCCGCCGCCGTGCGGATGATCGACCGGGTTCATCGCCACGCCGCGGACCGACGGGCGCTTGCCCAGCCACCGGGTCCGTCCCGCCTTGCCGATCTTGATGTTCTGCTGATCGGGATTGGAGACGGCGCCGATGGTCGCGAGGCATTCGGCGCGCACCACCCGCAGCTCTCCCGAGCTCAATCGCAACTGTGCGTAGCCCTGGTCCTTGCCGATAAGCTGGGCGTAGGTCCCGGCCGAACGCGCAATCTGGCCGCCGCGGCCCTTCTTCATCTCGACGTTGTGGATGATCGTGCCAACCGGGATGTTCTGCATCGGCAAAGCGTTGCCGGGCTTGATGTCGACCGCTGCGCCGGCGATCACGCTGTCGCCGATGCCCAGGCGCTGCGGCGCCAGGATATAGGCCAGCTCGCCGTCCTCGTAACGGACGAGGGCGATGAATGCGGTCCGGTTCGGGTCGTACTCGAGCCGCTCGACGGTCGCCGCCATGTCGAACTTCCGCCGCTTGAAGTCGACGACGCGATAGCGGCGCTTGTGTCCGCCGCCGCGGCGCCGGGCGGTGATCCTGCCGGTGTTGTTGCGACCGCCGCTCCCGTGCAAGCCCTCGGTCAGGCTGCGCTCCGGTTTGCCCTTCCACAGCGCCGAGCGGTCGATAAGGACGAGACCGCGCTGACCCGGCGTCGTCGGTCGAAATTTCTTGAGTGCCATCTTCGCCTACAGCCCCGCCTTACAGCCCGGTCGTCACGTCGATCGAGTGGCCTTCCGCCAGCGTCACGATCGCCTTCTTCACGTCGGAGCGTCGGCCCGGCCGGCCGCGCGTCCGCTTGCTCTTGCCCTTCACGATCAGGGTGTTCACGGCCTTGACCTTGACCTTGAACAGATCCTCCACCGCCGCCTTGATCTCCGGCTTGCAGGCATCGAGGGCGACCAGGAAGGCCACCTGGTTGTTCTCGCCGAGCAGAGTCGTCTTTTCGGTGATCAGCGGGCGACGGATCACCTCGAGCTTGCGGCCGTCGCTGATGGCGACCTGCGCCTTGCCGAACCGGCGGTTCATGTCAGTCGCTCCGTCAGACCCTCGACTCCCGCCGTGGTCAGGACCAACGTCTCGTGACGGAGAATGTCGTAGACGTTCGCTCCCTGCGTCGGCAGCACGTCGAGGCCGATAATGTTCCGCGCCGCGCGCGCGAAGTTGCCGTCGATCGCGGCGCCGTCGATGAGCAGCGCCTTGCGCCAGCCGAGCCGCTCGACCTTCGCCGCCAGCGTCTTGGTCTTCGGCGAGTCGAGCGCGGCCTGGTCGAGAATGAACAGCTCTCCGGCCGCCGCCTTGGCCGACAACGCCGATTTCAGCGCCAGCCTGCGCACCTTCTTCGGCAGCGCATGGGCGTGATCGCGCACAACGGGTCCGAAGACGACCCCGCCGCCACGCATGTGCGGCCCCTTCTGCGACCCCTGGCGCGCCCGCCCCGTACCCTTCTGCTTGAACGGCTTTTTCGAGGTTCGCGCCACTTCGCTGCGGCCCTTGACCTTGTGCGTGCCGGCCCGCCGCTTGGCGAGCTGCCACGCGACCGCGCGGGCGAGAAGGTCCGGGCGCACCGCGGCGGCAAAAATGCTCTCGTCGAGGTCGACAGTTCCGACCGTCTCGCTGTCCAGATTTACGACGTTCTGCTCCACGACCGCTATTCCTCGCCTTCGCCGGTGCCTGCACCGCCGTCGTGGGCGCCCTCCGGCGCCGGTTCCGACGCCGCCGCGGGCGCAGCCTCTCCGGATGGTCCGCTGGCGGCGGCCTGACGGATCGCTCCCGGCATCGGCAGGCCGTCGGGCATGCGCCTTTTCACGGCATCGCGGACGAGCAGGTATCCGCCCTCCGCACCCGGCACGGCGCCTTTGATCAGGATCAGGCCGCGCTCGACATCGGTGGCGACGACTTCAAGGTTGAGGACGGTTACCTGCTTGTCCCCGAGATGGCCGGCCATCTTCTTGCCCTTGAAGACCTTGCCCGGATCCTGCCGGTGTCCGGTCGAGCCCAGGCTGCGATGGCTGACCGAGACCCCGTGGGTCGCGCGCAGTCCGCCGAAGCCGTGGCGCTTCATGCCGCCGGCGAAGCCCTTGCCGATCGACCGGCCGGTCACGTCCACATGCTGGCCGGCGACGAAGTGATCGACGGTCACCTCGGCGCCGACGTCGATCAGCCCCTCGTCGCTGACGCGGAATTCGGCGAGCACCCGCTTCGGCTCGACATTGGCCTTGGCGAAGTGGCCGCGCTGGGGCTTGGTCACGTTCTTGACCTTGGCCGCGCCGACGCCGAGCTGCAGCGCGGTGTAGCCGTCGCGCGCGGCGGTCCGCTGGGCGACGACCTGGCAGGCGTCGACCTTCAGCACGCTCACCGGCACGTGGTTGCCGTCGTCGCGAAAAACCCGCGACATCCCCAGCTTCCGTGCGATCAGACCGGTTCTCATCCTATCCTCGGTCCTAGAGCTTGATCTCGACATCGACGCCGGCGGCGAGGTCGAGCTTCATCAGCGCGTCGACCGTCTGCGGCGTCGGATCGATGATGTCCAAAACCCGCTTGTGGGTGCGAATTTCGAACTGCTCACGCGACTTCTTGTCGATGTGCGGCGAGCGCAGCACCGTGAACCGTTCGATCCGGGTCGGCAGCGGAATGGGACCGCGCACCTGCGCTCCGGTGCGGCGGGCGGTGCTGACGATCTCGCGCGCCGACTGGTCGAGCACGCGATGATCGAAGGCCCTTAAGCCGATCCGGATATTCTGCTTGTCCATGTGCCGTGTCCTGTTCCGCCCGTTGCCATTCCGCTGGGCCGATGCGCTGGCGGGTTTGTGGCGTTCGGGCCGGTCCGGTTGTGATTGTTGGTCCGGTCTACTCGATGATCTTGGCGACGACGCCGGCGCCGACGGTGCGGCCGCCCTCGCGGATGGCGAAGCGCAGCCCCTCGTCCATGGCGATCGGCTGGATCAGCGTCACCTCCATCGACACGTTGTCGCCCGGCATCACCATCTCCGTGCCTTCCGGCAGCGCCACCGTCCCGGTCACGTCCGTCGTCCGAAAATAGAACTGCGGCCGGTAGTTGGTGAAAAACGGCGTATGCCGACCGCCCTCTTCCTTCGTCAGAATGTAGGCCTCCGCCGCAAACCGCGTGTGCGGCGTGATCGTCCCGGGCTTGGCCAAAACCTGACCGCGCTCCACATCCTCACGCTTCGTCCCGCGCAGCAGCACGCCGATGTTGTCGCCAGCCTCACCCTGGTCAAGAAGCTTGCGGAACATCTCAACCCCGGTGCAAACCGTCTTCGTCGTCGCCTTCAGACCGACGATCTCAACCTCCTCGCCGACCTTCACAACCCCGCGCTCAACACGCCCCGTCACAACCGTGCCACGCCCCGAAATCGAAAACACATCCTCGATCGGCATCAAAAACGGCTGGTCCTTCGGACGCTCAGGCTGCGGAATGTACGCATCCACCGCCTTCATCAAATCCAATATCGACTGCGCACCAACCTCCGGGTCCCGACCCTCCAGCGCATACAGCGCCGAACCCTTGATGATCGGAATGTCGTCGCCAGGAAAATCATAGCTCGAAAGCAACTCGCGAAGCTCAAGCTCAACCAGCTCCAACAACTCCGGGTCGTCAACCATGTCGACCTTGTTCAAATACACGACAATCGCAGGAACACCAACCTGACGGGCCAGGAGAATGTGCTCGCGCGTCTGCGGCATCGGACCGTCAGCCGCCGATACAACCAAAATCGCGCCATCCATCTGCGCCGCACCCGTAATCATGTTCTTCACATAGTCCGCATGACCAGGGCAGTCCACATGCGCGTAATGACGGTTCTCCGTCTGATACTCAACATGCGCCGTCGAAATCGTAATCCCTCGCGCCTTCTCTTCAGGCGCCTTGTCAATCTGATCAAACGGTATGAACGTCGCACCACCCGTCTCAGCCAGCGTCTTCGTAATCGCAGCCGTCAACGTCGTCTTGCCATGATCAACATGGCCAATCGTCCCAACATTGCAGTGCGGCTTCGTCCGCTCAAATTTCGCCTTCGCCATCTTGTCGGTATCTTTCGCGTTCGAACGTTTAAACCAAAGCGTATTGTGCCTGGCCGGATCGGCCGACCGCCGGTCGCAACCAGGGTGTCATGCTGGAGCGGGTGAAGGGAATCGAACCCTCGTCTGAAGCTTGGAAGGCTCCTGCTCTACCACTGAGCTACACCCGCACGACCAGGCCCGTCGAGGTCCAATTCCAGCCCTTCCTATGGCTCGCCCATCAAGGTGGTGGAGGGGGTAGGATTCGAACCTACGTAGGCGTGCGCCAACGGGTTTACAGCCCGTCCCCTTTAGCCACTCGGGCACCCCTCCGGCGCGCCGCCGCGCCCGGCCAAGCCGGCGGAACGAGCGCTTGCAAATATGGCCTTTGCCGCCTCTTGTCAATCTTCAATGAG
>JAEULH010000123.1 GCA_016793925.1 Rhodospirillales bacterium | reverse complement strand
CGCCGTCCAGCCCCGGCGCCACTGCCGGAACGTCGGGATAGCTGTCGCGATCGAGTGCCGGCCGCCCTCAGCCGCCGAGGTCGTCGAGTTTCGCCCTGATGGCGAGGAGATCGCGCCAGGCGAGGCGCTTTTGCCCCGGCGTGCGCAGCAGGTAGGCCGGGTGGAACAGCGCGGTCGCCGCGATGGGCCGCGCCAGTTGCGGCGTCTGATAGGTAAGCCAGCGGCCGCGCAGCCGGCCGATGCCCTCGGCGCGCCCGAACAAGGCGTTGGCCGCCGGGCCGCCGAGGCTCACGACGATCTGCGGGTCGATGAGTTCGATCATCCGTTCGACGAAGGGCATGCAGACCGCAACCTCGCCGCTGCTGGGGCTGCGATTGCCGGGTGGCCGCCAGAAGACGGTGTTGGAGATGAACACGCTCTCGCGCGACAAGCCGATGGAGGCCAGCATGCGATCGAGCAGCTGGCCGCTGGGGCCGACGAAGGGCAGGCCGCGGCGATCCTCCTCGCTGCCAGGCGCCTCTCCGATCAGCACGACGCGGGCGGCGGGATTGCCGTCGCCGAAGACCAGGTTGGTCGCCGTCTTGCTCAGGGCGCAGCCGTCGAAGGCGGCGAGGATCGCCCGCAGGTCCTCGAGCGTGTTGGCGTCGGTGGCCGCGGCGACGGCTGCGGCGACGGGCGGACGATGGTCCTGCTGCGGAGCGGCGGGCGGCATCGGCAATGATCTGGGATCGACCGCCGCAGTGCCGGCGCCGCTCGGCCGGCTCGGTGCCGGGCTGACGGCCCTCTCCCCCTCGGGCGCCGTCGCCGCCGACCGGTAGCGGTCGACCGGCACTTCGCCAATCGTCTCATCGACGCCGGCTTCGAGGTACCACGCAAAGAGCGCCGCCAGCGCCGCGTCGCCCGCGGGCCTCATGACAGGGCCCACGGTTTCGTCAAGCGATCGGCCATGCAGTGCCGCTTGTCTGCTCGTCCGGCCTGCGTCCGTTCGCAACCGCTTCCCGATGGTCGCAGGATCATTTGCCGCCCCTGCAGCATGGCGTATGTTATAACGGAACAAACGTAAGGGGCGAAAGCGGAGCGAGGGAGATTCCATGGAACGGGAATCGATGGAGTTCGATGTTGTCATCGTGGGCGGCGGCCCGGCCGGATTGAGCGCGGCCATTCGGCTGCGGCAGCTCGCCGCCGAGCGGGATCGGGAAATTACCGTCTGCGTCGTCGAAAAGGGTTCGGAGATCGGCGCCCACATCCTCTCCGGCGCGGTCGTCGACCCGGTGGCGTTGGAGGAGTTCATCCCCGACTGGAAAGAAAAGGGCGCGCCGCTTTTGACCCCGGCGACCAAGGACGAGTTTCTGTTCCTGACCGAGACAAAAGCCTACAAGCTGCCGACGCCGGCGCAGATGAACAATCACGGCAACTATGTTGTCAGCCTCGGCAATATGTGCCGTTGGCTGGGCGCCCAGGCAGAGGAACTCGGCTGCGAGATCTATCCGGGCTTCGCCGCCGCCGAAGTGCTCTATCATGAGGACGGTCGGGTCAAGGGCGTCGCCACCGGCGACATGGGGGTAGGGCGCGACGGCGAGCACACCGAGAACTACCAACCCGGCGTAGAGTTGCACGCGACCTACACTCTTTTCGCGGAAGGCTGTCGCGGATCGCTGACCAAGACGCTGTTCGACCGCTTCGGTCTGCGCGAGGGCGCCGACCCGCAAACCTATGGCATCGGCATCAAGGAATTGTGGGAAGTCGATCCGGCCAGGCATGAGCCCGGCAAGGTGGTGCACACGATCGGCTGGCCCATGGACCGCCGGACTTACGGCGGCTCGTTCCTCTATCATCTCGAAGACACGCAGGTGGCCGTCGGCTTCGTCATCGGCCTCGACTATCAGAACCCGCACCTCAGCCCGTTCGACGAAATGCAGCGGTTCAAGACCCATCCGGCCATTCGCCCGACCTTCGAGGGCGGTCGGCGCATCTCGTATGGCGCCCGCGCCTTGTCGGAGGGCGGCTTCCAGTCCATTCCGAAGCTGGTCTTCCCCGGCGGCGCACTCATCGGCGACGCCGCCGGCTTCCTCAACGTGCCGAAGATTAAGGGCACGCACACGGCAATGAAATCGGCGACGGTTTGTGCCGATACGGTCTTTGCCGCCCTGGCGAGCAACGATCCGCCGCCCGTGGTCGAGGCCTATCCGGACGCGCTGAAGGCCAGTTGGCTGTGGGACGAGCTCTATCGCGTCCGCAACATCCGCCCCTCATTCCACCGCGGCATGTGGGTCGGCCTCGGCTACTCGGCGCTGGATACCTACCTCCTGCGCGGCAAGGCGCCATGGACCTTCCATCACCATCCCGATTACGCCCAGCTCAAGCCGGCGACGTCGGAGCCGACGATCACCTACCCGAAGCCGGACGGGACGATCACGTTCGACAAGCTCTCCTCGGTGTTCATATCGAACACCAACCACGAGGAAAACCAGCCGGTCCATCTGACGCTGAAGGATCCGGCGGTGCCGGTCGCGACCAACCTTGCTGTCTATGACGGACCGGAATCCCGCTACTGTCCGGCCGGCGTCTACGAGTTCGTTGCCGACAACGGCTCGAAACGGTTGCAGATCAACGCGCAAAACTGCGTGCACTGCAAAACCTGCGACATCAAGGATCCGACCCAGAATATCAACTGGGTCGTTCCGGAAGGCGGCGGGGGCCCCAATTATCCCAATATGTGAGTAGCGACCCGATGATGTTTTCGGCTCGGCTCCGCCGCACGTCAAGAAGGGGGCGAAGCAGCGCCGCCCTCGTTTTCGCGCTGGCCGCGGCCGCTTGCGTCGCCGACAGCGGCGCCGGCGGCGGCGCGCGTGCCGAGCTTTCGCCTGCGTCCGGCGACACGCTCAGCGGCAACTATCTCGCCGCGCGCCATGCCCAGGCCGAGAAGAGCGACGGCGTCGCCGCCGATTTCCTCCTCGCCGCCCTGGAGAAGTCGCCGAAGGACACGTTGTTGCTGCATCGTGCCCACAACGCCCTGCTCAGCGACGGCCGAGCAGAGGAGGCCGCTGCCCTCGCACACCGCTACATCGCGCTGGAGCAGATCTACGAGTTGCCGTTCATTACCGTCGCCTCGGACGACATCAAGCATGCCCGCTACGGCGCCGTCGCCGGCCACTTGATGGCCGACGGCTTGCTGACGCCTTCTCTGGGCGTGATCCTGCGCGCCTGGGCGCAGCAGGGTCTGGGTCGGACGGACGAGGCGCTGACGACGCTGAAGGCGCTGAAAACGAAAGGCGCGGGAGGCGAAGACCTCTATGAGCTCCATGCGGCCTTGATCGCCGACGCGGCCGGACGCAAGCAAGCGGCGGCGGAGCATGCGCGGGCTGCCGCAGCAGGCCCCGGCGTCCCGCCCATGCGCACTGTGCACCTCGCGGGCACCATTCTCGCCAGAGCCGGGCACGTCGACGAGGCCGAAGCCCTCTACGTTGAGATGGCGAAAAAGTACGACCCCGACCAGGTCGCGGCGCTGCTCGATCTGGTCCGGACGAAGCCGGCCGGACTGGCGCCGGCCGGTCCGGTGATGGGCTCGCCCGCCGGGGGTGCCGCGGAGGCGCTGTTCGAGGCGGCAGGCGCGCTGGCGCGTGCGGACCAGCGCGAACAGTCGTTGATGCTCGGGATGCTCGGCCTCTACCTGAAGCCGAACCTCCCGATCCTGCAGATGTTCGTCGCCGAACTGCTCGATCAGGCCGACCGGCACGAGGATGCGAACCGCATGTACGCCTCGGTCGACCGGGCATCGCCGCTGTCGTGGCAGGCTCGGCTGTTTCGGGCCGAGAACCTCAACCGGATGGAGCGTTTCCAGGAGGCGGAGAAGGAGCTGCGGGCCATGGCCGCCGAGCGGCCCGAGGATCCGCAGCCGATGCTGGTGCTTGGCGACATGCTTCGCCAGCGCGAGCGGTACGCGGAGGCGATCGCCGTCTATGATGAAGCCATCTCGCTGAAGGAGCCGCTGCCGCCGCAATACTGGCGCGTGCTCTATGCGCGCGGGATTGCCCTCGAGAGGGCGAAGCAGTGGGATCGCGCCGAGGCCGACTTCCTCCGCGCGCTGCAGTTCGAACCCGACCAGCCGCTGGTCCTGAACTATCTCGGCTACTCGTGGGTGGAGCAGGGGACCAACCTCGATCGCGCCCAGGAAATGATCCGCCGCGCCGTCGAGTTGAGGCCGAACGACGGCTTCATCGTCGACAGCCTCGGCTGGGTCTACTACCGATTGGGCAAGTACCCTGAAGCCGTGGTTCAGCTTGAGCGCGCGGTCGAGCTCCAACCTGAGGATCCGGTGATCAACGATCATCTCGGCGATGCCTACCAGGCCGTGGGCCGTCAGCGCGAGGCTCGGTTCCAGTGGAGCGCTGCCCTCGGCCTCTCGCCGGAGCCGCAGCTCAAGGCCGAACTGGAGCGCAAGCTGCAGGGGATCATCAAGGAAGCGAACGCCCTCGGGCGATGACCGGGCAGACGACGAAAATCCGCATCGAGGCGCCGGCCAAGGTCAACCTCTACCTCCGGGTCGTCGGCCGTCGGTCCGATGGCTACCACCTCCTCGACAGCCTCGTCGTCTTTCCCGCAATCGGCGATACGGTCGAGGTCGAGCCGGCCGATGCGCTGGCTCTGGAGGTCGTCGGCCCCTTCGCCGCGGCGGTTCCTCCCGGCGACGACAATCTGGTCCTTCGCGCAGCGCGCCTGCTTGCGGAGCGGGCGGAATGTCAGCCGCTTGCCAAGGTGCGGCTGGTCAAACGTCTGCCGGTCGCTTCCGGCATCGGCGGCGGCTCGGCCGATGCGGCGGCAACCCTTCGAGCCCTGGCGCGGTTGTGGGAGATCCCCGCCGCTGCGGTCGATATGCCGGCGGTCGCGCTGGCGCTTGGGGCGGACGTGCCGATGTGTCTCGCCGGCCGGCCGGCGTTCGTCTCGGGCATCGGCGAGCACCTCGCCCCGGCGCCGCCGCTGCCGTCGTTCTCGTTGCTTCTGGCAAACCCCGGCGTTGCCGTCGCGACACCCGCGGTGTTCGCCGGGCGACGCGGTCCCTTCTCCGCACCGGCGGCATTTTCCGGCTCCCCTCCGAACGCCCGCGCGCTGGCGTCGCTGCTGAGCGAGCGCGGGAACGATCTCGCCGCTTCCGCGGAGGCGCTTGCGCCCGAGATCGCGGCGGTCAGGGCCAAGCTTGCGGCGGCCTCCGACGCGCTGATTGCCCAGATGAGCGGCAGCGGCGCGACCTGCTTCGCCGTCTTCGCCTCACAAGGCCAGGCAGAGGCTGCTTGGGCGTCGCTCGCCGCCCTCCATCCGGACTGGTGGCTCGCCGCGGCGCCGGTTGCGGGGTCCCCGCGAAATGGCTAAGTTCGGCCGCAGTTGGGGCGTGGCCAAGAGGTAAGGCACCGGATTTTGGTTCCGGGATCGGAGGTTCGAATCCTCCCGCCCCAGCCAACCGCCCGACGAGGGGCGTTCACTGCCGGGTCAGGGTCAGGTCGACGATTCCGTCATCGCCGGATGCGCTCAACGGTTCGATCTGGACGGCACGGATCTGCTGCGCCTGGGTGAAGCCGTCGGTCGCCGTTACGAACAGCCGCCACGTCACGGTCCGTTCGTTGCCGCTGCAATCCAGTTGAAGCTGCGCCTCGCCGGCGCCGCTCGTCGCGAGCGAGTAGGACCCGCCGGTCGCCGTGCAGTCGGTCACGGTGGCGTCGGCGGCGGTCGCGACCGGTACGACGTCGCTGCCGGTGCTGCTGCCGGTACCGCCGGTGGTGGCCGGTTCGGTGGACGTCGTTACCGTGGACGCCGTAACTGTGGACGACGCGCTCGACGTCGCGGCCGAGACGATGCTGATCGTGCCGGTGACAATCGTCCCCGTCGGGTCGAACGTGATCGAGCCGAGGATCGCGCTTTGCCGCGAGCCGCCGGCGGTGATGACGTAGGCGCCATCGAGGGTCAGGCCCTCGGATGAAGAAGACGTGTCCGACTCGCCGGAGATGGTGATGTCGCTCGGCATCGACGTCGTGCCCGTGGTCGACGTGTCGTCGATCGCCACGGTGCCGGTGATGGGCAACACCGCCACGCTGTCGGACATCGAGCCCGTCGTTGAGCTCGTCGTGACCTGCGCCGCGGCGTTGCCAGCCGCGACTGCGGCGACAACAACCAACGTTGCGATCGCCGTGCTGCCCCGTCGCGTTGCGCTCATGATCGGATCCCTTTGCCGGTCCTCTTACGATAATTGCGGTGCGAGTCTTTCGGCGACAAGTCTGAATCTGGTTTCGATGGCCTCGCGATCCTGCGGATGTCCAAGCTGCTCCCGGCAGCCTTCGCAGAGCGCTTCGGCGTGGGTCAGGAGAATGCGCGCCCGTTCCGTGGTCCCGGTGTGGTAGGCGATCCGCGCCATGCTGTCCATCATGTGAATCGCCGCGTTGCGGTCCGTCTCGACGTACGGGCGAAGTTGGCCCAGCATGGCGTCGGCGAACTGTGCGTATGAGATCGGCGGCGCGACGACGCGCAGGTCGCCGTCGCTGTCGTGGCGGCAAGCGCTGGGAATGTCGCGGCCTCCGAGCTGGATCAGGCCGCTGGTCAGCCAGTTCACGCACGTGATGGCGGTGATGGGATCGTTGACACCGGGCGACAGGGCCTTGGCGGCGACCTCGACGAGCTGATTGACCAGGAAAAGGACGTCCTGCGTTTGCGTCCGCATTCTGCCGACGATGTACCCGGCGCGAACCTTCCTCGCGGCGCGGTCATCGACCATGGCGGCAGGCTTGACGTAGGCGATGGGGACGTTGACGTCGACGAAGGTTCCAGGGCCCGCGCTGACCCAGATCATCAGATCGTATTGCCGGGCGGCGGCAAGAAGCGCATCGGCGTCGATGTGTTGGACGTAGCCGTACGCCGTTGCGAACACCGGCGCCGCACCTTCGATCATGCCCTCGCCGGCGGCATAGGCTTCCTCTATCGGGTCGCGTTCCGGCCCCTCGCCGATTCTGGTCGGGTAGATATCGTCGAGAAGCCCACGAAGGCGCAAGCCGACGCCGGAGATCATCATCGAGATGTGAATGCTGTCGGGGATATGCTGGAAGAAATAAATCAGCACCGCCAGACTTGCCATCGCCAGCAGCATGCCGACGCCGATCGACACATTGGGCACGAACATGCCGTTGCCGCTGCCATCGCTGCCCTGGACGGTACGCAGCACAATCAGGCAGAAAATAAAGGTGGCGACAAAGGCGCCGAGGGTGATCTGGTTGCCGAGGTCCTGCATGAAGTTGGACATCAGCCGCGGTCCGAACTGGACCGACGCCTGCGAGACGGTGGCTATGGTGATCGAGAAGGTCACGCCGGCGACGGTGACCATCGAACCCGCGATCACCTGCAGGACGGCGCGGGCCCCGTCGGGCTGGCTGAGGAGGAGCCAGCGCATCGCCTGCGGCCAATAGGACTGGTTCCAGGCCATATCCGCCCAGATCGAGGCAAAGGCGAGGCACACCGCGGCGAAGGCCATGGTCGCAGGAATGAACCAGTAGCTGCCGTAAAACGCGCTCCACAGGCGGACAAGCAGGAGCTTCATCTGGCTTGCGCCGGACCTGAAGACGCAGGCATGGCGGACCTCCGGTTCGCCCGAGGCCGCAATGTGGTGCCGGTCGGATTGCCGGTCACTGGGGTTTGTTGCGCTTCGCCCGCCAACAAATCCTCCTCGATGTAGCGCACGATGGCTTCAAGCACGACCTCGCGCGGAAATGCCCCGTGGTTGGCGAACGCGACGGAGAGGTTCGGGTAGATGCGATTGAGCGGCATGGCGACAGCCCAGTGGTCGGCCGCCACGAAGCCGAGCAGGGTGCTGCCGGGAATGATCTGGTCATAGAAAAGCAGTTGTCCGTCGTTGCGCGGGTCGATCCGGCTGAGGCGTTCCCAGCTATCGCGCAGCGCCAGCGATGTCTGATCCCGGTCGACGAAGGCGGCCAATGAATAGTAGCGGATTCCGGCAGGCAGCGGGTGGCTGGCCAACCACCCCATTCGTCGGTCCCGGCGCAGGCTGTCGAGGCCCTGCCCGTCACCGAGGCGACAGGTGCTGTTCGGCAGGTAACGAACGATTGGGAACAGCTCCGTCGGCGCCGTCTCAACCAGCGGCGATCCGTTGACGGCTCCGGCAAGGCCAACGACCGCCGCGACCCGACGCGCGGCGTCCGGCAGGACGGCGACCCCTTCGAGGATGTCCGGCAGGCCCTTCGAATGGCCGACAAGAACAACGCGCTCGCCGGGTTTCAGGTCCAGGTCGCGGATCTGCTCCGCGATGAGGTAGCCGTTGTAGGTGCTGCTGGCCAGGCCGGCGACCGTGAGCTCACTGGCCTCATAGCCGAGGTTGGTGAGGTGTTTCATCGCCACTGAAAGCGTGGGGACGTAGTTTGCGCTGCACTCGGAGGCAAGGCCCCCGACGACGAGGATGCGCAACGGGAGGCGGGGCGGGCCGAGATAGACCGGTCGGTCCGGCTCGTCATCTTCCCCGGCCATGCGCCACAATATGTCGTCGAAGTCTCGGTAATCGCCGAGATCGCGACCATGATCGGCGCTGACCGCGGAAAGGATTTGGCGGAACCGTCCGCGGCCATCCTCAATGCCGCTCTCGGCATTGGCCGGCATCAGGATCAGAGGCGGCGTTCCGAGGGTAAATGGTAGCAACGGCTTCTGCGCACAGGCGCCGAGGCCCGCGCAAAGAATGGCGACAAAGGCCAGAACGAGCGCAGGCGCCAAACCGTTGCCCGGGCAGCGTTGCGACGCTGCCGCGGGTTCGCGGCGACCCCTACTGGGCTGACTGGCGAAGGGCCACAGCGTCAACAGGGAAGAACGGCGCGTCGTTGTTACTGGAAGCCGCACGAGAAAGTGTCACCGTGCTCGGGGATTCTGGGCCGGCGTGGGCGACGAGAGGCGCCTTGGCGAGCAGGTCCTCCTCCACTTGCCGGATAATCGATTCCAACAGCACCTCGCGCGGGAATGCGTTCCGGTCGGCGATCAGGGCCCGGAGGATGGGATGATCGTCGTCGATCGGCACAACGGAGGCCCAATGGTCGCTGTTGACGAAGGCGATCAGGCGACTGCCCGGAATGATCTGATCGTAGTAAAGCATCTTGCCGTCGTTGCGCGGATCGATCCGGCTCAACTCGTCATAGCCGGCGCGCAGGAAGTTCGAGATGTTCTCGCGGTTGGCGAAGGTCGCAACGGAATAATACAGTGCCGAGGTGGGCAAGGTGTTGTTGGCGAACCAGCGCAGGCGCACCGATCGGCGCAGGCTTTCGACAGCGCCAAGGTCCGCACTGTAACACTGGCCCCCGGGGAACAGCTTAAGCCACGGCAGGAGGAACTCGGGCGCGCCTTCGGCAAGCAAGGTTCCGCTGACGGCGCCCGAGATGCTGACAACCGCGGCGACCTTCCGGGCCATGTGCGGGTACATGCTCATGAATTCGAGGACGTCGGCGATTCCCTTGGAGTAGCCGATGAGGACGACCTCCTCGTCGTCGGCCAGTCTCATGTTCAGGAGCGCGTCGCTGATGATCGAGGCGTTGTAGGTACTGCTGGCGAGGCCGCGGATCGGTATGGTCGACGTCGCGTAGCCCAGCTCCTGGAGGTGCTGGAGGCTTTTGTCGAAGGGAGTGACCATTCCCGCGAAACAGTCGGCGCCCAGGCCCGATACCGTCGCGATGCGAAGCTTCTTTCGCGCCGGACCAAGGTAGACGGATTGACCGGAGCCGGGCGCTTCCTTGCCGTTCAACATCAGCACGTCGGCGCACGGCCGACGGACCGCAAAATCGTCACCATGCGCTTCGGTTACGGCGCACAGGATCTCACGGAAACGCCCGCGCTCATCCGTGATACTGCGATAGGCCCCTGTCGCCATCAGCGGTGGCGGGCCAAACGTCAGATCGAGCAACGGCTGCGGCGCGCAACCCGAAAGCGCGACCAGCAAGACCGCCGAAAGCGGCGTCAAAAGAGGCACAAACACACGACGCAATCGCCGGCGCAAGGCGTGCGGAACATACGTCAATCGGGTTCTCAACCTGGTGTCCCGCCTGCTTTCCTTAGAAACCTATCCGACCGGGAAATGGCGTCGTCCGCAGCGCGAACGTAGGAAAAAAACACAAACATATGACCATGCGTGATCGGTGGCCCGATTGTTGCCACGCATTTCGACGAATAGCACCTCGTTTCGACTTCCGAGCACGATGGCATAAGCCCTGCTCGTTTGGCAAGAGATCGGCTACCGTTTCGCCACTTTGGTCTACAACAAGGCGAAATGGGGGCACAAGTTGCCACTAAATTGCCATGTCGGCAAGTTATGCAGTGCAGCATAGCGTAGCAACGACGTGGTGATAAGCAATGCGAGGCAGTATTATTTGGAAGGCCGTAAAAGCGGAATTGCGAATCCATCGCGATTGCAAAATCTGCAGCCTACTAATCATTGCTTTTGCTCTTATGTTTCCACAAATTAGTTATGCACAGATCCCCGGCGCAACCCTTCGCGAGCAGCTCAAAAGCCTGGAGCGGCTTCATGGCGTCGACGTCCGCGGACTGGAACGAATCGGTGACGAGCCGGCGCGAGCGACGGCCGGCGATCTTCGCGGCCAGGTCATGGGGTTGTTGCGGAACTACAGCTACGTCGTGCTTCAGACCAGTGACGAAGACATCCGCGGCGTACGAATCCTTGCTTCGCAGGATGCGGGGCGCCCCGACGTTGGGGCAAGACCTGTGTCGACAGCGGCTGCGCCAGACCGGGCCGGGCCTGCCGGAGAGAGTCGATCTCAGGTCAACGGCCATACGCTGAATGCGACGCTGATGGGGTTCGGCGGCAAAGAATACGACATGTCGCTTACGATCGACGCCCGGGTCCGAGAGGTCGTTCTGCCCGCGTCGATGAAGGAAGTGCTCGGTTTCGACGCCAATTCGCTCGACGACGGCGTCACCAAGACGGCGGAGGGCGAGGTCCAGGCCGAAACCGGTCTGCTGCCGGCCGTGCGCGTCGGTGGAATGGTCGCCGAGAACGTCCAGGTCGCCTTCGTCGCCGACGATGCGATCGACGGTCGACCGCTTCTCGGGCAGAGCTTTCTGAGCAATTTCAACGTCACCTACGACAAAGACACCGCCCAGTTGCTGCTGATGCCGCGCTGATCGCGGGTCGTGAGGGAGGCCCGGCCGCCGCCACCAAAGCCGGCGGCCGGCGCTCGAAGACAAAGACGGCAGACAGGCGCTTCTGGCAATCTGGCCTCCTATCGTTCGCCTTTCGTTCCATCCATTTTCCGATAACAGAAACGGCCGTATCGGCACGGGCGGCCTGCACCTGTCGTGCGGAGCGTCGTCTCACTGGGGGAGGCGATCGGAGCTTGCCTTCTACCCCAAATGCAGGTATATGGTCCTATCTGCGGCAGTGATGCCGGAGAGAGCGACGCGGACGACCGTCTGATCTGACGGTTTCCTCCGCTGCCGGTGTCGGCCGAGGCTCAACGGTCGCTCATTTTCCGGCGGCGCGCCTTCGGCGAGCCCCGAAACCCTCTCGTTCCCATTCGGCCCGCGAGGTCGCTGCGGGCGTCCGATGCAGCCAATGCACGGACGCGACTTCCATCCATGCCTGAAGGACGACAATGACGATGCGAATGCCGCGGGCGCGGACCTTCGAGGTCGGCCTGGTCATGGCCGGCGCGGTATCGGCCGGCGCCTACACCGCCGGTGTGGTCGATTTCCTGCTTCAGTCTCTCGATGCGTGGGAACAGGCCAAACAGACCCGAGCGGTGGGCATTCCCGATCATACCGTTCAGATCCGGGCGGCGGCAGGCAGCTCCGCCGGCGGCATCGTCTCGGCTTTGACGGCCATGATTCCCTTCACCGGTCACCATCCGATAACCGATCTGGCGGCGGCGCGGTCCGCAGCTTCTCCCGCCAACGCCGAGCGCAACCTGCTTTACCGCTGCTGGGTGCGCGACATCGACATCCGGTCTCTGCTGAAGACGTCGGATCTGGATGCCGCGGCCGGCGGCGTCTCGTCGCTCCTGAACGGGCGCGCTGTCGCTGCCGTCGCCGACGCCGCTGTCGCCAACGTCCGCGCGGCAATCGCCGGAGGGTCGCGGCGCTGCGCGCCCGCCTACTTCGCCAACCCGCTCCAGCTCTACCTGTGCCTGACCAACATGCGCGGCCTTCCCTACGTCATCGAGATGGTCACCGCCGGCGGCGTTCGCGGACACCGGGTGACGACACATGCCGATTACGCGCAGTTCGCCGTGCATGGCGCCGGCGCCGGCGCTGCCGAGCCCCTGTATCCCGGCGTGGTTGCGGTCAACTGGCCCGGCACCGCAGGCATCGAGAGCATCGACGGCTGGGGCCGGCTGCGCGACGCCGCGCTCGCGACCTCGGCGTTTCCGGGCGGGTTGCCGGCAAGATCCTTCGCCAACACCGCCGCTTTCTACCAGGCGCGGCCATGGGCGCGACCGGCGGACGTTTCCGCCGACGAGGCCGGACCGGTTATCAACCCGGACGTGGTTTGCGCTCCCGGTCTTCCGTACGAGTTCTGGTGCGTCGATGGCGGCCTGATCAACAACGAGCCGGTGGAATACGCCCGCATCGCGCTCGCCGGCGGGCGCAACGTTCACAACGCCCGCGACGCCCGGCAATCGGATCGGGCGGTCTTGATGATCGATCCGCTGCCGGAAGACGAAGGCTGCGTCGATCCTGGCTGCGGCGCGGCGCCGGACATCGTCGAAGCGTTGTTCTCGATGTTCGCCACCCTGCGTCGCCAGGCGCGGTTCAAGCCTCAGGAGGTCATGCTGGCGATGCACGAGGATGTTCACAGCCGTTTTCTGATCGCTCCGCTCCGTCCGGACAAGCTCCCGAGCCAGACGGATCTCGCCTCCGTCGGCCTCAGCGGCTTCGTCGGTTTCGTCAACGAACAGTTGCGCATGCACGACTTCCAGCTCGGCCGCAGGAACTGCCAGAAGTTCCTGCGCGATCACTTCGTCGTCCACATCGAGAACCCGATCGTGGCTCCCTGGGTAGAGCAGGGGAGGGCGGCCGGTCTGGACCTCAGCGACTATCACCCGCGGCGCGACGCTGCCGGCGGGGGCGGGGAGCTTGACGACGACTTCGTCCAGTTGATCCCGCTGTTCGGTGACGCCAGGAAACCCGTTGCTCTGCGGCCGTGGCCGCGGCTCGACCCGGGCGAGGTAAGCCCAATTCTCGACATGATCGACCGCCGCGTCGGGAAGATAATGCCGGAGTTCGTGCACAGCCTGCTGAAGCGCATCGGCATCGACGATCACTGTTTCGCCAATCGCGTCGTCGGCATGATCGCCGGCCGGGTGATCCGCGACCGGCTGCTGGCGACCGCCGGCACGGCGATCCAGGCTGATCTCCTCGCCCGCGGCCTGCTCGACCGGTAACTTGTCGCAGCCGGCGCCGCGGCCGACGCGACAGTCGAACTGCGGCGACCAGCCGGCGCCAGATGGCCGCCTAGCGGACCTTTTCGATCAACTCCCGCCGAAGTGCGAGCGTGGCATCGAAAAACGTGTCCAGCGGTTGGCCGCGACAGTAGTTCTCGACCCAGAGCATGGCGCCCTCGGCGTCCGAGCCCGCGAGCAGGTCGCGCTGTGCAGGATCGGACCAGTTCAGGGCGGTCATGAAGCCAAGCAGCCACTGTCGGAACGTCGCGTCATAGGCGCCGTAGGCGCCCGGTCGCCGCTCGCGTTCCTGGACGAAGCGGCCGCAACTGATCTGACCGATGCCCCAGATCGCCACGTCTTTCGCCGCGTCGCTTGCGGCGGTGGCTTCGCCGGCGAGGCAAATCGCCGGCGATGCGATCAGGCAGGCGATGATCCAGGCCGCTGACCGGCTAGTGCCGAGCCGCGACCGCGGCGTCCATGATCTCCTGGCCGATCTGCCCCTCGAAGTCCTGCCACACCGGCGTGAAGGCGTTGCGCCATGCATCGAGCTGCTCCGGCGTCGGGGTCACGATCGTGATCGAAGCTTCGCCAAGGGCCTTGTCGCGATCGGTCTGCGCCTGGCGCTGCGCCAGCGCATTAACCTCCGTTGTTACGTCTTTCAGAACCGACTCCAGCGTGGTCCGTACGTCTTCCGGCAGTCCGGACCAGAATGCGGCGTTGGTCACGACCATGTAGCCGAGGAAACTGTGGTCGAGCTCTGTGAACGAGCGGTTCAGTTTGTGGATGCCGCGCGAGTAGATGTTCGACCAGCTGTTTTCCTGCCCGTCGACGAGCCCCGTACGGATCGCGTCGGGGACATCCCGGAACGGCAACGGCAGGGTGGCGACGTCGATCCGATTGTACTGTTCCTGGAAGATCGCCGAAGGCTCGGTCCGGAACAGCAGCCCGGCGGCGTCATCCGGCACGACCAGCGGCTTGTTCGCCGATATCACCCGCATTCCGTTATCCCAGTAGGCGAGCCCCTGGATCCCCTGCGGCAGCATGAAGTCAAGGAGTTGGCGGCCGATATCGCTATTCTGGAAGCGGTGGACGTGATCGACGCTGTCGAACATGAACGGCAGTTCGAAGATTTGCATCGCGCGGGTGAAGCTGCGGAACTGGGTGAAGGACGGCGCTGCCATCTCGACGTCGCCGAGAGCCATGGCCACAAGCACTTCTTCGTCGGTGTAGCGCTGCGCCCGCGGATAAACCTCGACCTTAACGCGACCGGGTAGGCGAGCCTCGGCTCGTTCCTTGAAAAGCTGCGCGCCGATCCCTTTCGGAGTGCTCTCGTCGACGACGTGGGAGAAGCGGATGACGATGGGCTCGCCGGATCCTCCAGCCTGATTGTCGGCTGCCCAGGCTCCGCCGGCCGCAGCGAGCCCACCGATGAGCCCACCGAGCGCCAGGCCCAGAGCCAGCACGGCCATCGCCCCGAGATTGCGGCAGCTCATCAGGAAGCTGCGTGCGGAGCTCGAGGTGGCGACGGCCCCGAAGGCGGCGGTGGGTCGGACCCCTGTCTCCATGTAAACCCCGCTTTTCAAACGTTCCTGCGCACCCGCCATGCTCCGGTTATCCCCCGGCCGTGCTGCAACAACCGCCGCCCGCGTCAATACCCTTTCAAATTGTCGAAATATTGCGGGAGAAACAGCGAAATCTCCGGGATATACGTGACCAGAACAAGGAAGGCGAGCAGCACCATGAGCCACGGCAACGCCGCGGCAACCACCCAACCGATACTGCGCCCGGTGATGCCCGCGGTGACGTACAGGTTGAGGCCGACCGGCGGGGTAATCATCCCGATTTCCATGTTCACGACCATGATGATGCCGAGGTGGATCGGGTCGATGCCAAGCTTCAGCGCGATCGGCAGCAGAATGGGCGCCATGATCAGGGTGATTGCCGACGGCTCCATGAAGTTGCCGGCGAGCAGCAGGAGAATGTTGACGACCAGAAGGAACGACCACGTCGGCAGCCCCCACGTGGTAATGGCTTCGGCGATATGGTGCGGGATCCGCTCGGTCGTCAGCACGTGTGCGAAGAGCATCGCGTTGGCGATGACGAACAACAGCATCACCGAGATTTTGGACGCGTCGAGAACGACCTTGCGGACCTCCGGATCGAAGATCGACTTGGGCAACGCGAGGACCATCTGGCCCACGTTTCGCGCGATCAGGCGTGGCAGCGACTCGCCGTCATGGCGCCAGGGCACGCCGCGAAGCGGGCCCATGTCGCGGTAGCCGAAGATGGCGATGGCGTACGCGTAGACGGCGGAAACGGCGGCTGCCTCCGTGGGGCTGGCGATGCCGCCATAGATCGACCCGAGGACAATGATCATGAGCAGGATGCCGCCCGTGGCACTCCAGCCCGATGAGATGATTTCGCCAAAGCCGGCGAAGGGCGCCGCCGACAGCCCCTTGACGCGGGCGAAGATGTAAATCGCCACCATCAGCATCAGGCCGAGCAGGATGCCGGGAATGAACCCTGCCATGAACATTCGCGCCGCGGACTGTTCGGTCGCTGCGGCGTAGACCAGCATGACGATGCTGGGCGGTATGAGGATGCCGAGCGTGCCGGCGTTGGTGATGACGCCGGCGGCCATGTTCTCCGGGTAGCCGGCCTTGACCATGCCGGTGATCACCAGCGAGCCGATGGCGGCGACGGTCGCCGGCGACGAACCGGATATTGCCGCGAAGAGCATGCAGGCAAGCACCGACGCCATCGCGAGGCCGCCGCGAATGTAGCCGACGGTCGAAATGGCAAAGCGGATGAGCCGCTTGGCGACGCCGCCGGTCGTAAGAAAGGCCGACGACAGGATAAAGAACGGGATTGCAAGCAGGGTGTAATGGCCGGACAAACCCTGCAACAGTTTGAGTGCAATCGAGGCCAGCGAATCGTTGGAAAAGACCAGGATCGTAACGATGCTGGAAAAACCGAGCGCAATCGCGATCGGCATGCCCATCAGCATGCAGCCGAACAGCAGGGCGAAAAGGGCGGCGGTGGTCACGGCTTATTCGCCTCCTTCTCGTCGCTTATCTCCGAACCGAGCGTCTCCAGGGCCTCCTTGGCTTCGTCGGCAAAGCCGAACGAATCCGATTTGCCCTGAAGAACGTGCCAGCCAAGGAGGATGAAGCGGATTGCCAGAAGGACAAAACCGATCAGCAGAACGCTGTGCGCGAGCCACTTGGTGACCGGAAGGTCCTCGAGTTTGATCCCGATCCGGTAGACCTTTTGAAGGTAGACCCAGGAACCCTCGATAAACAACCAGCAGTAGATGAGACACAGGGCGATCGCAAACAGGGTCACGACCCGCCGGGCGCTCGGAGAAAGCAGCCGCACGGCCGCGTCGACGCCGATATGCGAGCCGACTTTGACCCCGTAGGAGGCCCCGAGCAGAACCATCCACGCCGAAAGGTGCAGAACGAGTTCGTCGGACCAGACCATGCCCATGTTGAAGCCGAACCGAAGGATGACTTCAACGAAGACAACGACGGTCATGACCACGAGGAGGAGGGAAACGATTCCCTCCTCAAGGTGGGTCAAGAAGCGTGCAATCATTCTTGATCACCCGCGACCAGATTTGCGAGCTAAAGGCTTCTTGAGACGCCGCGTTTCACGCTAGCTGGCGCCGCTTGTGGCGGCAGCGGCGTCGATGACGTCCTTGCCGATGTCCTTTTCGAACTTCTTCCAGACCGGCTTCATCACCTCGACCCACTTCGCCCGCTGCTCAGGCGTCAACTCGATAACCTGCGACCGGCCCGAGTCGATGATCCTCTGCTTGTCGGCCTGGTTCAGGTCGGCTGCGATCTTGTTGCCGTAGGCGATCGACTCGTCGAGCGCGGCCTTGACTTCCTTGCGAATGTCGTCGGGAAGACCGTTCCAGAACTCGTCGGTGCTCACGACCATGTAGTCGAGAGCGCCATGATCGGACTCGGTAATGTACTCCTGCACCTCATAGAACTTCTGGGAGTAGATGTTCGACCACGAGTTTTCCTGGCCGTCGATGGCCTTGGTCTGGAGCAGGGTGAACACCTCCGAGAACGGCTTCTTGACCGGCACGGCTTTCAGAGCCTCGAACTGGGCCTGAAGAACGTCGCTCGCCTGGATCCTGAACTTCTTGCCCGCGGCATCTTCGGGAACACGCAGAGGCGAATGCGCCGAAAGCTGCTTCATGCCGTTATGGATGTAGCCAAGGCCGACGATGCCCTTGTCCTCCATGCTGTTCAGAAGCTTTTGCCCGATCGGTCCCTGCTGGAACTTGTCGACCGCTTCGATATTGTCGAAGATGAAGGGAAGGTCGAAGACCTGCAGCTTCTTGGTGTAGGAGTCGAACTTGGACAGCGACGGAGCGGCGAGCTGAACATCGCCCAGCAGCATCGCTTCCATAACCTTGTCATCGTCGAAAAGCTGCGAGTTGGGGAACACCTCGACGACGACCTTGCCGGGAAGCCGCTGCTCGACCAACTCCTTGAACTTGTTTGCCGATTGACCTTTCGGCGTATTCTCGGCAACCACGTGCGAGTATTTGATCACGATCGGACTTGCCGCATTCGCCGCCGGCGCGGCAAGCATGATCGCGGCAAGCAGAATCCCTACGATTCGCATGAACATCCTCCCTCGGATAATTGCCCTTAGCGTTCATGCCGCCTGGGCTTTGTTCCGCCGGCCCGTCCGCAAGCATGGACTGTCCGACGCTAGGGCAAAGTCTTTACAGGGAAACGGTTGCGCAGGGAAGAAAGGAATGTGGCCGGAAGCCGCTTTGCAACTCTTGAGGGAAAGTGCCGGCCAAAACTATGGACAGGCGGGATCGAGGCAGCCGCTGATCCCTGCGCCTCGGCAGGCCGGAGCGCCGAGCGGCCGCGCGCCGCTCAGCTCCGTCCGCGCCGCGCCGCTCTAGCGGTTTGTTAATGGCCTTTCGTCACACTGCAGGCCTCGACGACAACGGCGGCGGCGGACGAGACGGTGAGCCGGAGACGCACATGGCCCGGCGATTGGCTGAGGCGCCTACGGGCGCATTACTCGACCTTCGCCGGGATCATCCGCCGCGCTTTGACCAGGGCGTTTCCGGAGCGACAGATCCTCATCCGCGAACTCGACCGGATGAGCATCTATCGGCTGAGCCGGGGCGTTCAGGCGGCGACCGCGGCCATTGCGATTGTCATGTCGGGCGTGACCATCGCCATCGTTATTGCGGCCGTCGTCGCCTCGCCGCTGTCGCGTCCGCGTGAAGTCAGCGCCGTGATCGCGGCGAGGATCGAAGCTCCGCGCGCCCCGGCCCCCTGCACCGAGACTCAGCACGCCGAGGCTGCAGAAGTCGTGGGGCAAAGCCTGGAGGCGGAGGCCGACGAGGTGAATGCGTCATTCGGCAGCGGCGAACCGGCGTCGATCTTTGGCGGCGATGGCACTGCCTCCGTCGACATGGCCATCGAGCACGCGAAACCCGTGACTGACATCGCCGACATCGTCGACATCGACGGCGGGAAGGCAGGCGAAGAGGCGCAGGGCGAGCGCATTCGGGCGCAACTGGCCGCGATCGACGACCGCGTCTTCGCCCTGGCCACACGCGGCCTCGGCGCGCCGCCCGCTGCCGATGACGCACGCGCCGCGCGCACCGCCGGCGGCGACCGCGCCGGCGTCGACGCCCACCTCGCCAGCATCGAGCGGCACATCGAGCGGCTGGCGACGGGGGTGTCTGCGCTCAAAAGCGCCGACGGCGCGCTACTGCGGGAATTTCAGCCGCAACTCGCCTATTTCATCCAGACCGCCGAACGGGTGGTCGAGCGGGCGGGGCTCGATCTCGACGAGGTCGTCCATGGCGGCGACGTGGCGCCGCGGCGGGCCGTTGGCGGGCCTTTCGTTGCCGCAGTGAGCGGGCCGTTGGCGGCCGACCGCGCCGCCTTGCGCACCGACCTGGCCTACTGGAAGGCTCTGCGCGGCCTGGTCCGGCGCATGCCGCTGGCATCCCCGCTCGATCGCTACGCGATCAGCAGCTCCTTCGGCGCGCGCCGGGATCCCGTCAACAATCGCAAAGCCGTTCATTACGGGCTCGATATGACTTCCAGCTTCGGCTCGTCCGTTCGCGCAACCGCCCCGGGGACGGTGACGTTCGCCGGCCGCAACGGCGGCTACGGCAACTTCGTCGAGATCGATCACGGCCGGTCGCTGCGCACGCGCTACGCCCATCTGCGGGCAATCAAGGTCAAGAAAGGCGAAAAGGTCGCCTTCATGCAGGAAATCGGTGCGCTCGGGAACACCGGTCGCAGTACCGGCGCCCACCTCCATTACGAAATTCTCGTGGCCGGCAAACCGGTCAACCCGATGAACTTCATCAAGGCAGGGCAGCATGTTTTTCAAGAATAGCGCAACGCCGCAGGTCTGCGCGGGGTCCGTCACCGGCGCCAAGTGCGCCATCCCGTCCCTGCTCAGCAGCGACATCCGCATCAGGGGCGATGTCAGCAGCGACGGCGAGATCCAGGTCGACGGCATCGTCGATGGCGATATCGTCGCAAGGTGCCTGGTCGTCAGCGAGGCCGGCAGCGTGAGCGGCACCATCGTCGCAGCGTCGGTGCGCGTTCTCGGCACGGTCAACGGGAGCATAACCGCCGGCAGCATCAGGCTGGCCCGGACCGCTCGGGTTACGGGCGATGTCGTTCACGAGGCTCTTTCCATCGAGGAGGGCGCGTTCATGCTCGGCCACTGCGGCCGCGCCGAGCCCGATCGGCCGATTCTCGACGATGTCGTCGACGTTTCCGGTTGCGACGAGGCGTCGGCGGAGCCGGCCGGGTCGCCCGCGGATGAGGCCCTGGGCCTCGCCGACGCCGATCCGGACGACGATCCTTTGACGATCCCGCCCCTCGCTCGCTAGTCGCCCGCTCCGGCGTCAGCGGACAAGGTCGGTCGCCGCCAGGCTGCGGCCGCCGCCCAGGCGGGCCTGGTAGACCCACATGTTCTCGATCGCCCGCTGCACATAGTTGCGGGTTTCCTCAAAGGGCAGCATCTCGATCCAGTCGATGGCATCGACATCGCCCCGGCGCGGATCGCCGTAGGCATCGAGCCATTGCCGCACCCGCGCGGGCCCGGCGTTGTAGGCGGCAAACGCCAGAACGTATGAGCCGTCAAAGTCTTCGAGCAGCGTGCTCAGATAGGATTGACCGAGTTCCACGTTGTAGGCCCCGTCCGTCGTCAGCCGATCCGGCGAATACTCGACATCGATCGCGCCCGCGACACGTCGGGCCGTTTCGGGCATGAGCTGCATGAGCCCGCGGGCGCCGGCCGGGCTCACCGCCTTCAGGTCGAACCCGCTTTCCTGGCGGATCATTGCCAGAACGAGTGCAGGATCCACCGGATAAGGAGCGCCCGCGCGCAGGTCGGGCAGGGTCATCGTCGGATAGGCGTGGGCGACCAGCGTGTAGCCGTTGCGCATGGCCTGCTTGGCCGTCGTGACGCCGAGGCTGGCCCCGCCGGCTTCGCTGGCGAGCGCGGTCGTCATCGCCTGCCAGCCCGGGCTTGGGCTGATCTCGGCGAGGGCCCGGATGAATGTCCGGATCGCGTCGCCCTGATCGTAGGCAGAGAGCAGGCGGACGGCCCGGACGAACTCGTGCGCGGCGAAGGCCTTTCGCTCTCCTGCGTCCGGCTCGGCGTCGGGCGGCAGGGTCGGGTTGTCGACGGCGAGCCGCTTCGCCGAGAGGCGGCCGTAGAACGTCGTCGGATGGGCCGCCGCGGTCTGGTCCCAGGCGCGAGCGGAGTCATGGTCGCCGAACGCATCTCCAGCCCGCGCCGCCCAGTACGCCGCCCGGGCGACGCTGATGGGGAAGTGGACGACCCTGAACATGTTGACGAAGTGCGCCTGTGCAGTCCGCGCCTCGCCGAGGAAGCGCAGCGCGATCCAGCCGGCGAGCCATTCGGCTTCCGCGTAGTCGCCCGGGTCGCTCAGCGAGTGGTCGCGTACGAGGCGGTAGGCTTCCGAACCATGCCCAAGCTGCAGGGCATCGCGGGCCAAAGCGTTGCGCTCGATCCACCACAGGTCCGGGCGGCCGGGATCGCCCTTCACCTGGGCGAGAAGGGCACTGGCGGCCAACTCCTGGCCGTTCTTCCGCCGCCAGCGGACCCGCTCGTAAATCAGCCCCGGATCGTCGGCCAGCGCCGCCGGGACCGCGTTCACGAAGGCGTCGACATTGCCGCTCTGCAGGCGCAGCCGGATCCGCGCTTCCGCCAACGCGCGGTGATTGGAGTCGATGACGTCAAACAGGCGTCGAGCAGCAGTAAAGCGCCCGCTCCATAACAGGACATCCAGGCGCGCAAGATGATCGGCCGGCGTCAGGGCGGTGCCGAAGGTGGCGCGGACGGAGACTTCCAGTTCCGGCGGAAACTCCTCGCCGCTGCGCCACGCCGTCCGGGCGATTTCGCGCGCGCGGGTTTGCTTGCCGAGGCCGAGAAGAGCCGTGGCCAGGCGATACTGGCCGTATGGCGTCGACGGCTGCCGCGTCCCGAACCAGGCGACGACGGCCGGGGCGGGCATGTCCTCGGGGAGCGCCTCTTCCGCCCGCCGAAGCAGCAGCGCGCGCCGCGGCCACCCGGGGTTGGCCGTGAGGAACGCGTTGAGGGCGGCGAAATCCAGAGGCGCGTCGTTGCGCACCGCCTCGAGCCAGAACAACAGCTTGCCGGCAAGCGGGTCGCCGACGGCGCCGGCCAGCCCGTCGAAGGCGGTCCAATCGCTGCGATCCAGAGCGGCGAGCGCTTCGCCCAGGACCTGCGCGCCGACGTCATCGCGCCCCGACGCCGGCACACCGACCTCGGCCGCGGCGCCGTCCGGCCGAGCCGCGCCGATCAGGCCTAGCAGGGCAACCAGGATGCGGATCAGCCGTTTCATGCGGGCGCTTCCTCGCGTGTCGGCACTCTTCCTTCATCGGCCGCGTCAAGTCGCCCGGACTTGCCGCGCCTTGGGGCCGCGACAGCGTTCTTTGCAAAGCCGCCGTCGGCGAGTAAGGTCCGGGCGCACCCGGAAAACACGTGGAGACGGTAAATGTTCAAGGGCTCGATCGTAGCTCTGATTACCCCGTTTAGGGAAGGCTCATTTGACGAGCCCGCCTACCGGGCGCTGATAGACTGGCATCTTGAAGAAGGCACCGACGGCTTCGTGCCATGCGGAACGACCGGCGAGTCGCCGACCCTGACGCACGACGAGCATCGCCTCGCGGTCGAAACCTGTGTCGCCGCCGTGGCCGGACGCGCGCCGGTCATCGCCGGCACCGGATCCAACGCGACCGCCGAGGCCATCGCGTTGACCCAGCACGCCGAAAAGGCCGGGGCCGATGCCGCTCTCATCGTCACTCCGTACTACAACAAGCCCGGGCAGGAGGGGCTCTACCGGCACTACAAGGCGATCCACGACGCGACCGCTCTGCCGATCATTATCTATAACATTCCCGGCCGATGCGTCATCGACATGAGTGTCGAGACGATGGCCAGGCTGGCCGACCTGCCCCGGATCGTCGGGGTCAAGGACGCGACCGCGGATCTTGCGCGGCCGATCCGCACCCGGCTGGCCATCGGCGACGATTTCTGCCAGCTCTCCGGCGAGGACGCGACCGCTCTGCCGTTTCTCGCCGCCGGCGGCCACGGTTGCATCTCGGTTTCGGCCAACGTCGCGCCGAAGGCCTGCGCGCGGATGCACAAGGCGTGGCAGGACGGCGATTTCGCAACCGCTTCGCAAATCAGCGACTCGTTGAGCCCGTTGCACGCGGCGCTGTTCTGCGAAAGCAACCCGGTTCCGGTCAAGTATGCCGTCAGCCTGCTCGGCAAGTGCCATTCCGAGGCGCGGATGCCGCTGCAGCAGATCGGGCGCGCAAGCATGGAACTGGTCGAGCAGGCCATGAGGTCGGCCGGCCTGCTTGGCTAAGCCCGTCGGTTAAGTCGTGGCCGGAAAAGATAAAGGCAAAAGCAAGAGCCTCGTCGCCAGCGGCACGGTCGCCAAGAACCGGCGAGCGCGGTTCGACTACGCGATCGAGGACACCTTCGAGGCCGGCGTCATGCTTGCCGGCACCGAGGTCAAGTCGCTGCGCCGCGGGCAGGCCTCGATCAACGAGGCTTATGCCGGGGAGCGCGGGGGCGAGCTGTTCCTGTTCAACGCCCATGTTCCGGAATACGAGGCCGGCAAGACGTTCGGCCACGAACCGCGGCGCGCGCGAAAGCTGCTCCTGCATCGCCGCGAGATT
The DNA here is from genome assembly GCA_016793925.1 of Rhodospirillales bacterium. Taxonomy (GTDB): domain Bacteria; phylum Pseudomonadota; class Alphaproteobacteria; order Rhodospirillales; family Defluviicoccaceae; genus JAEULH01. The sequence continues at coordinate 7,437 of JAEULH010000123.1, read as the reverse complement.
GCCAAGCTGATCATCGCCATCCGCCGGGAAGGAATGACGCTGATCCCGCTGTCGATCTACTTCAACAAGCGCGGCGTCGCCAAGGTCGGGCTCGCCCTCGCGCGCGGCAAGCAGAAGGCGGACAAACGCGCCGCAATCAAGGACCGCGACTGGAAACGACAGAAGTCGCGCCTGCTCCACGCACGCGACTAGCATCCGTCGCCGCGCCTACGCGGCCCCGTCGCACTACGACGTCCTTCCAGCGGCGGCCCGTCCGGCGGCCAGGAGGGCAAGACGGGGAGGGGATCGGGACCCGGATCGCCGTGGCGATCCGGGTCCGGCGTTCGCTCAGTTCCGCTGCGCCAACGGCAGGAAGTCGCGCTCGGCGACGCCGGTGTAGAGCTGCCGCGGCCGGCCGATCTTCTGCGTCGGATCCTCGATCATCTCGTTCCACTGCGCCACCCAGCCGACGCAGCGGGCGACGGCGAAGAGCACGGTGAACATCGAGGTCGGGATGCCCATTGCCCGGAAAATGATCCCTGAATAGAAGTCGACGTTGGGATACAGCTTCTTTTCGACGAAGTAGTCGTCCTCAAGCGCGATCCGCTCCAGCTCCATGGCCATGTCGAGGAGCGGCTCGTCGCGCATGCCGAGTTCCTCGAGAACCTCATGGCAGGATTGGCGCATGATTCGCGCGCGCGGGTCGTAGTTGTGATAGACCCGGTGGCCGAAGCCCATCAGGCGGAAGGAGTCGTCCTTGTCCTTGGCCCGCTTGATGTATTCGGGGACGCGGCTGCGATCGCCGATCTCCTCCAGCATCTTCAGCACGGCCTCGTTCGCGCCGCCATGGGCGGGTCCCCACAGCGAGGCGATGCCGGCGGCGATACAGGCGAACGGGTTGGCGCCGCTCGAGCCGGCGAGGCGCACGGTCGAGGTCGACGCGTTCTGCTCATGGTCGGCGTGCAGGGTGAGGATCCGGTCCATGGCGCGGGCGAGGATCGGGCTGACCCGGTAGGGTTCGCACGGCGTCGCAAACATCATGTGGAGGAAGTTTTCGGCGAACCGCAGGTCGTTGCGCGGGAAAATGAACGGCTGCCCGATCGAGTATTTGTAGGCCCAGGCCGCGATCGTCGGCATCTTTGCGATGATGCGGTAGGACGCGATCATCCGGTGGCGCGGGTTGGTGATGTCGGTCGAGTCGTGGTAGAACGCCGACAGCGCCCCGACCATGCCGACCATGACGGCCATCGGATGAGAGTCGCGGCGGAACCCCTCGATGAACTTGTGCATCTGCTCGTGCAGCATCGTATGGTAGACGATGTCGTGCTCGAACCGGCGCTTCTGTTCGGAGTTCGGGAGATCGCCGTAAAGCAGGAGGTAGCACACCTCCATGAAGTCCGAATTTTCGGCCAGAGCCTCGATCGGGTAGCCGCGGTAGAGCAGGACGCCCTTGTCGCCGTCGATGAAGGTAATCGAGGACTCGCAGCTGCCGGTCGAGGTATAGCCGGGGTCGAAGGTGAAGTAGCCGGTGTCCTGGTACAGCTTGCGGACATCGATCACGTCCGGACCGGTCGTTCCGCTCAGCAGCGGCAATTCCAGGCTCTTCCCGGTGACATTATCGGTGAGTGTAACGGTCCGGTTGCGGGCTTTTGCCGCTGAAGTCTCTTCGCTCATCAGAGTTATTCCTTCACTTCCAAGCCGCTTGCCGAGACCGTTCGGTCCTGCTTCGGCATGTGGTCGAGGTCCGGCCGCGCTTCAATGTTGCGGCGCATCCTCGGTCGTCACATCGTCGATCCGTTTCAGCGTCTCGGCGCGGCCGAGAATTTCCATGACTTCGAAGACCGGAGGCGAGGCGGTCGCGCCGGTGAGGGCCGCGCGCAGCGGTTGGGCGATCGCACGCAGCGGCACGTCTCCGCCGGGCGCCTCGGCGGCGTGAGCGCGGACCGCCGTTTCCAACGCGTCGGCGCGCCACGGCTCGACGGCTTCCAGCAGCGGGCGCAGGGCGGCGAGGTGGGACTTCGCCGTCTCGTTCAACGCCTCCATCGCTTTCGGCGCCAGCGCCACAGGCGCCTCGACGGCATAAAACATTGCGTTTGCAGTCAGGTCCACCAACGTCCTTGCCCGCTGCTTCAGGCCGCTCATGCCTCTCATAATACGGTCGCGGGCGGTGTCGGCAAGCCTCGCGTTCGCGTCCGCAGCAAGGCGCGCCAGGACCAGATCGGTCAGTCGAGCATCGTCCGCCTCGCGCAGGTAGTGGGCGTTCAGGCTGGTCAATTTGGTCAGGTCGAAGCGCGCCGCGGCCCGGCCGATGGCGTCGAGGTCGAACCAGGCGATCGCATCCTTTTGGCTGATGATCTCCTCGTCGCCGTGGCCCCAACCCAGTCGAAGCAGGTAGTTGTTCACCGCCTCCGGCAGGAAGCCCATGTCGCGGTAGGCCTGGACCGCGAGGGCGCCGTGGCGCTTTGAGAGTTTCGCGCCGTCGGGGCCGTGGATGAGCGGGATGTGGGCGAACTCGGGGACCGGCCAGCCCATCGCCTGGTAAAGCTGATACTGGCGAAAGGCGTTGGTGAGGTGATCGTCGCCGCGGACGACATGCGTAACGCCCATGTCATGGTCATCGACGACCACCGCCAGCATGTACGTCGGGGTCCCGTCCGCGCGCAGCAGAACCATGTCGTCGAGCATCTCGTTCTTCACCACGACCTCGCCCTGCACATGGTCGGCGATTTTCGTCTCCCCGCTCCGAGGCGCGCGGAAGCGAACGACCGGCTGGACGCCGGGAGGAGGCGCGTCGGTGCAGTCGCGCCAGCGGCCGTCGTAGCGCATCGGCCGGCCCTCCGCTTTCGCCAGGGCGCGCATCTCGGCCAACTCGTCGCTGCTGGCGTAGCAAAGGTAGGCGTTGCCGTCGGCCAGGAGTTGGCGTGCGACCTCGGCGTGGCGGGGCGCCCGCGACGCTTGCGAAACCGCCTCCCCGTCCCAGTCGAGCGAAAGCCAGGTCAGACCGTCCAGGATTGCAGCGACGGCGTCCGCGCTCGATCGCGCCCTGTCCGTGTCTTCGATCCGCAACAGAAAGCGGCCTTGATGATGTCGGGCGTACAGCCAGTTGAACAGGGCGGTGCGGGCCCCGCCAATATGGAGGTAGCCTGTTGGCGAGGGCGCGAAACGGGTGACGACGGCCATGAGCGGCTTTCCCTGTTCGCGCGTCCCTTAGCACATTTCGCGCGCGACGGAACACGCCTATCCTCCGCCCGCGCGCCCCCAGGCCGAAGGGAGCGCCCGGCGGATCGCGCCGGTACGAATGTCCGGATAGAGGAACGCCATGGACGTCATCTTGCGCTGCGACAGCTTCGACATCAGCCTGGGCGAGGGACCCGACATCGGCGACGTCACCGGCCAGCTTGAACGCATCGCCGCCGCTGCCGGCGTGCGCGACGGGACCATGCATGTCTGTGCGGTGGGCTCGACCGGTTCGCTCACGACCATCGAATTCGAGCCCGGGGCGGTTCAGGATCTCAAAGACGCCATTCGTCGCCTAGCCCCGCCCGACCGGACCTATGCCCACGAAATGACGTGGCACGACGGCAACGGCCACAGCCATGTCCAGGCGGCGCTACTGGGTCCTTCGGTGGTGGTTCCGGTGCGCGACGGCAGACTGCGCCTCGGCACGTGGCAGCAGGTCGTCCTGATCAATCACGATGTGCGCCCGCGCCGGAGGACGGTGGAGGTTACGCTGGTCGGCAGCTTGTAGGCCCATGCCGCATCGGGCCGTCAGAAAGCCCGAGAGGCGGCCGGTTTCGGCGGTTGCGAAGGCCTGCGCAGGCTGCCGCGGCCCGTGCAAATTCACCCGACGACAAGCGCTCCGCATGCGGTCGGCGAGCGGGCAAAGGTGGCTGGCTGCCGCTGCTGCTGATTACAAGAAGTTAAAGTCTATGGTGAAGTCACGGCGAAACCAAAAAAGATCTTTGCTTATGGCATGGTTTCCATGTCTCAGCCATGGTATGGTCGGTTATTCGGGCCGGATACGGGCAAATGCTCGGCTTGCCCGAAGCCAGGGAGGATGCCGCTCCGTCAACGACGGTCGAGGTTGAAAGTAAGAGTATGCTGCATCTGCAAAGCAGCGACGTCCAAGTGTTTAGAGTCGCGTTATACAACAGGAAAGTTCGCGCGCTGGTGCGCGAGCGCAAGCGCCATGGCTGTTTTGGCGACAGGTGGGCCGAAATCCAGTCGCGCGATGTCGTCGCCCGGGACGAGGAGGAAGCTCGGTTGCTGATCGCCGAGCGGTTCCCGCCGGAGGACGGGTTTGTCGTCGCCCGGATTGCGCCGGCGTATGTTCCGGGCCCGCGATGGCCCAGCGCATGCCCCGCCGCCGTCGCCGCCCGCTGACCTGCCGCCACGCCGGCAGGTCCGTGGCGTCGGGTGAATGCCGGCCGCGGTCGAGTTGAACCGCCAGCCTGAACCCACGACTGGGGCGTGGGCCCGGACGCCCCGATAGGCAACGCGGCCGTTCCGATCCGCTTCGACGGTATGCCACGGCATGCTATGGTCGCCGCCGAAGCCGAGGGAGGAGCAAACCAATGGACGTTCGCGCTGCCGTTGCCCACGCCGCCGCGCTGCCGCTGGCCATCGAGACGGTGAAGCTCGACGGGCCAAGAGCCGGCGAAGTCCTCATCGAGATCAAGGCGACCGGGGTCTGCCACACCGACGCCTATACCCTTTCCGGCATGGATCCGGAGGGTCTGTTCCCGACAATCCTCGGCCACGAAGGCGCGGGCGTCGTCGTCGACGTCGGCTCCGGGGTGACCAGCGTCGCCCCGGGCGACCACGTGATCCCGCTCTACGTGCCCGAATGCCGGCAGTGCGCGTACTGCCTTAACCCCAAGACCAACCTTTGCCAGTCGATCCGGGTGACCCAGGGCCAGGGGCTCATGCCGGACGGCACCAGCCGGTTCTCGCTGAACGGGCGGCCGATCCTCCACTACATGGGCACCTCGACCTTCGCCAACTACACGGTCGTGCCGGAGATCGCCGTTGCCAAGGTTCGTTCCGACGCCCCGTTCGACAAGATCTGCTACATCGGCTGCGGGGTAACGACCGGCATCGGCGCAGTGATCAACACGGCGAAAGTGGAGCCGGGTGCGAATGTCGTGGTCTTCGGCCTGGGCGGCATCGGCCTCAACGTCATCCAGGGCGCGCGCATGGTCGGAGCCGACATGATCGTCGGCGTCGACGTCAACGCCGACAAGCAGGCGATCGCCGAGCGCTTCGGCATGACCCACTTCGTCAATCCGACCGAGGTCGGCGGAGATCTGGTCGCCCACCTTGTCGACCTGACCGGGGGCGGCGCCGATTACGCCTTCGAGTGCGTCGGCAACACGACGCTGATGCGCCAGGCGCTGGAGTGCTGCCACAAGGGCTGGGGCGAGTGCGTCATCATCGGCGTGGCCGGCGCCGGCGAGGAGATCTCGACAAGGCCCTTCCAGCTGGTGACGGGGCGGTCTTGGCGCGGCACCGCATTCGGCGGCGCCCGCGGCCGGCGCGATGTGCCGAAGATCGTCGACTGGTACATGGAGGGGAAGATCAACATCGACGACCTGATCACCCACGTCGTGCCCCTGGACCGGATCAACGACGCCTTCGCGATGATGCACGAGGGCCGCTCGATCCGCACCGTCGTTACGTTCTGACGCCGGTTGCGCTCCGGTGTCCGCCGCGCCCCGATCCGACCTCGAGCTGATCCGCCGGCATCGCGCGTTTGCCGGCGAGCAGGCCGTTTACCGCCACCCGTCGGTCAGCACCGGCACGCCGATGGAGTTCTCCATCTTCATCCCGCCGCAGGCCGCCGAAGGAGCGCGCCCGGTGGTCTTCTATCTCTCGGGACTGACCTGCACCTGGGCGAACGTGACCGAGAAGGGCGGCTTCCAGCGGCTCGCCGCCGAGCTGGGACTGATCGTCGTCTGTCCCGACACCAGTCCCCGCGGCGCCGATCTTCCCGGCGAAGACGAGGCCTACGATTTCGGCTCGGGCGCCGGCTTCTATGTCGACGCCACGGTCGATCCGTGGTCGCGGCACTACCGGATGGCGACCTACGTCGAGGAGGAGTTGCCGGCGCTGGTCGCGGCGCATTTTCCCGCCGACATCAACCGCCTCGGCCTGTTCGGCCATTCCATGGGCGGGCACGGCGCGCTGACCATGGCCCTGCGGACGCCGGAGCGCTATCGCTCCTTGTCGGCGCTTGCGCCTGTCGTCGCGCCGAGCCAGGTCCCGTGGGGACGGAAGGCCTTCGCCGGCTACCTCGGCCCGGAAACCGGCGCCTGGCGGCGATACGACGCGACCGCGCTTGCGAGAGAGACGCGCTGGCGCGGACCGATCCTGATCGACCAGGGGACGGCCGACGAGTTTCGCGAGGTCCAGCTCCGCCCGGAGCTGTTCGCCGCCGCCTGCGCCGGTGCCGGCATTCCGGTGGAGCTTCGCCTGCAGGAGGGCTACGACCACAGCTATTATTTCATCGCCACGTTCATGGACGATCACCTCCGCCACCACGCCCGCCAGCTGGGCCTCGCCTGAGCGGAGGGGGGTGTCGCCGAAGGCCCGCGCGTTGCCGCTCCCGCTACCGCGTCATGGCGGCGTTTGCTAGGTTTGGCGTCCGCTGGTTTCGGCAGCAGGGCTTTGCGGCGACGCGGTTCGCCGCAGCACGGATGGGTGGCCGAGCGGTTGAAGGCACCGGTCTTGAAAACCGGCAGGCCCTTGCGGGTCTCGTGGGTTCGAATCCCACCCCATCCGCCACCCGCGCCTGGCCGGGCGCCGCGGCGAGGCTTTGGTCGCGCGTCAGGAGCGGCGCGTCGAGCGCATCGGCAAGGGCCACGTAAACGGCATCGCAGGCCGTAGGATTGCTCCGAAGATCCCAGACCCGCGGCAGGAAGACATCGTGCGGATAGCGATGCAGCGGACGGCCCGCAAGGTCGACAAGCGCAGAGCGGCCGCGTTTGCCATCGACCTCTCGCCACCCGCCGCGTATCGGCGAAAATGACCTGAGCGACTTCGGCATCGAGCAGGTGAGGCCCGTGCAGCGTCTCCGACGGCGAAGAGCCGCTTTTCCACCGCCGCTGCCGCCGGTGTGCGGAGGAGCAGTTCGCGCGGACGCAGCGCCGGGGACGACCCCGCCGTCCGGCCGCCGTTTTCAAAAAGATTGCTGCGAAACCTCTTGCCGGGCGGCCGGCGTCTTATTATGTTCACGCTCGTGGCCGGCGACATCCTGTCGCGAACGGTCGCTTTCTTGATCTTCAAAAGGGACCTCTGGCGCGTTCGCGTCGCGGTTTCTGTTCTTTGACATTGTTGGATGGTTTAGGAAGGGATGTGTAGGCGGCGGTTTTGCGTGTGCTTGTTTGGTGCGTGTAGGACTGTTGTTTGCATGTTCTTGAGCTTTTGAGTTGGCTTGAGGATGGTGAGTAAGTGTGAGTG
>JAEULH010000035.1 GCA_016793925.1 Rhodospirillales bacterium | reverse complement strand
CCCTTCGCTTTCTGCCCCTCCTCCTCGATCTTGCGCAGGATCGACAGCACCGTCGACTCCGTCGTCCGACAGACGCCCATGCCGCTGCAGTAGGGGCACATTTCGAAACTGGTCTCGAGCAGGCTCGGACGCAGCCGCTGGCGAGACATCTCGAGCAGACCGAAAGCGCTGATTCGTCCGATCTGGATGCGCGCCCGGTCGATCTTCATCGCGTCCTTGATGCGCCGTTCGACCTGCCCCTGGTTGCGGCTGTTCTCCATGTCGATGAAATCGATGACGATGAGCCCGGCGAGGTCGCGCAGTCGAAGCTGTCGGCCGATTTCGTCGGCCGCCTCGATGTTGGTCCTCAGCGCCGTTTCCTCGATGTGCCGCTCCCGGGTCGCGCGTCCCGAATTCACATCGATCGAGACGAGGGCCTCGGTCGGGTTGATGACGATATAGCCGCCGGACTTCAGCGGCACCGACGGCAAGTGCATCGCGTCGAGTTGGCTTTCCACCTGATAAAGGCTGAAGAGCGGCCGCTCGGAGTCGTCGTGCAGCTTGACCCGCTTGGCGTGGCTGGGGATGAACAGCTTCATGAACTCCTTGGCGGTGCGGTATTCCGGCTCGCCCTGGATCACGATTTCCTCGGTGTCGCGACCGTAGAGATCGCGGATCGAGCGCTTGATGAGGCTCGCTTCCTCGTAGACCAGCGCCGGCGCGATGGACGTCAGCGTCGTCTCGCGGATGTTGCCCCACAGCCGCATCAGGTATTCGTAATCGCGCTTGATCTCGGCCTTGGTGCGTCCCGAACCGGCGGTCCGCACGATGACGCCCATGCCTTCGGGAACCTCGAGCTCCGTCAGAATCTTCTTGAGCCGCTTGCGATCGGTGAGGCTGCCGATCTTGCGCGAAATGCCGCCGCCGCGCGACGTGTTGGGCATGAGCACGCAATAGCGGCCGGCAAGCGAAAGATAGGTCGTCAACGCCGCGCCCTTGTTGCCGCGCTCCTCCTTGACGACCTGGACGAGAAGAATCTGCCGCCGCTTGATGACCTCCTGGATCTTGTAGTGGCGCAATGGCCGGCGCGGAGGCCTGCGCTCCAAGTCCTCGTCGTCGTCGCCGCCGACGACCTCGACCGGTTCGGCCTCCTCGCCGTCTTCATCGGCCACGGCGCCGGCCTCTTCGCTTTCGGCTTCCTGATGCTCGGCAAGCAAGGCCTGCCGGTCGGCGACCGGGATCTGATAGTAGTCCGGGTGGATTTCGCTAAAAGCGAGGAAGCCGTGGCGGTTGCCGCCGTATTCGACAAACGCAGCCTGCAGGGACGGTTCGACCCGGGTCACCTTCGCGAGGTAGATGTTTCCTTTGAGTTGTCGACGCGAGGCGACCTCGACGTCATACCCTTCCAGTTTCGTTCCATCGAGCACGACCACCCGGGTCTCTTCGGGGTGGGATGCATCGATCAGCATTCTTTTGGTTGCCATTCAGCAGTCTCCAAGACACCGCCGCTGCGTGCTCGAATAGCAAAAGGCGATGATGGGTTGGCGTATGGCCGGAGGCGCCAGCGACCGAAACCATCCTCGGCCAGCCAGCGGGACTCGAGGATAGCGATCGCTCGTCTGCACTCATCGGCACGAAAATTCCCAACTGGGTTGAGCCAGCCGTTGCGGCTGGGTCGGGGACGAATCGCGATCACGAAGCGACTCGCCGAACCCGTTGCTTACACGGCCGACCGCGGCAGGATAGCCTGCCAAGCCGGCGGTTTTAACATAACCATGGGCGTGCATCTCTACAATCGCCTAATCGCATCGCGATCATGGCCAGGCGGCGGCCGGAGCCGGCGCCAAGCGACTTGCAGCGGATATCGGGCTTGATTATGGAGGTTGTAAAAAGGTACATATAGACGCGTCATCTTTGTGCAGCCGCAAACGGATGACCGGCGGTTCGCCGCAGCCCCTTTGCGCCCGGCGAGGAACAGGCGGGCGAGGGTGGCAGGCGCTGCAGCGGTCGTTCAGGCTGCTGGCTGTCGTGCGAATCGAACTGAGAATGCGGAGCGTCTGGGGACTGGGAGCAGGTTCGGATGGTGTGCACGAGACGGGGGTGCACGGCAAGGAAACGCCCGGAGCGGGCGCTGGCAGAATCGGTGGCGCGGGTGCTTGTCGCAACCCTTCTCGCCGTCGTCGCGTTCGCCGGCCTCGTCGCTCCCAGCGCCGCAGCCCCGGCCGTCGTCACAAGTGCCACGATCAGCCGCGCCAGCCCCATCACCCGCGTTGCGCTCGATCTCTCCGACCAGGTCGCCTTCAACGTCTTCACGCTGCCAGATCCGTACCGGCTCGTCATCGATCTCCCTGACGTGAACTGGCAGGCGCGGGCGCTCGCCGACGCCGGCGACGGTCCGTGCGGAACGGTGCGCTACGGCGAGGTCCGGCCGGGCACCTGGCGCATCGTTCTGGAATGCGCGACCCCGGCGACCCTTCGCGAGGCGCATCTGCAAAAGTCGGACGATGGCGCCGGCTACCGCCTTGTGGTCGATCTGGCGCCGGGCGGATCGAGCGGCGTCCTGGGCTACATGGCAAGCGACGTCGACCGATCGGAGCCGCGCCGACCGGCGGCCGCGGCTGCAAGATCGGCGCCGCCGTCGCCCGCGGCGCAGGTCGCGAGCGTCGCGCCGACCGTAAGCCCGGCCGCAGATCCGGCCGCCGCCCGGTCCGGGGTCGACGCCGGCGCCGTCTCTCCGGCCACGGCGCCGCGGTCGCTGATCGGAGAGTCGGACAGGATGTTCGGCGGGCCGGTCATGGCGCCGGCGCGGCCCGAGCCGGACATGGCCGCGGGGCGCGATCCGGCTTCGGCCAGTACAGCGCCGCAAACGGCCGGCATCGGCGCCGCGATGCTCAATCTGCCGACCCCGCCGCGTCGGCCGGATGCGCCGCGCGCACCCCGGATCATCGTACTCGACGCCGGCCATGGCGGCGCCGATCCGGGCGCGATCGGCGTCTCGGGCATCTACGAGAAAAACATCACGCTCGCCGCCGTTCGCGAGATCAAGCGCGAGCTGGAGCAGACCGGCCGCTACAAGGTGTTCCTCACCCGCTCCGACGATCGCTTCGTCCGCCTGCGCGACCGTGTCGACTTTGCCCGCCGGGTCAACGCGGAGCTCTTCGTCTCGATCCACGCCGATTCCGTCTCGCGGAGCGCGATTCGTGGCGCCTCCGTCTACACCCTGTCGAAGACGGCGTCGGACTCCGAGGCCGCGGAGCTGGCGGACAAGGAAAACAAGGCCGACCTCATCGCCGGGATCGACCTCAGTCGCGAAAGCGCCGAGGTGACCAATATCCTGATCGATCTTGCTCAGCGCGAAACCATGAACCAGTCCGCGGAGTTCGCCGGCCACCTCGTCCGCCAGCTGTCGGGCGCGACCAGCCTGCTGCCCAACCCGCACCGTTTCGCCGGCTTCGCGGTGCTAAAGGCTCCGGACATCCCGTCGGTGCTGATCGAGCTCGGCTTCCTGTCCAACCGCTACGACGAGCGGCTGCTGCGCCAGAGCGAGAACCGGCTTCGGGTCGCGGAGGCCGTGGCGAAGGCGATCGACGGCTATCTGACGGTGACGCTTAGCGCGAGCGCCTGGTAGTGCAACCCGACCGCGCATGATCGCAGGATCGCGGGGTTGCGCCGCGCCGCCGGTCTTGTCATCTTCACGACCATGGCGCGCTCGCTGCGGCCGGATCGCACCCGTGCCGCCGACGGCACGGCAGTAGACAGACAAGTGCCCGCCGCAATCCCAATGGCCACGTCGGATCTTCCTTGATGCTTCGCTTTTTCGCCGCGGTGTTCGCCTGTGTGGCCATTCTCGCCCTCGTCGCCGCAGCCGGGACCATCTATGTCTTCGATCACTACGGCCACGACCTGCCGGATCATACCCAGCTCGCCAGCTACGAGCCGCCGGTCACGTCGCGGGTCTACAGCGGGAATGGCCGCCTGCTTGCCGAGTACGCGACCGAGAAGCGTGTATTCGTCCCGGTCGACGCCATCCCGAAGCCGGTCATCGAGGCTTTTCTCGCCGCTGAAGACAAGAACTTCTACACCCACCCGGGCGTCGACATCATCGGGATCGGCCGCGCGATCCTGACCAACATCAGCCATTTCGGGACCGATCGCCGCCCGGTCGGCGCCTCGACCATCACTCAGCAGGTTGCCAAGAACTTCCTGTTGAGCAACGAGGTGTCGATCACGCGCAAGATCAAGGAAGCCATCCTCGCGTTTCGCATCGATCGCGCCTTCTCCAAGAACCGCATCCTCGAACTCTACCTTAACGAGATTTACCTCGGGTACGGCTCCTACGGCGTTGCCGCCGCGGCGCTCAATTATTTCAACAAGGCGCTCGACGAGCTCTCGACCGAGGAAATCGCCTTCCTCGCCTCCTTGCCCAAGGCCCCCAACAACTACGATCCGGCGCGCTTTCCGGAAGCCGCCCTGGCGCGACGGAACTGGGTTCTCACCCGGATGCAGGAGGAAGGGTTCCTGAGCGCGGACGAGACGGCGCGGGCGCAGGCTGCCCCGCTGGACGTGCGTCCCCGGCAGGCGACCGAACGCGTCGCCGCGGACTACTTCGCCGAGGAGGTGCGCCGGGAGGTCGTCCGCGCCTACGGCGAGCAGGCCCTCTACCAGGGCGGCCTCGCCGTTCGCGCCACGGTCGATCCGGAGATGCAAGCGCTGGCGGAGAAGGCGCTCGCGGCCGGTCTTGAGGATTATGATCGTCGCCATGGCTGGCGCGGCGCCATCACGCACATCGGTCCGGACGGCGGTAGCCGCCTTCCGGACGATTGGCGCGACCGTCTGGCGGAGGTTCCGCCGCCGCCGGGTCTCGGCTCGTGGCGTCTCGCCGTGGTCAGCGATCTCGGCGCGCGCGGCGCATCGCTCGCCTTTGTCGATGAAGCGACCGGGATCATCCCCATGTCGGAGCTCGCCTGGGCGCGACCGTGGAAAGAGGGCCAATCGGTCGGCGACAAACCCAAGAAGGCTGCCGACGTTCTGTCCGTCGGCGATGTCGTCGCGGTGGCGGCGCTCGACGCCGCGACCGAAGCCGGATCGGATCGGGACCCGGCCTACGCCCTCAAACAGCTCCCCGCGGTCGACGGCGCCCTCGTTGCGATGGATCCGCATACGGGCCGCGTGCTTGCCATGGCCGGCGGCTACTCTTACGCGCGCAGCCAGTTCAACCGCGCAACTCAGGCCAATCGCCAGACCGGGTCGGCGTTCAAGCCTGTGGTCTACCTTTGCGCCATGGAGAACGGTCTGACGCCCGCCAGCATCATCCTCGACGCGCCGTTCATCATCGACCAGGGGCCGGGACTGCCCCCCTGGAATCCCTCGAACTACACCGACCGTTATTATGGCCCCACCACGATTCGCACCGGGCTCGAACAATCGCGCAACGTGATGACCGTGCGCCTTGCCGAAACGATCGGGATGGACAAGGTCGCCGATTGCGCCCGCAGGCTACAGTTGTTCGACAACCTGCCGCCGTACCTCTCCTATGCGCTTGGCGCCGGCGAGACGACCCTGATCCGCCTGACGACGGCGTACGCGATGCTCGTCAACGGCGGCAAGGCTCTCACCGCGACGCTGATCGACCGGATCCAGGATCGCTACGGCAAGACGATCTACCGCCACGACGACCGCGACTGTCCCGGGTGCAACGCGACCGTTTGGGCAGATCAGGCCGTTCCGGTATTGCCGGATACCTCCGCTGAAGTCACGGATCCCGCAAGCGCCTACCAGATCGTGTCCATGCTCGAAGGCGTCGTTCAGCGCGGCACCGGCAAGACAGTCAGTTCGGTCGGCAAGCCTCTGGCCGGCAAGACCGGCACGACCAACGAGGCCCGCGACGCCTGGTTCGTCGGCTTCTCGCCGGATCTCGCGGTCGGCGTGTTCGTCGGCTTCGACGAACCGACGCCTCTGGGGCACAAGGAAGCGGGCGCTTCGGTCGCGGCGCCGATCTTTCGCGACTTCATGAAGGAGGCCCTGGCGGACAAACCGGCGACGCCGTTCCGGATCCCGCCCGGGATCCGTCTGGTGCGCATCAACGCGGAGACCGGCGAGCTTGCCCGCGCCGGCGATCGCAAGGTCATCCTTGAGGCGTTCAAGCCCGGGACCGAGCCGCGTCCCGTCCCCGAGGACGCGCCGACCGCCGCCGGCGCCGGCGCCGGGCGCCTGCTCACAGGAACGGGCGGTCTCTATTGACCGGCCGGGAAAGAGGTGGCGCCGGCGTCTTGCCGATGCGGAGCGGCCGCATCCGAGTGCGAGCATTGCCGTGGCGTCGCAGCGACGCTAGAACCGGCGAGCGCGAGATGACGTGGAGATGGCGATGAAAGCGGAAATCGAGGCGATGACGGCGGAGATCCGCGGCTCGCTGCAATCGTTACGGAGGCATCTTTGACTATGACAGCGCCGTAGCCCGCCTCGCCGCGCTGAATGTTCAGGCGGAGGATCCCGATCTCTGGCAGCGTCCGGACGACGCCCAGGTGGTCATGCGCGAACGCACCCGGCTCGAGGAGCGGATCGCGCGGCTCGACCGGCTCGACCGGGACTTCCGCGACAATGTCGACCTGCTCGAACTGGGCGAAGCGGAAGGCGACGAAGCCGTCGTCGGCGAAGCCGAGGCTGCGCTGGCGGCGCTGAAGGAAGCCGCCGCGCGCGCCGCATTGCAGACGCTGTTGTCCGGCGAAGCCGACGGGAACGACTGTTTCATCGAGGTCCACGCCGGCGCCGGCGGCACCGAGGCACAGGACTGGGCCGAAATGCTGGCGCGGATGTACGTCCGCTGGGCCGAACGACGCCGCTACAAGGTCGAGTGGATCGAGGAGAGCCCCGGCGAGGAGGCCGGCATCAAGTCGACCACCTTGAAAATCATCGGCGAAGACGCCTACGGCTGGCTGAAGACGGAAACAGGCGTCCACCGCCTCGTGCGCATCTCGCCGTTCGACGCCGGCGCCCGGCGACACACGAGCTTCGCCTCGGTCGGGGCCTATCCTGTCATCGACGACTCGATCGAGATCGAGATCCTCGACAAGGATCTGCGCGTCGACACCTACCGCGCGTCCGGCGCCGGCGGCCAGCACGTCAACCGCACCGACAGCGCCGTTCGCATCACCCACCAGCCCACCGGCATCGTCGTCCAGTGCCAGACCGATCGATCGCAGCACCGCAATCGGGCAGCGGCCATGCAGATGCTGAAGGCGCGCCTGTACGAGATGGAAATGCGCAAGCGGGAGGAGGAAACCCGCGCCGAACATGAAGCCAAGGCGGAAATCGGCTGGGGACGGCAGATCCGCTCCTACGTCCTCCAGCCCTACCAGATGGTCAAGGATCTGCGCTCGGGCGTCGAAACGTCCAACACCCAGGCGGTCCTCGATGGCGATCTCGACGCCTTCATGGTCGCCGCGCTCTCCGGCGTCAACGACGCGCGCGAGACCTGACGACGCCACCCCCCGCCCCGTCGCTGCCGCTGCACGCCGCCCGCCTGAACAGTGCGGCAAGCATGACGACACCGCCGACGACCGCGACCTGAAAGATTCGCACGAGGGCGGCAGCAGTCAGAATGGCCGCCGGAGCACGCTTCGGCTGCCGCAGGTACGCAGCCTCAGCTTACGATGAACACGCGGAAGAGGACGGCCTTCACCTCGCCCGGCGCAAGGGCGTCGTTGACGATCTCCTTCAGCGCCCGGCGCACCCGCGCCGCGCCGGCCTCGCCGGCGAGGTCTTCCGCCCGTTGCTCGCGAAGGTAGGCATTCAAAGCGTCGATGATTTCCGTTCGGCTCGCCTCCAGCCGCGGCTGAAGATCGTCCGGCAGTTCAACGACGATCGCCAATTTGACGTACCGACGCGCGCCGCCGTCGGATCTGAGGTCGGCGACGATTTCGGGGAAGGTATCGTAGACCAGCGCCCCGCCGATCCCGATCTCGACCACCGGGGCCGACGCGCGGATCGCCATCAATGCGACAGCGCCCGCCGCCGCAAGAACCAGCGCAACCGCCACGCCAATGAGCGCGCGCCGTTGCGGAACGGCCCGCAGGCGCTCCCGCAGGGCGCCGACGCCGGCCGCGCTCACATCGCAAAAGAGTGCAGATCGCCCGGCTGGCGCAGCATCTTGTCCACCTCGCTCTTGTGCATCGTCTCCTCGGAGATCATCCTGCGGGCATACTCTTCCAGCATGATGTCGCCATCGCGGACGATGTCGAGCAGATCCTCGTAAAGGGCGAGCGCCTCCTGCTCGTGCTCGAGCGACTCCCGGAGGATGGCGCCGATGTCGTGCTTCTCGCTTTCCAGCAGCCGGCCGATGCCAAGGGACGGGTGGCCGCCGAGCGCTGTGATCAGCTCGCCCGCCTGCTGCGCATGGAGGATGGACTCGTCGGCCTGGCTGCGCAGCCACGAGACGATCGGAATACGGCCATACCCGTAGACCATGAACGAGTAGTGGGTGTAGCGGACAACGCCGGCAAGCTCAGCTTCGAGGATCCTGTTCAGGACCGCGATCGCCGCTTCCTTGTTGTATTCCATTTTAGTCATGACTTCTCCCAGGGAAGCTTGGCTGCACCGTTCTCGCTCCGCCTGCCGAACGCAGCGGCGAGTCGCAAACGTGTCCGTCTCGGTAACAAATTCGACGGACGGAGGCAACGATAACAGGTCGCAACGCTACGGAGCACCGCGCCGCCGCTGCCGCGCTCAGAGGGCCCGCGCCGCGGCGAGGACGGCTTCGGCATGACCGGCCACCTTGACCTTGCGCCAGATCCCGCGGACCACTCCACTCTCGTCGATCAGGAACGTCGCCCGTTCGGTCCCCATGTACGTCCTGCCGTACATGCTCTTCTTGACCCACACGCCGAACATTTCGGCCAGCGTCTTCGCCTCGTCGGAAACGAGCGGGAAGTTGAGCGCGTGCTTGGCCTTGAACTTTTCGTGGCTGGCGACCGGGTCGACGGACACGCCGACGACGGCGACGCCCGCAGCCCGGAACGCCTCCATCATGTCGCGGAAGGCGTGCGCCTCCTTGGTGCACCCGGATGTGTCGTCTTTCGGATAGAAATAGAGGATCGTCCGGGTCCCGCGCAGATCGGCGGTCGTGAACGTTCCTCCCCCGTCCGTCGGCAATGAGAAATCCCCGACCCGATCGCCCACCGATAACGCCATGCCAAGCCCTCCCTGCGGCGTCCCCGACACGCGCCCGACCGCGCGCCCGCCAAATGTCCGCCTTCCAACCAACCTGGGTGCCGGTCGCGACGCCCGGGGATCACCCGATCGCTCCGGTGCCGCCGCACCCATCCCGTGCGACGCATTCTCGCACAACCCCGTCGGCGATTGCGATGCGCTGTTGAGCGCGGCTCAGCGATCGGCGATATCAGGCGCAGGCGGTTTCGAGCAACGGGTGGATCACCCGTTGACGGCCCCAGGACAGGTGAGCCGTGCGCTTCAGCAGGTCTGACCTTGCGGATCTTGTCTCTTTCCTCGCGTTGGCGAAGCATCGCAGCTTCCGCCGCGCCGGCCTCGATCTCGGCGTGAGCGCATCGGCCCTGAGCCACGCGCTCAAGGGACTGGAGGCGCGGTTGGGGGTGCGGCTGCTCAATCGGACCAACCGCAGCGTCACGCTCACTTCGGCCGGCGAGGAGCTGGAGGCGGCGATCAGCGACCCGTTCCGGATCATCGGCGACGCCGTGGAGGGTTTGAACCGCTTCCGCGACGCGCCGGCGGGGCGAATTCGGCTGAACGTGCCCGAACACGCCGCATACCTTCTGCTCGCTCCGGTCCTGCCCGTCTTCACAGAGCGCTATCCCGACATCGAGGTCGACCTCGACATCAGCAATCGCCTCGTCGATGTCATCGATCAGGGCTTCGATGCAGGCATCCGCTACGGCGGAACCGTCCCCGAGGACATGGTCGCCCAGCGCGTCTCCGCCGACATCCGCTGGGTCGTCGCAGGCGCCGCCGCCTACCTGGAGCGGTTCGGCGCGCCGCGCCACCCCGACGACCTTCTCCACCATCGCTGTCTGCGAATCCGGCTCGGCAACGATCGGGTCTATCAGTGGGAGTTCGAGAAGGACGCGGAAGCGATCAGCGTCGATGTGCCCGGCGCCATCACGCTCAACGAGACGCAGACAGTGATCAGCCTGGCCCTCGCCGGCGCCGCGCTCGCCTATGTGCCGGAGGCGTGCATTGCGGAGCACATCGCGACCGGCAGGCTGCAAACGATGCTCGACGACTGGGCGCCGGTGGGACCGGCCTTCCATGTCTACTACACCAGCAGACGACAGGTTCCGACCGGGCTGCGCCTGCTGGTGGAGCTCATCCGGGAGTTGCGCCCCCTCGGCCTTTGACGGGCCGAAGTGCTATACCGGGGTGCGTTGAATGCCGCTCAACATGGCATTGCCGCGGCGGCCCTCGTCCGGGCGATCGCCAACGCCTTAATCTAGGACGCAAGAGACCCGCCGTTTCCGGCGCACGCTCCCTGGCGTCCAGTGCGGCTTCAACCCGCCGCCATGTCGCACACGAGGCTGCGCCTGACTGACGAAGGAGAATATCGATGGCCGAGGAGCCTACCACCGGTCGTAATTTGCTCGGCGACATCGCGCCGAAGCTGGCCGAGATCACCGACAAGGTGCTGTTCGGCGACATCTGGTCCGATCCCGCCCTCTCGCCGCGCGACCGGAGCCTGGTCACGATCACCGTCCTGACCGCGCTTTACCGCACGAACGAACTGCCCTTCCACCTGAAGCTGGCGCTCGCCAACGGACTGACGAAGGACGAGATCGTGGCGACCCTCACGCATGTGGCCTTCTACGCCGGCTGGCCCTGCGCCGTGACCGGGCTGCAGCTCGCGCGCACGGTGTTCGAGGAAACGGGCGCGTGAGGCGCGCCTTGTCAACGCCGACGCCTTCGGCCGGCGGGACGATCCCGAGGGACACGAAGCAGGAGGACCCGCGATGCGCGCAACCCTGATGTACAAGGCCGGCGACGTTCGGATCGAGAACGTCCTCGACGCCGCCATCCGGCAACCCACCGACGCCGTCATTCGCATAACCCGCGCCTGCATCTGCGGCAGCGACCTCTGGCCGTACAACGGCGGTCCGAACGTCGAAGGCCAGCGCATGGGCCATGAGTCCATCGGCGTTGTCGAGGACATCGGCAGCGACGTGCAGCGCATCAAGCGTGGCGACGTCGTCGTCATGCCCTTCGCCTATTCGGACGGCACCTGCCTGTTCTGCAACGAAGGGTTGCAGACGGCGTGCGTGCACGGCGGCTTTTTCGGCACCGGTGGCGAAGTCGGCGGCGCCCAGGCCGAAGCGTTGCGCATCCCCCAGGCCGACGGGACGCTGTTCGCTCTGCCGGTGGGCGAAGACGACGCCCTCATGCCGTCGCTCCTTACGCTGTCGGACGTGATGGGCACCGGTCATCACGCGGCCGTCAGCGCGAACGTCCGGCCCGGAGACAGCGTGGCCGTCATCGGCGACGGGGCGGTCGGGCTGTGCGGGGTCATCGCGGCGCGCCGGCTCGGCGCCGAGCAGATCATCATCATGGGTCGTCATCCGGACCGCATCGCCCTGGCCCGGGAGTTCGGCGCCACCGACGTGGTGAGTGAACGCGGCGAAGCGGCGATCGCGCGCGTGCGCGAACTCACCGGCGGCCTCGGTGCCCACTCGGTTCTCGAATGCGTCGGAACGCAACAAGCCGTCCACACCTCCGTGGCCATCGCGCGCCCGGGAGGCGCCGTCGGCCGCGTCGGCGTGCCCCATTACGAGGCGGTGCCGGCGGCGCGGGAGACCTTTTATCGCAACGTCAGCGTCGCCGGCGGTCCGGCGCCCGTGCGCGCCTACATCGCCGAGCTTCTCGCGGACGTGATGGAGGGCCGGATCGAGCCCGGCCGCGTCTTCGACCGTACCGTCGGCCTCGACGGCGTACCGGACGGCTATCGCGCGATGAACGAACGCGAGGCGCTGAAGGTCATGGTCAAGCCCTGAACGGCCTCTTGGCCGGGCCGCGCAATGCTGGTGACGGGCGACGGCAGCCGCGGATAGCGGACCCGCTCGCGAAGGCTCGCATCCCGGGCTTCGTGCATTCCGGTCCGGCACGTCCGCGAACCGGAAAGCAAGGGCGTGGCGCCGCCGCCGTCAAGCCGAAGACGCAGTGTCCTCGGGCGGGGCCTCGACCAGCAGACGCCTGAGCCAGTTCTTGAAGGTAACGATCTTCGGCAGGTCTTTCTCCTCGATGCGGCAGGCGAGGCGGTGAGCGTGGACCTCCGGGCCATCGTCGGCCAGGGGCTTCACCAGCAGGCCTTCGGCCAGTTCCCTCCGCGCCAACAGCGTGCTCTCCAGGCAAACGCCCATGCCGTCGACTGCGGCGCCGATCGACATGAACGAGCGGTCGAAGTGAAGCCCGCGGTCGAGATCGAGGGGAAGGTCAAAGTGATGCTCCAGCCAATCGGGCCAACGCACCGAGCAGAGGTCCGAGTGGATGAGGGAATGGTAGAGCAGGTCCTCCGGTGAGCGGATCGGCCGTGCGCCCTCGGCAAGGCGCGGACTGCACATCGGAACGATGCGCTCCGCGGGCAGTTGCATGATGTCCAGGTCGGTGGTCACCCGCCCGCGGTGCTGTATGTCGACGTCGTAGGTGTCAGCCATGGCGTCGTAGGGTGGAGATGTCGCCCAGAAGACGACGTCCAACTCGGGGTGAGCTTCGACGAACGTGGGCAGGTGGGGCAGAAGCACCTGGACCGCGAAGCTGGGCGCCGAGTGGACCGAGAGCCGGTCGCTCATGCCATCGCCGGTGAGTTCGACCGTCGCGACCCTGATGCGTCCGAACGCCGCCGTGACCTCGCGGTAATAGTGGGCGCCACGGGCGGTGGGAACCACAGAGCGTCCGATCCGGCGAAACAGCCGGATCCCAAGCTGGTTTTCCAGGATCTTGACCTGATGGCTCACCGCCGAGGGCGTCAGGTGCAGTTCGTTCGCGGCCGCGCTGAAGCTTCCGCGGCGTACGGCGGCCTCGAAGGCTTTGAGAGCGTTGAAAGACGGCAGGGTTTGCATGCGATCTGTGAATCGGATTCAAGTGTCAAGTGAGAATTAATCGCTATCGCGCGCGGTCAGAATTATTTAACATAATCTCAAGTAGAACAAAAATGATCAAGGGTCCAGAGGGAGGGCGTATGAAGGACAATGTGCCTCAGCGGCAGCCTATTGCTTGGCGCGGGAAGACCGCGGAGGCAATGTCTCATGCTGCTTGATAACAGATGCTGCGTCATCACCGGCGCCGCCTCCAGGCGCGGCCTCGGGATGGCGACGGCGACCCTCTTGTCAAGCCACGGGGCACGCGTCGCCATTCTCGACCTCGACACCGAGCAGTCGCGCTCCGCTGCGGCCAGCCTCGGCCAGCAGCATATCGGGCTGGCGTGCGATGTCACCAGCCTGGAGCAATGTCAGGCCGCGGCCGAAGAGGTGCTGCGCGCGTTCGGCCAGATCGACATCCTGGTCAACAATGCCGGCATTACCCAGCCGCTGAAGCTGATGGAGATCAGGCCCGAGAGCTACGAGGCGGTAACCGACGTCAGCCTGCGCGGCACGCTCTACATGTCGCAGGCGGTCGTGCCGCACATGCGCGCGCGCCGCTTCGGGTCGATCATCTGCTTGTCGTCGGTCTCCGCCCAGCGCGGCGGCGGCATCTTCGGCGGCCCCCACTACAGCGCAGCCAAGGCGGGCGTGCTCGGCCTGGCCAAGGCGATGGCGCGGGAACTGGGGCCCGACGGCATCCGGGTGAACTCGATCACGCCCGGGCTGATCCAGACCGACATCACTGCCGGCAAGCTGACCGACGATATGAAGCGGGAAATCCTCAAGGGCATTCCCATTAATCGTCTCGGCGAAGCGAGCGACGTCGCCGGCGCCTGCCTGTTCCTCGCCTCGGACCTCTCCAGTTACATCACCGGCGCGGTCCTCGACGTGAACGGCGGCATGCTCATCCACTAGGCGGTGAGGCATCGGGGGATTGCCTCGCCCCGTCGCTAGCCCAATGGAGCTGAATATGGCGACGACACATTCCGGCACTGCGGAACTCTCCAACGTAAACCTTGTCGACCGGGCCTTCCGCATCCGCAGGAACGCGCTGCGCATGGGAGCGGTGCAAGGACAGGGATACATCGCGCAGGCTCTGGGCGTCGCGGATGTCCTCGCGGTTGCGTATTTCCACGCGCTGCGCTACCGGCCCGACGACCCGGAGTGGGAGGAGCGCGACCGCTTCTGCCTGTCGATCGGGCACTACGCCATTGCCCTCTATTCGGTGCTGATCGAGGCCGGCGTCATCCCCGAGAACGAACTCGAAACCTACGGCACCGACGACAGCCGGCTGCCGATGTCCGGCATGGCTTCGTATACGCCGGGCATGGAGATCACCGGCGGGTCACTGGGCCATGGCCTCGGTATATCCGTCGGCATGGCCCTGGGGCTGAAGCGCAAGGGCTCGAAGTCGCTGGTCTACAACCTCCTCTCCGACGGCGAACTCGACGAAGGCTCCACCTGGGAAGCCGTGCAGTCGGCGCCGCACTGGCAACTCGATAACCTCATCGCCATCGTCGACGTCAACAACCAGCAGGCCGACGGACCGTCGCGGAGCGTGCTCAACTTCGAGCCTCTGCATGCCAAATGGGACGCCTTCGGCTGGCACGTCGAGCGGGTCAACGGGAACGATCTCGATGCGCTTGCGGCGGCGTTCGACCGGGCCCGCGGGCTGAAAGAGGCGAAGCCGCGCGTCATCATCTGCGATACCCGCATGGCCAAGGGCGTCCCCTTCCTCGAAACCCGCGAGATGACGCATTTCCTGAGGGTCGATGCGCACGAATGGGATCTCGCTCTTGAAGCTCTGGATGCCGGGAGGGTACGGTGATGGAAGCTAAGACGAAGCCCGGCACGCAACCGCCGACACCCGGAGAAGGGCGCGCCGAAGTCGGTCAGGTCACGAAAAAGCCGCGGCTGACGACCTCGGCGATGATCGCCTCTCTGGCGGCAGAGGGTCAGCCGACCAGGCCCGCGCCCTTCGGCCACGCGCTGACGGCTTTGGCGGAAACGCGCCCGGAGATCGTCGGCTTGACCGCCGACCTCAGCAAGTACACGGACCTCTACGTCTTCGCTCAGGCCTATCCCGACCGCTACTACCAGATGGGGATGGCCGAACAGTTGCTGATGAGCGCTGCCGCGGGCATGGCCCGGGAAGGGTTCCTGCCCTTCGCGACGACATACGCCGTTTTCGCTTCCAGGCGCGCGTACGATTTCATCTGCCTCGCCATCGCCGAGGAGAGGCTGAACGTCAAGATCGTCTGCGCGCTTCCCGGGCTGACCACCGGCTATGGGCCGAGCCACCAGGCGACCGACGACCTCGCCATCTTCCGGGCGATGCCGAATTTGACGGTGGTCGATCCGTGCGACGCGCTCGATATCGAGCAGGCGACCCACGCGATCGCGGACCATGACGGACCGGTCTACATGCGTCTTCTGCGCGGCAATGTGCCGCTGGTCCTCGATCGCTACGACTACCGTTTCGAACTCGGCAAGGCCAGGCTGCTTCGTGACGGGGCCGACGTGCTCGTCGTTGCCGCCGGCTTCATGACCATGCGGGCGTTGGAAGCCGCCGACAAGCTGGAGAAGGACGGCGTCAAGGTCGCGGTGTTGCACTCGCCGACGATCAAGCCGCTCGACGAACGGACGATCCTGGAGCAGGCGCAGCGAGGCGGGCGCCTGATCGTCGTCGCGGAAAACCATTCCGTCGTGGGCGGGTTGGGCGAAGCGGTCGCCGGCGTTCTGATGCGCTCGGGGGTATCCGCGCGCTTCCGGCAGGTCGGCCTGCCCGACAAGTTTCTCGACGCCGGCGCCTTGCCGACGCTGCACGACCGCTACGGCATCTCGGCCGACACCATGGTCGGCAGCATCAAGAACTGGCTCGGCTGAGGCGAAACGAAGGGATCCGGATCCGGCGCCAAGCCGTATGAGATCACCGCACCGGCGGATCAACGCCGGGCGGGAAGTTGGAGGAGACGATGACGATCCATATCACCCGCAGGGACTTCATGATGGCGGCCGGGGCAACGATCGCCGCCCCCGCGATCGTCACAAGCCGCACCCGGCAGGCAGCGGCAGCGGCGGCAACGACGTTGACGCTCGCGCACGGCGCGGCCCCCGGAAACCCGCGGGCGGTTGCCTGCGAGACCTTCGCCAGGCTGGTAAAGGAAAAGACGTCCGGCAGCGTCACCGTCAACATCGCCGGCTCGGAACAGCTCGGCAACGACGTTGCGATGTTGACCAGCCTGCGCACCGGCGCGCTTGACCTTACCGCGAACAGCCAGGGAGCCGCATCGGGGCTCGTTCCCGAAATCGCGACGCTTGGCCTGCCGTTCCTCTTTGCGGACTCGGCCGCCGCGTTCAAGGTCGTCGACGGCGATGTCGGCAAGGAGATCGCCAAGCGGTTCGAACCGTTCAGCATCATGCTCCTGAGCTGGTGGGACAACGGCATCCGCCACGTGACCAACAGCAAGCGCCCCGTGGTCAAGCCGGACGACCTGAAGGGGCTGAAAATCCGGACGCCGGCCGACCCGATGACCATCGACATCTTTCGCACGCTCGGCGCCGGCACGGAGCAGATCGCCTTCAGCGAGCTCTACGTCGCCCTGCAGCAGGGCGTTGTCGACGGCCAGGAGAACCCGCTCGCCAACATCGCCAGTTCGAAACTCTACGAGGTCAACCCGCTGATCAGCCTGACGGCGCACAAATGGGAATCGACCCCGTTCTTCATGTCCAAGATCGGCTGGGCGAAGCTGAAGGGGGATGCGCACACCGCCGTGACCGAGGCCGCGGCGGAGGCGGGCGACGAGCAGCGCCGGTTGATGCAGGAGGCCGCCGTCAAGTACCTGGGCGAATTCCAGGCCAACCCCAAGGTCAAGGTGAACGAGGTCGATCGGCCGGCCTTCCGAACGGCCACGGAGCCCGTGATCGAGGATTGGAAGAAAAAGCCCTTCGGTGATCTGGTGCAGCGCCTTGTCGACGCCGCCCGCAGCTGAGGCGGCCCTGGCCGGCTCGGCGAAGCGATCCGGTCCGATTGTAGCCGCAGCCGACTGGGTCGACCGGGTGATCGCGGCGATCTGCCGCATCACCGTCCTGGTCACGGTCGTCGTCCTGCTGGCCGTGCTCGGGGCCAACGTCGTCGCCCGTTACGTCTTCGCCCACGGCGGCCTCGAGTGGGTGGCGGAGGTGCCCGAGCAGCTCTTTCCGTGGATGATCGCCGCCGGCATCGTGCTGGCGGTCCAGCACGGGGCGCACATCGCCGTGGATCTCCTGCTCTATTCGCTGGGGCGGGGCGGGCGCCGGTTTCTCATCGTCGCCGTCGGGCTTGTCGTTGCCGCCGCCTATCTGGTGCTGCTGAAGGTGAGCCTGGACGTCGCGGAGATCACCGCGATGGAGCGCAGCGCCATCATGCAACTGCCGCGCAGCCTCGGCTACTACGCCATGGCGTCCGCCTCGGCGCTCGTTGCCGTGTGCAGCCTGACGATTGCCGTGAGGGTCGCACTGCTCGGCCCTGAAGCCGCCCCACAGCCCGACCCGGAGGAAAGCGTCACATGATCGGCGTCATGGTCATCGTTTTCTTCGGCTTGCTCGCCCTCTCGGTGCCCGTTGGACATGTCCTGGTGATCGCCTCCGGCGCCGCGATTTGGTCCAGCGACTCGCTGCCGCTGATGATCGTCGCGCAGCAGATGTACAACCAGACGCAGTCTTTCCCGATGCTCGCCCTGCCGTTCTTCATCCTGGCCGGAAGCCTGATGATGAGCGGTCGGCTGGGTCAGAACCTCATCGACTTCGCGACGACCCTGGTCCAGCGTTTCCGCGGCGGTCTGGCCTCGGTCACCGTCGTCGGATCGATGGTGTTCGGCGGCGTTTCCGGGTCGTCGGTCGCGGACGCCACGGCGCTGGGCTCGATGCTGATTCCGTGGCAGAAGCGGGAAGGCTATCCGGCGGGCTTCGTCGCCGCCAACAACAGCGCGGCGGCCAGCATCGCCATCCTCATCCCGCCGTCGATCCCGCTGATCCTCTACTCGCTCGTTTCCGGCGTATCGGTCGGCGCCCTGTTCCTTGCGGGCGTTCTTCCGGGCATCGCGCTGACCGTCGTCTTCGTCCTGGTCTGCAACATTTCGGCCCGCGTGCGCGGCTTCCCGCACCGGACGCAGCCGTTCGACTGGCGTCGCTTCGGCCGCCTGTTCCTGCAGGCAAGCCCGGCCCTGGCCATGCCGTTCCTGATCCTGGTGCTGCTGCGCTTCGGCTTCGCCACGCCGACGGAGGTTTCCGTCCTCGCCGTCCTCTACTCGCTCGTGGCCGGCGTCGTCTTCTACCGGGACATGACGTGGCGGCGTTTTGCCGATGCGGTGATCTCGGCCGGCGTCGCCACCGGCGTCGTGATGCTGGTGATCATGGCTTCGGCGGCGATCGGGTGGATTATGACCTTCGTCCAGGCGCCGCAGGCCTTTGCCGAATGGTGCCTGCAGACGCTTCAGGCGCCGTGGCTGATCGTGCTGGCCATGATCGGCATCATGCTCGTTGCCGGAATGTTCATCGACCTCCCCGCCGCCGTCCTCCTGCTCGGACCGATCTTCGTGCCGCTTGCGGAAACGATCGGCATGGACCTCGTGCAACTCGGCATCGTCATGGTGCTGACCCTTGCCGTCGGCCTGTACACGCCGCCGGTCGGCACGACGCTGTTCATCAGCAGCTCGATCGCCAGGGTCTCGATTGTGCACGCCAGCAAGGAGCTCTGGCCGTACTACCTGATGGCGCTGACGGTCGTCCTCCTGTTCAGCTACATCCCGGCGCTGACGCTGCATTAGCGCTCGCCGTGCTCATCGAGGCCCTCGCCGCCGGCCGCGCCGACGAGCGCATCGAAGTGCGCGAGAACCATCGTCGCCGTCGCCTCCATGCGCCGGGTCAGCGCGCCGAGGTCGCTCCCGGCGATGTCGCGGAACGCTTCCCGCAACGCCTTCGTCCCGTCCTCGCCGCCGGGCGCGCGTAGCGGCTCGTTGAAGGTCAGGCGCAGGCGCGCCTGGATCTGCTGCCAGAAGGCCAGGGCCTCGATCAACTCCTCGGCGACATCGGCGGCGAGAAAACCCGCCGCGCTCAGCGCGCCCAGCGCTTCCATGGTGTTCGTCGACAGCACCTGGGGCGCGGCGTAGGCATGACGGAGCTGCAGGTACTGGGCGACGAATTCGATGTCGACCAGGCCGCCGCGCACATGTTTGACCTCCCAGACCGACGCCGCGTGGTGCTCGTGCTCGATGCGCTCACGCATGTCGGCCACATCGGCGCGCAGTCGGTCCGCGTCCCTCGGGCGCATCAGCGCCTCGCGGATCGCCCGCTCGATGTCGCCGACAAGCGGCCGTGGCCCGGCGATGACCCGCGCCCGGGTCAGCGCCATCTGCTCCCAGGTCCATGCCTGCTCTTGATGATAGCGCTCGAACGAGGCGAAGCTGGTGGCGATCGGCCCGGCCTTTCCCGACGGACGCAAGCGCATGTCGACCTCGTACAGCCGCCCCTCGCTCGTCGGCGCGGTCAGCGCATTGATGAAGCGCTGGCTGAGGCGCGCGAAGTACTGGCTGGCGGAGAGCGGCCGCGGCCCGTCGGAAGCGGCTTCCGGATCCGGCGTTGTGTAGACGAAAATCAGGTCGAGGTCGGAGTTGCGGGTCATTTCCCGGCTGCCGAGCTTGCCCATCGCCACGACCGCGAGGCCGCAGCCGGGAACAACGCCGTAGGCGGCGGCGAACGCCGCCTCCACCCGCGGCAACAGCCCGCGCAGGGCGGCGTCGGCGACGTTGCTCCAGGCGATCTGGGCTTCGCCGGTGCCGATCAAGCGATTGAGGCTCTGGACGCCGACCTGGAAGTTCCGTTCACCGGCCCAGCGACGGGCGGCGTCGAGAATTTCCTCTTCGTCGCGGGCGCGCGCAAGCACGCCTTCGAGTTCGATCTGCAGGTCGGCAAGCGACGGCGGCTCCTGGAAAAAGTCGGCGGACAGCACGCTCTCGAGAACCGCGGGCGCGCGCGCCAATGTCGTCGCCAGTCCCGGGGCGACGCCCATGATGTGAATGACGAGCCTCAACAACTCCGGGTTGGCGTGAAACATCGAGAAGAGCTGGACCCCGGCCGGCAACCCGGCGAGGAAGCGATCGAAGCCGACCAGGGTCGCGTCCGGATCGGGCGTTTCGGCAATGCCCTTGAGCAGAAACGGCATGAGTTCGGTCAGCAATTCGCGGGCCCGCGGGCTGCGCATGGCCCGGGAGCGACCGTGATGCCAGCCGCGCACGGCGGCGTCGACCATCTCGACCTTGACGAAGCCGAGGCGCGCCAGCGTCGCCAGCGTGTCCGGGTCCGGCTCGCCGCCGGTGAAAACGAGGTTGCCTGCGAACCCTGCCGCGCTCAGCGCCGGCGCGTCCTCGAACAGGTCCGCGTAGTGCCGCTCGACGTTGTGAAGGTGATGCAGCAAAGCCTCCGCGAACGCCCGCCTGTCGGCAAAACCGAGAAAGACGGCGACGGCACCGAGAGCCGCGGGTTCGTCCGGTAGCGCGTGGGTCTGCGCGTCGTTGATCATCTGCAACCGGTGCTCGACCCTGCGAAGGAACCTGTAGGCGGCGATCAGCTCCTGGGCGGCGGCCTCGCCGACCTTGCCGGCGGCCACCAGCGCCAACAACGCCTCTTCCGTCCCGGTCAGGCGCAGGGCGGGAACGCGACCGCCCCAGATGAGTTGCTGCGTCTGGACAAAGAACTCGATCTCGCGGATGCCGCCTCGGCCGAGCTTGATGTTGTGGCCGGCGACGGCGATCTTGCCGCCGCCGCGATGGGCGTGGATTTGCCGCTTGATCGAGTGGATGTCGCGGATCGCGGCAAAATCCAGGTTCTTCCGCCAGATGAATGGGCGCAACTGCTCGACGAAGAGACGTCCGGCTTCGCGATCGCCGGCCACCGGACGCGCCTTGATCATCGCCGCCCGCTCCCAGTTCTGCCCGAGCGTCTCGTAATAGATCTCGGCAGCCAGGACCGACATCGCCGGCGGCGTCGAGCCGGGATCGGGACGAAGCCTCAGGTCGGTGCGGAAGACATAACCGTCGGCGTTGCGCTGGGCCATGATGCGGACCAGGCCGCGGGCAAGGCGAACGAAGCGGTTTTGCAGCTCGTCGCGCCGGTCCGTCGCCAGACATTCCGGATCGTAGAAGACGATCAGGTCGATATCGCTGGAGTAGTTCAGCTCCAGCGCGCCCAGCTTGCCCATGCCGAGCACGATCAGCCCCGAGCCGATCTCCGGTGCGTCGGCAACGGCGGGCTCGCAACCGACGTGGCCGACCAGCTCGCGCAGCAGGAAGGCGCAGGCGCAGCCGAGCGCGTCCTCGGCGAACCGCGCAAGCGCCTCGGTCACTTGCGCCAGCGACCAGACGCCGGCGATGTCGGCGACCGCGGTCACCAGCGCCACGCGCCGCTTGGCGATCCGTAGCGCCCGGGAGG
The DNA here is from genome assembly GCA_016793925.1 of Rhodospirillales bacterium. Lineage (GTDB taxonomy): Bacteria > Pseudomonadota > Alphaproteobacteria > Rhodospirillales > Defluviicoccaceae > JAEULH01. Next base: position 80,026 of record JAEULH010000035.1, on the reverse strand, counting down.
GATCCTCACCCCGAGCCGCCGCTTTCTTGGTCTCGCCGATGTTCCGCCAGATGGCGGCCATGGCCGGATCCGGCCCGTCGCCGATCAGAGCGGCAAGCAGTCCAGGTTCGCGCTCGCAGAGGAAGGTGAGGTAGGGACTGTTGCCGAACAAGGCGTCAAGCAGGCGCCGAACCGCTCGCTCGCCGGCCTGCGCGCGGGCGCGCTCGACCAGCTGCGGCCCGGCAGCCGCCGCTGCCGTAAGCCACCGCTCCAGACCGACGCCGGCGCGCTCCGGATCCGCCGGCAGAGGGAGGTCGCCCTTCTGGTTGGCGAGCCATTTAGTCATGTTCAAGATCCGGGCTTTGCCGCATGATGCCGTGCCCGACGCCCGCCCCAGCGCTTCTCGTCATAAAGCCGTCAAACCAGTTGCTCAAACGCACCGCCCACACACTTTTCTACCTGCTTATGGGCGTGCTTGTCGCGGCCGTGCTGGTCGGCGCTGCCGTTGCGTGGCGGCTGAGCCAGGGGCCCGTGTCGCTTTCATGGGCCGTGCCGACGCTCGAGTTCCTGATCAACCGGGCTACTCCGAATCTTCACGTGGAGATCGCGGATCTGGTCGTGTCGTGGACCGACTGGGCCGAAGGCCTCGATGTCCGCTTTCTCAATGTCGCCGCAAGCACGCCCGACGGCGCTCCCATCGCCCACGTTCCGGAGCTCAGCGTCGCGCTGAGCTCCGACGCGCTGCGCGATTTTCGCCTGGCTCCCACCGAAATCCACCTCTACAGACCGCTGGTGAACCTGATTCGCCGCAAGGACGGCACGCTCGAATTCGCTCTCGCCGAAGGCGAAGGCAGCGCGACGCCGTTCAGCGCGTTCGTCCAGTCTGCGCTCGCGACCCCACGAGATCCGGCGGATCCGTTAAGCTACCTCGACGTGGTCACGATCACCAACGGCCGGATCGTCTACCGCGACCGACAGCTCGATGCGGTTTGGGCGGGTCGCCTCGCGAAGGGGCAGCTCGTGCGGGCGGCCAGGAGCATGTCTCTGGATGCACGCGTTGCCCTGAGCGCCGGTCAGGAGCGCGCGCTTGCCGATATCGACGGTTTCGCTACCGCGGCGACCGGGGCGATGGCGCTGCAGGTTCGGTTTCAGAATTTCCGCCCCGCCCCGTTCGCGGCGGTTACGCCCGCGCTGAGCCCGCTGCAGAGCGTCGACCTGCCGCTCGCCGGAACCGCCAGAATCGAAACCGGAAGCGATGGAACGCTGCGCCAGCTCAGCTTTGACGTCAGTGGCGGCAGCGGCCGGCTGGAGCTCACCGCACCGCTCGCGGCGCAGTTCGGCCTCGACGAAAAGGCGGCGCAGAAGCTCGACGTCCGTGAACTCGCGTTGAGAGGACGCTATGACGCCACTTCCGGTAGCGTCGAGATGGAGCCGTCGGCGATCAGCTTTGCCGACAACACCAGCGTGTATCTGCCGGGCCCGATCGACCAGACCTTCCCGCTCGCGTCCGTCGCCGCGCAGGGCCGCTACGACATCGACGCGGACGCCGCGTCTGACGTGTCCATCGACCTCGACCTCGGCGGAGCGAAGGTCAAGGTCGACGGCGAGGCTCGCGCTCTCGGCGGTGATCTCAGCGGCGCGGCGCATATTTACCTCGGCCGGGTCAAGGTCGACAACCTCGCCCTCTACTGGCCGAAAATCGTCGCTTCGGGCGGTCGCGATTGGGCTCTCGCCCATCTCTCATCCGGCTCGCTGGAGCAGGGCGACATCTACATCGAGTTCGGGCCGACCGGCAAAGGGACGGACGTCACCAAACTGTCCGGGCAGGGACGGGCATCTCGCCTGCAGGTCGATTACCTGCCGCCGGCGCCGCCGCTGCGCAACGCCACGGGCACGGCGACATTCGATCTGCAAAGCCTGAAGATCGCGATCGACAGCGGTGAGACGAGCGGTCTTACCGTCACCGGTGGCACCGCCGTCATCTCCGACCTCCGCGCGGACGCGCCAACCCTGCGGCTGGAAACCGCGATCAGAGGCACGGTGCCGGCGGCGCTCAGGTTTCTTGCGCACGAGCCGTTCGGCTACACCAAGAACATCGCCATCAACACCGCCGAGTCGCGCGGCGACGTCGTCTCCTCGCTTGAGCTGACCCTGCCTCTTGTCAAGGACCCCGAGATCGAGGACGTCAAGCTGAGGGCGCGCGGCGATGTCAGCAACCTGTTCATCCCCGACGCGCTCATCGGCGGCAACGTGACCGGCGGCAACCTGCACCTCGACATCGACGAGAAGGGCATGGACGTGCTCGGCCCGGTCAGTTTCGAAAACATCGCGGGTCGGGTGGCGTGGCACGAGAACTTCGCCGTCGGCGCACCCTACCTGCGCCGGATCGATCTGGCGGTCCCGAGCATGTCCATCGACGCCTTGCGCAGGATCGAACCCAGCGTCGTCGCAACCCTGGACCCGTGGGTCGACGGGCCGTTGGCGGCGCAGTCGACCGTCATCTTCAAGAACGAGCGCGACATCGACTTCGACGTCGATGTGGACGCCAGCCAGGCGGCGCTGAACTTTCCACCCCTCGGCTGGGCGAAGGAACGCGGCAAGCGGACCTTCATGTTCGCCAAGGGACGGTTCGTCGGCGATCACCTCGCCGAAGTAAGCCGCGCGTCGATCTCGGCGCCGGCGTTGGAAGCCTCAGGATCCGTCGCGTTCAGCGGCAAGGGGACGCTGGAGCGGGTCATCGTCGATCGTCTGATCAGCGGCAACACCGATGCGTCGGCCATTGTGACCGCGATGCCGGGCGGAGGCTGGGACGTGGTGATCGGCGGCAATCGCCTCGATGTCCATCCGCTCCTGGAAGGAGAGCACAAGGCGACGGAGGGCACCGACACGGCGGCGCTGGACAACTTCACGCTGTCCGCCGATCTCGATCGTTTGTGGCTCGAAGCGGACACGCCGATTCGCGCCGTTTCCGCAACCGTGGTGCGCGAACGCGGTGTCTTCAGACTGGTGCAGGTCGAAGGCCTGGTCGGCGACGGCTCGCCGGTGACGGTCGACATTGCGCCGGCCGGAGCGTCGGCGCGCACCTTGCGCGTTCGCGCCGACAATGCCGGCTCGGCGCTGCGCGCGTTCAACATTTTCCCCGATTTCCAGGGCGGTGAACTCAGGATCGACGGCATGTTCGACGATATCGACCCGCACGCCCTGGCGCTCGACGGCACGCTCAAGATCAAGAGGTTTCACCTGATCAGGGCGCCGATCCTGGCGCAAATCCTGAACGTGATGGCGCTCACCGGCGTCATCGAGCTGCTCCGCGGCGAGGGCATCGCCTTCGATACGCTCGACGTCCCGTTCTCGCTGCGCGACGACCTCCTCACCCTCAGCGAGGCCAAGATGCACGGAACGGCCCTCGGCGCCACGGCGTCCGGCACCTACGACATCGCCAGGGACCTGATCGACGTCCGCGGGACGCTCGTCCCGTTCTATGTCCTCAACTCGCTTCTGGGACGGCTGCCGCTGATCGGCGGCCTGTTCAGCGGCGGCGAGCGCGGCGGAGGCCTGTTCGCCGTGAGCTACGGCGTTACCGGAACGATGGCGCAACCGAACATTTCGGTTAATCCCGTCAGCATGCTGACGCCGGGGATCCTGCGCAACATCTTCAGCATTTTCGACCGGACACCGCCGCAGGACACGTTTTCGCCGGCGCCGAACGCGAGCCCCTGATCCGACCTGCCGGCGGCTTGCGCCTGCTCAGGCGCACGCGACGTTTATCGCCCTCTCCACGTACGGCTTGAGCTTCATATCCTCGCCGAGGACGTGGTGCAGCAACCAGCCGGAGACAAAGTCGTAGAAGCGATGCATGTCGAAGTCGTCCGGCGACTGCAGGAACGAGTCGCGGAAAGCCTGCATACGGTCCGCGAGCCGCTCGTGAATCTGCCGATGATGCTGCAGCTCCGGATAGCCGCCCCGCTCCATCAGGTCTTCTTCCCGAGCGAAATGCGTCTGGGTGTAGCCGACGAGATCTTCGAGCAGGCGCCCGATGCCCTCCTCATCCTCGCCGGCGATCACCGCGTAATGCAACTGATTGAGAAGGCCGACGAGCCTCTTGTGGTCCGCGTCGATCGCGGGCACCCCCAGTTGCATCGCCGACTCCCAGCGGAGAACGGTCACCTTCTCCTCCTTGGTTTATTAGGTCGGAGCTTATACCGCCCCTTCGTAAAGGGTAGCCGCGGCGCAAGGGATTTTCAAAAGGCCTTCGCGCCTGCAGGGCCGCGCGGAACGCATGGCAGGCATGCGCCAAGCGCGAACGGGCCGACCTCAGCCGGCCGCAACGCGGAGCAGCGCGTGCCGCTTCTTGCCCGCCGACAGCTTGACGACGCCTTCGTCGTCGAGATCGGCAAGGGTGATCTTCCTGCCTTCATCGCTGAAGGCGATGTTGTTGATGCGGGCGCCGCCGGCCTTGACCAGGCGTCGGACTTCGCTGTTGGTCGCGGCAAGCCCGGCCCGGCGGAAGGCCTCCAGCGCCGCCAACCCGGCCTCCAGCTCGACCCGAGCGATCGTCGCCGCGGGCAGGCCCTCGCCGGTCGCGCCATCGGAGAAGGTCCGCCGCGCCGTCTCCGCCGCCTGCACCCGCGCCTCCTCGCCATGGCAAAGCCGGGTCGCCTCGTCGGCAAGGACGATTTTCGCATCGTTGATCGCCGCGCCTTCGCGCGCTTCGAGGTCGGCGATGGCGTCGAGCGGCAGTTCGGTGAACAGGCGGAGGAAGCGGCCGACGTCCGCGTCCTCGGTGTTGCGCCAGAACTGCCAGTAGTCGTAGGGCGAGAGCATCTCGGCGTTGAGCCAGACTGCGCCGGCGGCCGTCTTGCCCATCTTTGCGCCCGACGCCGTGGTCAGGAGCGGCGTCGTCAGGCCGAAGACGCTGCGCCCGTCGACCCGCCTGGCGAGTTCGACGCCGCCGACGATGTTCCCCCACTGGTCGGAGCCGCCCATCTGCAGCGTGCAGTCGTGGCGACGAGCGAGTTCGAGGAAGTCGTAGGCCTGCAGGATCATGTAGTTGAACTCGAGAAAGCTCAGCGCCTGTTCGCGTTCGAGCCGCAGCTTGACCGAGTCGAAGGCAAGCATCCGGTTGACCGAGAAGTGGCGGCCGTAGTCGCGGAGAAAGGCGATGTAATTGAGCCCGTCGAGCCAATCCGCATTGTCGACCATGATTGCCCCGCCCGGCTCTTCGCCGAACCGCAGGAAGCGCGAGAAGACCCGGCGAATGCCGGCCATGTTGGCGGCGATTTCCGTCTCGCCCAGGAGCTTGCGCGCCTCGTCCCGCATCGAGGGGTCGCCGATCTTGCTCGTCCCGCCGCCCATCAGCACGATCGGCCTGTGCCCGGCGCGCTGGAAGGCGCGCAGCAGCATGATGGAGACGAGACTGCCCGCGTGCAGGCTGGGCGCCGTGCAGTCGAAGCCGATATAGCCGGCAATCGGCCCAGCCTCCGCGGCCGCGGCAAGGCCTTCCAGGTCGGTGCACTGGTGCAGGAAACCGCGCTCGACGACGGTTTCGAGAAACGAAGAAAGGGAAGAGGTCATCGGGAAGCTGCCGTGGGTCGAGGATTTGCGGTAATGTGCGGCCTTGGCCGAGTACGCGCGTGTCGCGTTCGCGGGGTCGTCGAGTTTGTCGATCGCGAGGGTTAGCATGTTCAGGCGAGACCGACAACGCGCCGGCGCGCGCCGACCAGGCCTTGTCTGAGTCGCTGGCGGCGATCGGTCTGATGAGCGGAACGTCGCTCGACGGGATCGACGCCGCTTTGCTCGTCACGGACGGCGAAAGGGCGACGACCTTCGCCGGCGCGATCACCGTCCCCTACCCAGCGGCGTTTCGCGCCCGGCTCCGCGCCATGCTTGGCCGCTGTCCCGGCCCTGCGGATGCGGACCTGATCTCCGCGCTGACCGATCGCCACGCCGACGCTGTCGAAACGCTTCTGCGCCGGTCCGGGCGGCCCCCCGGCGAGATCGACGTGATCGGATTCCATGGCCAGACCGTGCTGCACCGTCCCGAGCGCGGCGTGACGGTCCAGATCGGCGACGGCGAGAGGCTGGCGCAACGCACAGGGATCGCCGTCGTCGACAGTTTTCGCGCCGCCGACGTTGCCGCGGGCGGTCAGGGCGCACCGCTCGCTCCGCTCTATCATGCCGCACTCGCTCGCGCGCTCGCAGGTCCGGTCGCTGTCGTCAACATCGGCGGCGTCGCCAACGTCACCTGGATCGGCGCCGCCCGCGGCGCCGCACCCGCGCCGGTGCTTGCCTTCGACACCGGTCCCGGCAACGCGCTCATCGACGACTGGCTCGCGACGACAACCGGCGCGGCCATGGACCAGGACGGCCGCCACGCCGCGCGCGGTCGTGTCGACACGGCCCGGCTGGACGCGCTCCTCGGCCATCCGTTCTTCGCTGCGCCGCCGCCGAAGTCGCTCGACCGCGAGGCATTCGCCGCGGCCCTGGCCAGCCTCGACGGCCTGTCGGTCGACGACGGCGCGGCCACCCTCAGCGCCTTTACCGCGCTCAGCATCGCCCGCGCGCAGGCGTTCTTCCCCGAGGGCGCCAAGCGCTGGCTCGTCTGCGGCGGCGGGCGGCGCAACCCGGTGCTGCTGGCGCGGCTCGCGGAAGCGGTCGCGGCGCCCGTCGATCCGGTCGAGGCGGTCGGCTGGCGCGGCGACTCGCTGGAGGCGGAGGCCTTCGCCTACCTTGCCGTCCGCTCGCTGCGCGGCCTGCCGCTGAGCCTGCCGACGACGACCGGCGTCGCCGCTCCCCTCACCGGCGGCGTCGTCCGGTTGCCGCAGCCCCGGCGGTGAGCAAGGGTCGGCGCGGCATGGCCTGGCTCATTCTCCTCGCCGCCGGTCTGTTCGAGGTCGGCTGGGCGGTCGGATTGAAATACACGGACGGGTTTTCACGGCTGATGCCGACGGCGCTGACCGTCGCCAGCATGATTGTCAGCCTCCTGCTTCTCGGCCTGGCGCTGCGAACGTTGCCGCTGGGCACGGCCTACGCCGTGTGGACGGGGGTCGGCACGGTGGGTACGGCGATCGCCGGCATCCTTCTGTTCGGCGAGCCGACGCAGGTGTTGCGCCTCGTTTGCATCGGCCTGATCGTCGCCGGCATCGTCGGCTTGAAGCTGGTCGCGTCCCCTTGAGCAGACGGCGTTCGCGCTATCCCGCCGGCGCCAGCGCCTTGCCGAGGTAGGCCTCCACCGCCGCCGCCAACTCATCCATGTGGCCGGAAAACATGTGGTCGGCCTTGGCGATCTCCTTGTACTCGACCTCGACGCTCTTCTGGCTGCTCAGCTTGCGCGCGAGCTTGGCCGCGACGTCTCCGGGCACGACCTCGTCGGCGCCGCCGTGAATGATAATGCCCGACGCCGGACAGGGCGCGAGAAACGAGAAATCGAGCGCGCCGGCGGGAGGCGCGATGGAGATGAAGCCGTCGATCTCGGGCCTGCGCATCAGGAGTTGCATGCCGATCCAGGCGCCGAAGGAGTAGCCGCCGATCCAGCAGCCCGACGCGTTCGGATTGATCGTCTGCATCCAGTCGAGCGCCGAGGCGGCGTCGCTGAGTTCGCCATGGCCGCCGTCGAAGCGCCCCTGGGACCGGCCGACGCCGCGAAAGTTGAACCGCAACACGGAAAAGCCGCGGCGCTGGAAAGCCTGGTACATGGTGAAGACGATGCGGTTGTTCATCGTACCGCCATGTAGCGGGTGCGGGTGAAGGGTTAGCGCGATCGGCGCCCCGGACGTCCTGGCGTGATGGTAGCGACCTTCCAGTCGCCCTTCCGTCCCGTTGAAGATGACCTGCGGCATTGCCCTGCCTGACTACAAATGCGCCGTGATCGGCCCGAAATAGTCCGACATCCTCGCTCGTCCATTGGTCTTTTGCCCGCTCCGGCGCGGCCGGATATTCTTGACCGCATTAGTCAGGCATCATATATACCGAGCGAGCCGGCGGTACGCCATTGCTGACCCGCGCCCGGCTGCAGGACGCGGAGCAGGTCAACTTAAAGCAGGCAACATGTTTTTCAAGAGGCTTGAAGAAGATGTCCGTGCGTTCGTCGATCGCGATCCTGCCGCGCGCTCGCGCTGGGAGGTCGCGGTCTGCTACCCGGGCTTCCACGCCATTGTGCTGCATCGGCTCGCCCACAGCCTTTGGCGCCACAAGTTGACGTTTGTAGCGCGCTGCGTCTCGCAGCTTTCGCGGTTCCTGACCGGGGTCGAGATCCACCCCGGCGCGACCATCGGCCGGCGCCTCGTCATCGATCACGGGCAGGGCGTCGTCATCGGCGAGACCTCCGAGGTCGGCGACGACGTGACCCTTTATCACGCCGTGACCCTCGGCGGCATCGCGCCGTCGGTGGATGCGCGCAGCCAGGTGAGCGTCAAGCGCCATCCGACCATCGAGGACAACGTCATTATCGGCTCCGGTGCGCAAATTCTCGGTCCGATCACCGTCGGCAACGGCGCGCGCGTCGGCGCCAATTCCGTGGTGACAAGAGATGTCCCGGAGGGCGTGACCGCGGTCGGCATCCCCGCCCATGTCGTCCCGGCGAACGGCCGTGCCGGTGACGCCCGCTTCCGCGCCTACGGGACGACTGCGGAGGGCTGTCCCGACCCGGTTAACCGTGAGCTCGAACTCCTTCGCGCCGAGATCCGGTCCCTCGCCTCGCGACTGGCGGAGGCCGAAGGACGGCTGCAGGATTTGGAACCCGCAAACGGCGAGGCGGAGCCGGTGGATGGTGGCGGTCCATCGGTCCGCGTGGTCGCCGAGGCCGGCCGGCATTGAGTGCGCGCGCTCGCCTGCGGAAAGGAGGAAAGACGTGAAGCTGAGCACGAAGGGCCGGTACGCGGTCATGGCCATGGCCGACCTCGCCTATCACAGCCGCGGCAAGCCGGTGGCGCTCGCCGAGGTCGCTGACCGACAGGAGATCTCTCTCTCCTATCTGGAACAGTTGTTCGGCAAGTTGCGACGCGGCGGTCTTGTCAGCAGCGTACGCGGCCCGGGCGGCGGATATCGGCTCGCCCGCGAGCCTGAAGAGACGCGGATTGCCGATATCATCCTTGCGGTCGACGAGCCGATCAAGGCCACCCGCTGTACGACAGGCTCGCCCCGCGGATGCCAATCCCACCAGGGCCGGTGCCTGACCCACGATCTGTGGGAGGAACTCGGCAACCAGATCTACCTTTATCTGAGTTCGGTGACCCTCGCCGACATCTGCGAGCGACGCGTGCTGGGGACGAGCCGGCTCAACGTGCGCGCGACGCGGCCGGAGATCGCCGCGGCGGCGCGATGATGGAGTCGGAGCAAGGCCAGGAACGATGACGCGGACGTCGATTTATCTCGACCATAACGCGACGACGCCGCTTCGACCGGAAGCGGCGGCAGCGGTCGCGGCCGCGCAGGGCGTCGTCGGCAACCCGTCCTCGGTGCACGGCTTCGGCCGCGCCGCGCGCCGGGTCATCGAGGATGCGCGCGAACAGGTCGCGGCGCTTGTCGCAGCCCCGCCGGCGTCGGTGATCTTCACCAGCGGCGGGACCGAGGCGAACACCCTGGCCCTGCACGGGACGGAGCGGCGTCGGGTGCTGGTTTCCGCGGTCGAGCACGCTTCGGTGCTCGAGGTCGCAGCCGACGCGGAGCGGATTCCGGTCGATCGCGACGGCGTCGTCGACCTCGATGCGCTCGCTGCCGTGCTGGTCATGAACGAGCGCCCGGCGCTCGTATCGGTGATGCTGGCGAACAACGAGACGGGAGTGATCCAGCCGGTCGCCGCAGTAGCCGAGGTGGCCGCGCGCCACGGCGCACTCGTTCATTGCGACGCCGTGCAGGCCGCCGGCAAAATCCGCGTCGATCCGGCCGCGCTCGGTGTGCACCTGCTGTCGCTCTCGGCTCACAAGCTCGGTGGGCCGCCCGGCGTCGGCGCGCTGATCGTCAATGGGACGGACGTCGAGGCGCAGCTTGTCGGCGGCGGTCAGGAGCGACGCCGGCGCGCGGGGACGGAAAACATCGCCGGGATCGCCGGCTTCGGCGCCGCCGCCGCGGCTGTGGGCGTCGAGGCTGCGCAACGCGCGGCAGCGGCGCGCACGAAGGCGTTGCGCGGGCGGCTCGAGGCGGGCGTAATGGCGGCCACGCCGTCCGCGCGCGTCATCGCCGCCGACGCCGAACGGCTCGTCAACACCGTCTGCATCCTCACGCCCGGGGTACCGGCGGAAACGCTGGTCATGGCCCTCGATCTCGCTGGCGTCGCCGTGAGCGCCGGCTCGGCCTGCTCTTCGGGCAAGGTCGCCGGCAGTCATGTGCTTCGCGCGATGGGCCTTGGCGAGCATCTTGCACGACAAGCCGTGCGCGTGAGTCTGGGCTGGACGACGACGGAACGGGAGATCGACGATTTCGTCACGATCTGGCGCGCCACGGCCGGCCGCTTGTGCGCCGGTTTCGCGATGGGCGCGACAGCCGGGCCGGCGGAAGCGACCGCGGCGGCATGAGGCGAGGCATCGATCGATACGGGACAGACGGTCAATCAGACGAAGAGACTGTCGGGAAGGTGACATAAATGAACGACATGACGGGACTGCAGCGGATCGAGCGGAAGCCGACAAACCAGCGGGCGCCGATCTATCTCGACTATCAGGCGACGACGCCGTGCGATCGCCGCGTGGTCGAGGCCATGCTGCCCTATTTCAGCGACGTGTTCGGCAACCCTCATTCGCGCAACCATGACTACGGCTGGGCGGCCGAGGAAGCGGTCGAGAGGGCGCGTGGCCAGATCGCCCACATCATCGGCGCGAACGAGAAGGAGATCATCTTTACCTCCGGCGCCACCGAGTCGAACAACCTTGCCCTGAAGGGCGTGGCGCGGTTCCACAAGGGGCGCAAAAACCACCTCATCACCTGCGTGACCGAGCACAAATGCGTGCTCGACAGCGCCCGCCACCTGGAGCTCGACGGGTTCGAGGTCACCTACCTGCCGGTGCAAGCGAACGGCCTCGTCGACCTGGACCAGCTCCGCAGCGCGATCACCGACCAGACCGTCATGGTCTCGATCATGGCGGTCAACAACGAGATCGGGGTCATTCAGCCGCTGAAGGCGATCGGCGAGATTTGCCGGGAGCGCAAGGTCTACTTCCACACCGACGCGGCCCAGGCGGTCGGCAAGATCCCGCTCGATGTCGAAGACATGAAGATCGACCTGATGAGCATTTCCGGGCACAAGCTCTACGGACCGAAGGGCATCGGCGCGCTCTATGTCCGGCGACGGCCGCGGGTCCGGCTCGAGGCGATGATCAGCGGCGGCGGCCAGGAACGCGGGATGCGCTCGGGGACGTTGCCGACGCCGCTGTGCGTCGGACTGGGAGAGGCCTGCCGCATCGCCGAGGCGGAAATGGGCGCGGAGGGCGAGCGCCTCCACATGCTCAGCGACCGCTTCTACAACGCGATCATGGCCGCGCTGCCCGAGGTCTACCTCAACGGCGATCGCGAGCGCCGCATCCCCGGCAACCTCAACCTGAGCTTCGCGTATGTCGAAGGCGAGGGCCTGATGATGGGCATCAAGGATCTGGCCCTGTCGTCGGGGTCGGCGTGCACGTCGGCGTCGCTCGAGCCGTCCTACGTGCTGCGCGCTCTGGGTGTCGACGAGGAACTGGCGCATACCAGCCTCAGGATCGGACTGGGTCGGTTTACGACCGAGGAGGAGATCGACTTCGCCGTCGAACGCATCGTTCAGGAGGTGAGCAGGCTGAGGGCCATGAGCCCGCTTTGGGAACTGGCCCAGGAAGGCATTGACCTCAAGTCGATACAGTGGTCCGAGCACTGAAGAAACGGACCGGGAAAGAGAGGAAGGACACGAAACATGGCCTACAGCACCAAGGTTGTCGATCACTACGAGAACCCGCGCAACGTCGGCGCCCTCGACAAGAGCGACGTCGCGGTCGGTACCGGTCTGGTCGGCGCGCCGGCTTGCGGTGACGTGATGAAGCTGCAAATCAAGGTCAGCGCCGACGGCATTATCGAGGACGCCAAGTTCAAGACCTTCGGCTGCGGGTCGGCGATCGCCTCGAGCTCGCTGGTTACCGAGTGGGTCAAGGGCAAGAGCATTGACGAGGCTGCGACCATCCGCAACACCGAGATCGCCGAGCACCTGGCGCTGCCGCCGGTGAAGATCCATTGCTCCGTGCTTGCCGAGGATGCGATCAAGGCGGCGGTGAACGACTATCGCGCCAAGCATGCCGTCGGGAAGGCGAAGGCCGCCGAGTAACGCGGCCTTCGGACACACAGAAGCGAAAGGAACGACGCGTTGATGGCTCACCGTCCGCAGCCGATCAATGTTACCCCCGCCGCGATCGATCGGGTCAAGGCGCTGCTGAGCCAGCGGGACAAGCCCGCGGCCGGCGTGCGCATCGGGGTCCGGACGAAGGGGTGCTCGGGCATGTCCTACACCCTGGAATATGCCGACGAGAAGACGCCGTTCGACGAGGTCGTCGAAGCCGGAGGCGTTACGATCCTGATCGACCCCAAGGCGACCATGTTCATCCTCGGCACCGAGATGGACTACGTGGAGGACAAGCTTGAATCCGGGTTTGTCTTTCGCAACCCGAACGAGAAGGGCCGCTGCGGCTGCGGCGAGTCGTTTCACGTCTGACCTCCCCCGCCGGTGGCGACGGGAGGAGGCCGGCGACGCCGCGAGCGTTCGCACCGACGCCGGCAGATGAACGATGCGGGAACCTGGAATGCAGCAGACGGCAGCGCTCAGGATGCGGCAAATGAATGAAGCCGAGGCCACCGCCGCGGGCGGCGGGGCGATCTCAACCTGCTGGTCGTGCCGCGGCCCCGTCGCCGGCGACAGCATCTTCTGCGCCACCTGCGGCGCCGTCCAGCCGCCGGCCGACGTCGATCATTTCGCACGCCTCGACCTGACGCCGACCTTCGATGTCGACGCCGACAGCCTGGATCGCGGCTACTTCGACGCGCAAAGACGTCTGCACCCCGATCGCTTCGCCACCCGGACGCCGCGGGAGCGGGCCTTTTCGCAGCTCCAGGCGGTGAGCCTCAACGAGGCGTACGAGACGTTGAAGGATCCCCTGCGGCGGGCGGACTACCTCGTCACCCTGAAAGGCGGCGAGGTCGCCCCGGAGGGTTGCTCGCTGGTAAACGAGCAGGAGCTGCTGCATGAGGTGATGGAGCGGCGCGAAGAGTTGGCGGAAGCGGACTCGGTCGCCGCGGTCGAGGCGCTGGAGGCCGCCGCGAGTGACGACTTCGGCCGCTGCATCGCGGCGCTGTCCACCGCGTTCGCGTGCGACGATCTGCCGGCGGCCGCTCGGCTGACCACCCGGATGAGATATCTCGGCAAATACATCGAGGAATGCCGGAGCCGCCGCACCAGGCTCGGCCGGCACACGTAGCTTCCATGGCACAGCTTATTCAGATCCGCGAGCCGGGAAAGGATCCCCTCGCCGAGACCGGCGACGCGCCGGTCGCCGTCGGTATCGACCTCGGAACGACGAACTCGGTCGTCGCCGTCGGGACGGAAGCCGGCGCGGAGGTCATCCGCGACGACAACGGCGAGGCGCTGGTGCCCTCGGTCGTCGCCTACGCCGCCGACGGCAGCGCCGTCGTCGGCGAGTTGGCGCGCCGTCTCATGCTCGATCGGCCGGACGTCGTCGTCGGCTCCATCAAGCGGCTGATGGGTCGTGGCCTTGCCGATCTCAAGACGCTGGCCGGCGTACTGCCTTACGACGTCGAGCCCCAGGCCGAGGGCGCATCGGGCATGGTCCGGATCACGGTCGCCGGTCGGCGGCTCACGCCGGTGGAAGTGTCGGCTGAAATCCTGAAGGCTCTGCGCGATCGCGCCGAGCAGCACCTCGGTCGCGCCGTCGGCAAAGCCGTCGTCACGGTGCCGGCCTACTTCGACGACGCCGCCCGCACGGCGACGAAGGACGCCGCCCGGTTGGCCGGGCTGGAGGTTCTGCGTCTGGTCAATGAGCCAACGGCGGCGGCGCTCGCCTACGGCCTCGACGAGGGCGCAGAGGGGCTCTACGCCATCTACGATCTCGGCGGCGGAACCTTCGATATTTCCCTCCTGCGCATGGAGAAAGGCGTCTTCCAGGTGCTGGCGACCGGCGGCGACGCGGCGCTTGGCGGCGACGATCTGGACCATGCGGTCGCCGAGACCTTCCTGGCCGAGCGCAAGACGCGGCTGGGCGAGGAAGAAACGCTCACCAGCGCCGACGTGAAGATGGCGCTGATGTCGGCGCGTCTGGCAAAGGAGTGCCTGAGCACGCAGACAACCGGAAGCTGGGTCATCGACGCCGGCGGCCGACAGACGAACCACAGCCTGAGCCGCGACGCGCTGGAAGCCGTGATCGAGCCGTTCGTCGCGCGCACGGTGGGGATTTGTCGCGAGGTCCTTGCCGACGCCGGCGTCACGCCGGAGCAGGTCAAGGGTGTCGTGCTCGTCGGCGGGTCGACGCGGGTTCCGCTCGTCCGCCGCCAGGTCGGCGACTTCTTCGGAACCAGGCCGCTCGCGCACATCGATCCCGACGAGGTTGTCGCGGTCGGCGCGGCGCTCCAAGCCCGGGCGCTGACGGCAGGCTCGGAGACGCTGCTGCTCGACGTGACCCCGCTCAGCCTCGGGATCGAGACCATGGGCGGGCTGGTCGAGAAAATCATTCCGCGCAACACCCCGATCCCGGTCGCCAAGGCGCAGGAATTCACGACCTACCAGGACGGCCAGTCGGCGATGGCCATCCACGTGCTTCAGGGCGAACGGGAAATGGCCGAGCAGTGCCGCTCCCTCGCCCGCTTCGAGTTGCACGCCATACCGTCGATGGCCGCGGGCGCTGCGCGGATCCGCGTGACCTTTGCGGTCGATGCCGATGGCCTGCTGACGGTGTCGGCTGCCGAGCAGACCACCGGCGTCGAGCAGGAAGTTGCGGTCAAGCCATCCTACGGCTTGAGCGAGGACGAAATGGCGAACATGCTGTATGAAAGCATGGCCCATGCCGGCGACGACATGGTTCGCCGCCTGCTCGCCGAGGCCCGGGTCGAGGCGCGGCGGGTTCAGCTTGCCGTTGCGGCGGCGTTGAACGTCGATGGGGATCTGCTTGTCGAGGGCGAACACGAGCTGATCAATGACGCGATGGCGGCGCTCGATGCGGCCATCGCCGGGGAAGACCGCGACGCCATCGGCGCACGCGTGGAGGATCTGGAAAAGGCCACCCGCGCTTTCGCCGAGCGACGGATGGATCGGGGAATTCGGGAGGCCTTGCGCGGCCGCGGCGTCGACGAATTGGCGCCGGCATCGCCGCCGGAGGCCGAGGGATAATACGGCCGATCAAGCGGCCGACTGAGGGAGATGCAGCAGGAATGCCGAAGATGACGTTCGTGTCACCGGATGGAAAGGTACGAAAGGAAGTCGAAGCCCCGGTCGGGCTCTCCGTTCTCGAGATTGCCCACCGTAACGACATCGATCTCGAAGGGGCCTGCGAAGGCTCGCTCGCCTGCTCGACCTGCCATGTCGTCGTCGAGCCGAAGTGGTTCGACGAGCTCGACGATCCGACGGAAGAGGAGGAGGACATGCTTGATCTCGCATTCGGGCTCACCCACACCTCCCGCCTTGGCTGCCAGATCAGGATGACGGAGGATCTCGACGGCCTCGTCGTCACGCTGCCGTCGGCGACCCGGAACATGATGGTCGACCGCTAACCGATTCGAACGAAAGCCGGAGAAGGGGGTTTGCAACCATGGGGCTGCGCTGGACCGACGCGCGCGACATCGCGATCGCGCTCGATGAAACTCATCCGGATGCGGACGTGGTGAACCTGCGCTTCACCGACCTGTGGGCTTGGGTGCAGGCGCTGCCGGACTTCGACGACGACCCGAAAAAATCGAACGAAAAGGTTCTCGAAGCGATTCAGATGGCTTGGCTGGACGAGCGCGATTGAGCGCGGCGCCGCCCGCCGAGGACCTGTTCTCACACCTTCTGGCCGCCTGCGACGACGACTGGGCGGCCTACGTCCGCCACCCGTTCGTCCGGGCTCTAGCGGACGGGTCATTGCCGCAGGCGTGCTTCCGCCGCTATCTGGTCCAGGACTACCTGTTTCTCGTGCACTTCGCCCGAGCCTACGGGCTTGCCGCCTTCAAGGCCGAGACGCTGGGCGACATCCGCGCCGCGGCGGCGGGCCTAACGGCGATCGTCGACCGGGAACTCGACCTGCATGTCGCCTATTGCGAGGGCTGGGGCATGGGTGCCGATCAACTCGGCGCCGCCGAGGAGGCCGACGCGACCGTGGCCTACACCCGCTTCGTGCTGGAAAAGGGGCTATCGGGCGATCTGCTGGACCTGCAGGTGGCGCTGGCGCCCTGCGTGGTCGGCTACGGGGAAATCGGCCGCGCCCTTGCCGATGATCCGGCCACGCTGAGGAACGAGAACCCGTATGAGAGCTGGATCGAAATGTACGGCGGCGCCGACTACCAGGCGGTCGCCGACGCCCATGTCGATCGGATGAGCGAGATCTTTGCGCGGCGCGGCGGCCCGGCGCGCCTCTCCGGACTGGTGGCGACCTTCCGCCAGGCGACGCGGCTGGAACGCGCCTTCTGGGACATGGCGTTCGCGACGGCGGCTGCGCCTCTTGCCTGACCGGCAGCGAACCGTTGCACCCGTCTCGAGCAGTTGAACAAGAAGCCTGCAGCGCGCATCCTGATTTTGCGAACGACGGTCGACGGCGAGCGGCGAGAAGGCGGCGGCTCCGGACCCGTTTGTCACCCGTTTGTCGAACAAGACCTGAACCGGGAGCAGCCGCGACAATGACGCCCTTCGTGCTCGATCCGCGGCTGGCAGCCGATTGCATGACGCTCGGCCATTTCGCCCTCAGCCGGCTTTTGCTGATGAACGACGCCACCTACCCGTGGCTGATCCTCGTGCCGGAGCGGCCGGACGCGCGGGAGATCTTCGATCTCGATGCGGCTGACCAGTTGGCGCTCGCCACCGAGACGGCGCTGGTCGCGCGCACGCTGAAGACGCTGTGCACAGCGGACAAGATCAACGTTGCTGCGTTGGGCAACGTCGTCAGCCAGTTGCACGTGCACGTCATCGCCCGCTTCGCCTCGGATCCGGCGTGGCCGGCGCCGGTTTGGGGACGCACCCCGCCGCGCCCCTATGCGCCGGATGCGGCGGAAAGCATGCGCGCGCGCATCGCCGCCGCGCTCGATGCGGCGGCGGCGGATGGCGCGGTCCCCGGCCGCTGGCGGCCCGCGGAGCCCCTCAGCGAGCGAGCATGACCGAAGACGACTTGATGACGACCGTGACCTCGACGTCCTTTGCCAGCTCGAGATCGCTCACGGCCTCGGCCGTCACGACCGAGCTGATGACGTTGCCGCCGCCGATGTCGACGAGGATCCGGGCGTTGACCGGCCCCTCCTTGACGTCGACGATCTTGCCTTTGATGGTATTGCGCGCGCTCAGCTTCACCGGGAGCCTCGTCTGCCTGAGGAAAAGAGACGCTGCAGCCTCAGCAAAAAACATGCCGTTCATCGCTCCGTTGCCCGCACCGGCGGCGGCGCCATATCCACCGGTATGAACACGCTCGGCATCGACAGGAGCCCGGCGGACACCCGGGTGGTGGTCGCCATGTCGGGCGGCGTCGACAGCTCGGTGACGGCGGGGCTGCTCGCCGAGCAGGGCTTCGATGTCGTCGGCGTCACTCTGCAGCTCTACGACCACGGTCGGAGCGTCGGCCGAGCGGGCAGCTGTTGCGCCGGTCAGGACATCCACGACGCCCGCCGGGTGGCAGACCGGCTCGGCATCCCGCACTACGTCCTCGACTACGAGCAGCGCTTCCGCGCCGAGGTCATCGACGACTTCGCCGATGCCTACCTTGCCGGCGAGACGCCCATTCCCTGCGTGCGCTGCAACCAGCGGGTCAAGTTCACCGACCTGCTCGCAACGGCACGTGCATTGGGCGCGCATGCCCTGGCCACCGGTCACTATGTGCGCCGCACGGCCGGCGAGCTCGGTCCCGAGCTCCACCGTGGCGCCGACGCCGTGCGCGACCAGAGCTACTTTCTCTTCGCCACCACGCGCGAGCAGCTCTCCTTCCTGCGCTTTCCGCTGGGCGGCATGCCGAAGGCGGAGACCCGCGCACTGGCCCGGCGGTTCGCCCTGCCGGTCGCGGAGAAGGCCGACAGCCAGGACATCTGCTTCGTCCCGACCGGCGGCTACGCGCGCGTGCTCGAACGGCTGCGCCCCGGTGCGAGCCGGCCGGGCGAGATCGTCGACCTCGACGGCGCCGTGCTCGGCCGCCACGACGGCATCGTCCGGTTCACGGTCGGCCAACGCCGCGGCCTCGGCGTCGCGACCGGCGAGCCGATGTTCGTCGTGCGACTCGAGCCCGACACGGCGCGGGTCGTGGTCGGGCCGCACGCGGCTCTGCTTCGCAGCGAATTGCGCCTGAGCGAGGTGAACTGGCTCGGCGACGCCGCCATACCGGCAGACGGCATGCGCATCGAGGTCAAGCTACGCTCGTCGCAGCCGCCGGTTGCGGCCACGGTGAGGAGCGACGCCATGAACCCCGGCGCTGCGGCCGTCGAACTGGAGACACCACAGGTGGGCGTCGCCCCCGGACAGGCCTGCGTCTTCTACGACGGCGAACGGGTGCTCGGCGGCGGCTGGATCCGCCGCGAGGACGACTGAGAGCGCGCGCGGTGCAGGCCCTGAGCAAACGCCGTTGCGGACTTGCGCTCCGTCGGCGAAAAGCGGCAGGATGGCGGCATGCGTGCAGCAGAACTCTCCCTGGCCTTTGACGATCGCGGCACCGGTGAGCCGGCGCTTCTGTGCCTGCCGACCTGGTGCGAAAACCGCAGCGCCTTCGATCGCCTCGTCGAGCTGGAGAGCGGTCACCGACGCGCCCTCAGCGTCGATTGGCGCGGCCACGGCGAGGCCGCGGCCGCCGACGGCGATTTTACCAGCGAGGATCTGGTCGCCGATCTCATCCGCCTGCTCGACGAGCGCGGCATCGGCGAGGTCGTACCCGTCACCAACTCGCATGCCGGGTGGATTGCCGTCACCCTGCGGCGCCGGCTCGGCGAGCGGGTCGCGCGCGCCGTCTTTCTCGACTGGATCATGTCTCCGCCGCCGGCCGCATTCCTGGCGACGCTGAACGGGCTTCGCGATCCCGAGCGTTGGCGCAAGACCCGCGCGAGCATGTTCGCATCCTGGATGGGGCGCGGCAGTTTTCCCGAGGTCATGCGCCATATCGGCGAGGAGATGGGCGCTTACGGCCAGGAGATGTGGGCGCGAGCGGCCCGCGAGATCAGCCTTGCCTACGGCCAGTGGGGCAGCCCGCAGCATGCGCTGGCCTGTATTCATCCGTCTTTGCCGGTCCTCCACCTCTATTCGCAGCCGAAGGACGACGCCTACCTCTGGGCCCAGCAGGCCTTCGCCGAGGGCCACCCCTGGTTCCGGGTCCAGCGCCTGCACGGCCAGACGCACTTCCCGTCGATCGAGATCCCGGAGGAAACGGCGGAGGCGATCGAAGCCTTCATCGGCGAACCTTTCCCGCCGGCCCTTCTCTCCGAGTGAGGCGCCCCTCTCCTGCCGGTCGGCTATGCAGAGGCAGCGTGTGAGCGCCGCGGTCCTGATCACCGGTGCGGCCAAGCGGATCGGTCGCTTCATCGCCCTTGATCTCGCTGCCAGGGGATGGCGCGTCGCGGTCCACTACCACCAGTCCGCAGCCGAAGCCGACGCCGTTGTCGCCGAGATCGCCGCCGGCGGCGGCGCGGCGGTAGCGATACGGGCCGACCTCTCACGCGAGGAGGAGACGGGCGGCCTCGTCGCCAGGGCGATCGATGCGCTCGGGCCGCTCGCCGCGCTGGTCAACAACGCCTCGGTCTTCGAAACGGACGGCGCCAACACCGCGACCCGAGCCTCGTGGGACATGCACATGGAGGTCAATCTCCGTGCGCCCTTTGTCCTCACCCAGGCGTTTGCGCGGGCGCTGCCCGCCGGCAGCCGCGGCAACGTGATCAACATCCTCGACCAGCGGGTCTGGAACCTGACGCCGTTCTTCACCTCCTACACCGTCAGCAAGGCCGGGCTATGGACGCTGACGCAAACGCTGGCCATGGCGCTGGCGCCCGCGGTGCGGGTAAACGCCGTCGGCCCCGGGCCGACCCTGCCGAGCGCCCGGCAGACGGAGGACAGCTTCCGCCGCCAGTGGACCGCGCTGCCTCTTTCTCGCCGCGTCCGCCCCGAAGAGATCGCCGCGGCAATTCGCTTCATCCTTGACGCACACTCGGTCACCGGCCAGATGATCGCTGTCGATGCGGGCCAGCACCTCGGCTGGTCGCCACGCGCCGGCGGACCGGCATCCGCCGATGAATGAGCCGCCCGTGCGACGCATCCCTGGGGAGAGCAAGGTATGACGCCAGTCTCGGCAGCGTCCGTTCAGCCGGCGCGGATAGCCGACGCCCGTAACGCACTGCGCCACGTCTTCATCCGCGATCTTGTCCTGCTGTGCTGTATCGGCGTGCATCGCCATGAGCGGACGGACCACCAGCGGATCCGCATCAACATCGATCTTGCCGTCCGGGACGACAGGGATCTTGACGACGACATTGCCAACGTGGTTTGTTACGAAAAAATAACAATGAGAGTTCGGGAGATTGTCGCAAGCCGTCACATCAAGCTCGTTGAAACGGTGGCGGAAGAGATTGCGGCAATGTGTCTGGAGGATCTTCGCGTAAAATCCGCACGGGTTCGCGTCGAAAAGCTCGATATCCTTCCGGACGCGGCGAGTGTGGGGGTAGAGCTCGAGCGTTTTCCACAAGACAGAGCGGCGGGTTAATCGCCGCCCGATGAGCGGCATTGCCCCCTTTCGGGTCGGTGTCGTTCGCATTTCTGCACAGGCCGGATCAGCAGCCGCGCACGGGCGGCGTGCGCCCATCCGAGCGCTGTTCCCGCGGCGTCGGATTGCAGATACTTCAGCAATTACAATTATATGGGAGACTGCCTCTGTGGCGCGCAAAGCCATAAAAAGGCAGCAATTATCGGCATCAACGGCGACTTGACGGCCGTTCGTCAACAGGCTTTTCCACAGACTGCGGGGATAGCGAGCGAACCGCCGATAGCGCACGGCGGCACGGCCGACGTTGACGGCCAAACGAAGTCGGGGCACATAAAGTTCATGCCCAATCCGCCCGAAAACGCAGCGGAGCCGGATGGTTCCACGGGCGTTGCCGAGACGCTGCCAGCGCAAGGCGCCGAACTTATCCAGGCGCGGCTGGCGACCATGCCGGGAAGCCCCGGCGTCTATCGCATGATCGGCGCCAAGGGCGACTTTCTCTACGTCGGCAAAGCGAAAAACCTCAGGAAGCGGATCACCAACTACGTCCACGTCGGGCGGCTCGGCCCGCGGTTGCGTCGGATGGTCGCCGAAACCGTGGCTCTCGAGATCGTGACCACCCACACCGAGGCCGAGGCGCTGCTGCTTGAGGCCAATCTGATCAAGCGACACCGGCCCCGTTACAACATCGTGCTGCGCGACGACAAGTCGCTCCCGTGCATCCTCGTCACCGCCGACCACGCCTACCCCCAGGTGCTGAAGCATCGCGGCGCCCAGTCGCGGCGGGGCGACTACTTCGGCCCTTTCGCTTCGGCATGGTCGGTCAACCGGACGCTCGTCGCCCTTCAGCGCGCGTTCCTCCTGCGAAGCTGCTCCGACGCCGTGTTCGCGGCACGCACCCGGCCTTGCCTGCTCCATCAGATCAAGCGCTGCGCCGCACCCTGCGTCGGACGCATCGGCGAAGCTGACTACGAGGAACTCGTCGAGGAGGCCCGCGCCTTCCTCCGCGGCGACAGCCAACGCATCCAGCAGGATCTGGCGCAGCGGATGGAGGCGGCGGCGGAGGTGCTCGACTTCGAGGAGGCCGCCCGCTATCGCGACCGCATCCGGGCTTTGACCGCCGTCCAGTCGCATCAGGACATCAACCTCGAAGGCATGGCAGAGGCCGACGTCGTCGCCGCCTATCAGGCCGGCGGCCAGACCTGCATTGAGGTCTTCTTTTTCCGCGCCGGCTGCAACTACGGCAACCGCGCCTATTTTCCGTCTCATGCGGAAAGCGCCAGCGCCGGGGCGGTCATTTCAGCCTTCCTCGGTCAGTTCTACGCCGACCGGGCGCCGCCGCCCTTGATCCTGCTCAGCCACCCTTTGCCCGATCAGGCCATCATCGCCGAGGCCCTGTCCGTGCACGCCGGCAAGCGCGTCGAGCTGAGGACGCCCCAGCGCGGGGCCAAGGCGAACCTGGTCGAGCATGCACTGGCCAATGCCCGTGCGGAACTCGGCCGGCGCGTTGCCGAAAGCGCTTCTCAGCGGCGCCTCCTCGAGGGACTGGCACGTGCGCTGCAGCTCGAGGCGCCACCGCGTCGGATCGAAGTGTTCGACAACAGCCACGTCTCGGGAACAGAGGCGGTCGGCGCGATGATCGTCGCCGGACCGGAGGGTTTGCAGAAAGCAGCCTACCGCAAGTTCACCATACGCCAGCGCGACATTGCCCCGGGAGACGACTATGCGATGATGCGCGAGGTGCTCACCCGCCGGTTCAGCCGGGGCCGCCGCGCCGCGGCCGAGCGTGCGCCGGAGCTCGAGGGGGACGCGCATGGTGCCGGCGAACAGTGGCCGGATCTGGTCCTGATCGACGGCGGACCGGGTCAGCTTGCGGTCGGCGTCGACGTCTTCGCCGATCTCGGGATCGTCGACGTGGCCCTGGCGGCAATCGCCAAGGGACCCGATCGCAATGCCGGACACGAGCGGATCTATCGGCCCGGTCTTCCGCCGCTGTCGCTGGAGCCGCGCTCGCCGGTGCTCTACTTTCTCCAGCGGCTGCGCGACGAGGCGCATCGCTTCGCCATCGGCACCCACCGCGCCCGGCGCTCGGCCCGACTCAGCCGGTCGACGCTGGACGAGATCCCGGGCATCGGCCCGCATCGCAAAAAGGCCTTGCTGCACCACTTCGGCTCTGCGCGAGCCGTCAGCCGCGCCGGCCGCGGCGATATCGAGGCCGTTGCGGGAATCAGCCGGGATATGGCCAATAAGATCTATGAATGGTTCCATGCCGAGCGATAGAATGCGCTAGCATGGATGCCAATCTTCCAAACATGCTGACGTTGTCGCGGGTCCTCGCGACGCCGGTGGTATGCCTGCTCCTTCTCGCCGGCACCGCGACCGGCTCCTGGTTGGCTTTCGCTGTCTACTTCTACGCTTGCGTTACCGATTTCTTCGACGGCTACCTCGCTCGCGTCCGCAGCCAGCAGTCGAGTTTCGGGCGATTCCTCGATCCCGTCGCCGACAAGCTGCTGGTCGCCTCGATCCTGCTGATCCTTGTCGGCATTGATCGCCTCAACGGCGTCGATATCCTGGCGGCGGTCGTCATCCTTTGCCGCGAGATCCTCGTCTCGGGGCTCCGCGAACATCTCGCCCAGTTGCAGGTCGGCGTGCCGGTCACCCGCCTGGCGAAGTGGAAAACGACGATCCAGATGATCGCTCTCGGCCTGCTCGTCGCGGGCGACGTCGGCCCATCGGTGTTCGGCGTCACCATGGCGGAGATCGGCGCCTACGGGCTGTGGCTGGCGGCGGCGCTGACCCTGATCACCGGCTACGACTACCTTCGCGCCGGGATGAGGCACATGGGCGACGATACCGGCGCCGAGCCCCGCCCGGCGGCGGCCATCAAGCGCGCGGACCCGGCTCGCGACCTCGGCTAGCGCGGTATGCTGATCCTCTCCTTCACGGCTCGGCCCAAAAACGCTGCCCGGGCCGAAACGGCGGGCCGCCGCCACGGAGCCGCGAAATGAAGCCGCTCGGCGCTCGCTTCGGCGCGCTTGACGCCATCTTTTTCGACTTCGACGGCGTCCTGGCGGAATCGGCCGACATCAAGACCGCGGCATTCCGGGAGCTGTACAAGGACTGCGGCGACGATGTTCTCGCAGCCGTTCTCGCCCACCATCGGGCGCACGGCGGCGTCTCTCGGATCCAGAAGATTCGCTACTGCCACCGCGAACTGCTTGGCATCGACGTCGATCACGACGAGGTGGCGATGCTTGGGCGACGCTTTTCGCGGCTGGTTGTCGATGCCGTCGTCGAGTCTGACTGGGTCGACGGTGCGCGCGAACTGCTCGATGCGCTCGTTGGCCGCCGTCCCCTGTTCGTCGTATCCGGGACCCCCGAGCCGGAGCTGCGCGACATCATCGCCCGGCGAAACATGACCGAATACTTCACCGTGGTCCGCGGCTCGCCGCCCGACAAGGTCACGGTCATCCGCACCCTGCTCGCCGATCACGGCCTTGCCGCGGAGCGGGTTCTGTTCATCGGCGACGCGATGACCGATTACGACGCGGCGCAGGAAACCGGACTGCGCTTCATCGGCCGCGTCCCACCGGACGAAGCGAGCCCGTTTCCCGAGGCGACCACGATCGTCCCCGATCTGCGCCACCTCCCCATCTGACAGCCATCAAGAACGCGGAGCTCCAGATGCCCGAAAAGCCTGCGCCGCGCCCGGAAAAGGCCTACGCCAGCGCGCGTTTCATGGGCAGTCGCCATGCCCGGCCCTTGCGCATTCTTTCCGAATACGTGCATCCCGAGGCCCGGTTCGAGGCCCTGAGGATCAGCGACACGATCGTCTTCTTCGGCTCGTCGCGGCTGCAATCGCGTGAGGTCGCCGAGGCCGCGCTTGAAGCGGTGCGGGCGACCGGCGGCGACGAAACAGCGGCGGCCGCGCAGGTCGGCATGTCCCGCTACTACGAGGAGTGCCGCGAGCTGGCCCGCCGGTTAACCGACTGGTCGAAAGGCCTGGAAGAAAAGCATCGGCGTTTTGTCGTCTGCACCGGCGGCGGGCCGGGCATCATGGAAGCGGCGAACCGCGGCGCATCGGAAGCGCGCGGGATGAACATCGGCCTTTCGATCTCGATTCCGAACGAAGAATGCGGCAACGCCTACATCACCCGAAACCTCGGGTTCGAGTTCCACTATTTCTTCATGCGCAAATTCTGGTTCGTTTATCTCGCCAAGGCACTCGTCGCCTTCCCCGGCGGCTTCGGCACGCTCGATGAGGTTTTCGAGGTGCTCACACTTGTCCAGACCGGCAAGCTGCGCAAGCGCCTGCCGATCGTGCTTTACGGCCGGGCGTTCTGGGACAAGGTGCTGAACCTTGACGCGATGGTCGAGTTCGGCACGATCAGCGCCCGCGATCTGGACCTCTTCCACCGCGCCGACAGCGTCGACGAAGCGTTCGCTTTCATCACCCGGGAGCTGAGCGAAAACGCCATGGAGACGCCCGGCGTCCACCTGTAGCTCCGCCGCGATGGATCACGGCTGGCTGAGGACGACGCGACGCGCGGGAACCGTCTTGCCCAGGTGATCGATCAGCTTCGGCGCAAGAACCTGCGCCGCCTCGACCGGATCGGCCGTCGGCAGGGAAGCGCTCACGGAGCCCTGCCACATCGGCGGCGAATCGCTGTCGCCGACGACGAAGTCGAGGTTGTATTGCACTGAGGGTTGAGGCGCATTGCCGCCCCCGAAATTGTACTCGATGACGACGTCCGGCATCTGCGGGGCGTCGCCGACGGGTCCCTGATCGCCAAAGTCGACGCTCGGCACCTCGTCTTCCGACTCGGTCGTCTCCTCCGCCATGCCGCTGTCGATGGCGCCCGACGGGAGCGGGCTGACCTTGTGGTCTCGTTGCATGCCGAAGGTCAGAAGCAGCGGCGCATCGAAGCGAATGACGTAACCATGGGCGGTGAGCGCCTGCGCGATTATCTGCTGAATCTGGTTGTCGGTGTCATTGTAGATCTCGGCCACAACCGCAATCGGCCCACCGGCGGGGACCGGCTCTTCACCGCCGATCGCACGGAGAACGCCGACCTCCGCGTTCTGCGCAAACGCGGCGCCGGACATCCCCGACACGAGGGCGGCGCAGATGAGCCCTGCGGCGGCGCCGGAGGAGGCTTTTGCCGGTAGCAGGCGGACTCGCTTCAGGCTTCGCATCAGGCGACACTCGCCGCCGCCGGCGCCGGCGCCGCGACGGCGGCCTCGATCTGACCCGTGGCGGCCTGGTAGGCGTCCATCAGGCAGCGGGTGATCGCGCCGGGCGTGAAGCGGTGGTGATCGATCTCGCAGACCGAGGTCACCTCCGCCGCGGTCCCGGTCAGGAAGACCTCCGTCGCCCGCGAAAGCTCCGACGGCGCGATCGGCCGTTCGACCACCTCGATCCCCTGGTCGCGGGCGAGTTCGATGACGGTCTGCCGGGTGATGCCGTCAAGAAAGCAGTCCGGGGTCGGGGTGTGCAGCCGCCCATCGCCCATGACGAAGAAAATGTTGGCGCCCGTCGCCTCGGCAACGAGGCCGCGCCAGTCGAGCATGAGCGCATCGTCGTAGCCTTGCGCTTCGACCGCGTGCTTCGACAGGGTGCAGATCATGTACAGCCCCGCCGCCTTGGCCATGACCGGGGCGCAGTCCGGCGGCGGCCGATGCCAAGGTGCGGTCTTCAGTCGAAGACCGCGGAGGCGCGCTTCCGGCGAAAAGTACGACGGCCACGACCAGGCGGCGACCGCCAGATGGATCCGGTTGCTCTGCGCCGACACCGCCATCATCTCGCTGCCGCGCCAGGCGACCGGGCGGATGTAGCCGTTGACAATGCCGTTGGCCAGCAGCGTCTCCGCACAAATCCGGTCAAGCTCGTCGACGCTCACGGGCAGCTTGAAGCCCATGATCTGCGCGGACGCTGCCAAGCGCGCGGAGTGCTCGGACAACTTGAAGATCGAGCCGTTGTAGGCCCGCTCGCCCTCGAACACCGATGAGGCGTAATGCAGCCCGTGGCTGAGAACGTGCAGCTTTGCTTCGCGCCACGGCACCATCTCGCCGTCGTACCAGATGAATCCGTCTCGGTCGTCGTAGGGAGGGGTGATCATGTCGCGCCGATCCACAAAACAATGAGCTCGTTGGCAATAATGTTGCGGCGATCCCGCATCGTTGTTGCGTTTGCTACCACCGGGTGGGATATATGTCAACGTCACTGTCTTAGTTCGCATGCCATGCGTCCGAGCCCTGCGCCCAACCCCATGACCCGTCCGACCCCGGGCGAAACCGGAGCCCGTCGCGACAGCGCGACGACGCAACGGGTCGGTTCGACGCCGCCGCTGGCCGGCGAGCGGGAGTTGCGCCAGGCTACCGAACTACTGTTCTTCGCCTACCGCGACTTTACCGGCGACGCCGACCGGTTGCTCCTCCGTTACGGCTTCGGCCGCGCCCACCATCGGGTGATCTACTTCGTCGGCCGCAACCCGGGCATTACCGTGGGCGATCTCCTCGCCATTCTGAAAATCACGAAGCAGAGCCTCGCGCGGGTGCTCGGCGAATTGCGGCGCGGCGGCTTCATCGTCCAGCGCGCCGATGCCGCCGACCGCCGGCGCCGCCGGCTCTACCTCAGCGACGAGGCCATCGCCATGGAGCGGATGCTGAGCGAGGCCCAGGCGGGGCGGCTGCAGACGGCGCTGCAGGCGGCCGGACCGGACGCGGCGGACGGCTTTCGCGCCGTATTGCAGGCCATGATCGACCCGGAGGACCGAAGACGCTTTGAGTAGGAACCTCGGCAAGTTGCGCGAGCGGATCGCCCTTATCGCCCACCCCTCTCCCGGCAAGGCCGGCCATGCGCGCACAGCGTTAACGGCTCGGACGGCGCGGGTTACAACAACGGGAATGCGGCCATGAGCGAAGCCGCGGCCCACATCCTCGTCGTCGACGACGACGGCAAGCTGCGCAAGCTGCTGGCGCGATATCTGACCGAGCACGGCTTCATCGTTGCGACGGCGAGCGATGCGCCGGACGCCCGCGGCAAGCTCGCCAGCGCCGCCTTCGATCTGATCATCCTCGACCTGATGATGCCGGGGGAAAGCGGGCTCGATTTCGCCGCCGGCCTGCGGCGGACGAGTGCGGTGCCGATCCTGATGCTGACCGCCATGGGCGAGGCCGAAGACCGGATCGCCGGTCTCGAGCGCGGCGCCGACGATTACCTGACCAAGCCCTTCGAGCCGAAAGAGCTGCTGCTCCGGATCAACAGCATCCTCCGTCGGGCGCCGCCGGTCGGCGGCCAGGGAAACGAAGTGCGCCTCGGCGAGTTGACCTTCGCGCTGGATCGCGGCGAACTCCTCGATCGCGACGGCCCGATCCGCCTGACCTCGGCGGAAGCGGCGCTGCTGGGCACATTGGCGGCCCGTCAGGGCATGATCCTCAGCCGCGAAGACCTCATCGAACTGACGGGCGCCGCGGTCGGCGATCGCGCCGTCGACGTTCAGGTCACCAGGCTCAGGCGCAAGATCGAGCCCGACCCGCGCGAGCCGCGCTACCTGCAGACCGTGCGCGGCAAGGGCTACGTCCTCAGACCGGATTAGGGCGCTGCGCCCGGACGCTGCCCGGACGCTACCCGAACGGGCGCGGGCGAGATGCGCTATCATCGGCCGAGCACGCCCGTTTGCACGTGAACGGTGTTGATCTGAACGCAGGTTGAACCAGGGCCGACCCCGCCATGGCCAAGAACTATTTCCCGCGCAGCCTGATGGGGCGGGCGCTGCTGATCGTGGTGACGCCGCTCATCGTCCTCCAGATTGTCTCCGCCTACATTTTCTACGAGAGCCACTGGGATCAGGTGAGCAAGCGGCTGGCGCTCGGCGTCGCCGGCGATATCACCCTTCTGACCGACCTCCTGCGGCGTTTCCCCGACCCGGACGATCGGGCGTGGCTACTCGAAGCCGCGGCGCGGGACATGGAGATCCACGCCCGTCTCGAACCGGACGCGATCCTCACCAGCACCTTGTCCGGGCAGACTTCGGTCGAGGGCGAACTGCGTCGGGCGCTGCTGAGCAAGGAGATCGGAAAGCCCTTCCGCGTCGATTCGCGCTCGGAAGACAACAAGATCATCGTCGTCATCCAGCTTTCCGGGGGCGTGCTGGAGGTGACGACGCCGCTCGCCCGGCTGTTCAGCAAGACGACGTACATTTTCATTCTGTTCACCGTTGGCACCTCGCTGATCCTGCTCGGGGTCTCGACGATGTTCATGCGCGCCCAGGTGCGCCCCGTGCTCCGTCTGGCGCGGGCGGCGGAAGCCTTCGGCAAAGGTCGCGAGATGGACACCTTCCGGCCCCAGGGCGCGCGCGAGGTGCGGCGGGCCGCCCACGCCTTCATCGCCATGAAGACGCGCATTCAGCGCCAGATCTCTCAGCGGACGACGATGCTGGCTGGCGTTTCTCACGACCTGCGCACACCGCTGACGCGGATGCGGCTCGAGCTCGAGATGATGCCCGAGACCGAGGGCGTACGGGCGCTGAAGGACGACGTCATCGAGATGGAGCGGATGCTCGAGGGCTATCTCGCCTTCGCGCGCGGCGAGGGCGCCGAAAAGCCGGAACCGCGCAACGTCGCCAGCCTGCTCGACGACGTGGTCCGGCAGGCGCGTCGGGCGGGCACCGCCATCGCCTACAGCAGCCGAGGCGACCTGACCATTCCGGTACGACCGAACGGGTTCCTCCGCTGCATGACCAACCTTCTCGAGAACGCCCTCCGCTACGGGTCGCGGGTCGAGGTTTTCGCTGAGCGACGCGGCGGAGCGGTCGAGATCCTCATCGACGATAACGGCCCGGGCGTTCCCGAGGACCTGCGCGAAGAGGTGTTCAAGCCGTTCTACCGCGCCGAAGGCTCGCGCAATCCCGAAACGGGCGGCGTCGGCCTTGGCATGACCATCGCCCGCGACCTCGCCCGCAGCCACGGCGGGGACATTTTTCTGAGCGACTCGCCCCTCGGCGGCCTCCGGGTACGGGTCCGCCTGCCTCTGTAGGAACGAAATGGGGAGCGGGGTCTCGGCCTCAGTAGAGGCGACCGCCGTCCGGAACCGGACGCGTCGGCGCGACGAGCACGACTTCGCCGTCGTCGTCGGGGAAGCCCAGGACGAGCACCTCCGAGAGAAATTTTCCGATCTGGCGCGGCGGAAAGTTGACGACCGCGGCGACCTGGCGGCCGATCAGGGACTGGGGGTCGTAATGACGGGTGATCTGCGCCGAGCTTTTTTTCTCGCCCACGGTGGATCCGAAGTCGATCCACAGCTTCAGCGCAGGCTTGCGCGCCTCCGGATAAGGCTCCGCACGCCGGATGGTGCCGACGCGGATATCGACGCGGAGGAATTCGTCGTAGGTTAGCCGAGGGGCGAGCGGCGGCTGGTCGGCGGGCACGGATTCTCAGGCATCGGGAACCGAAGGCGGCGCGCCCGCAGGCGGCCGCCGTCCGGCTCGGTGCAATTTACGCGGTGGGCTGCTTCAGCTTCAGCGCCATGTCCTTGATCTCGTCAAGGGTGGCGGAGATGCGGGCATTGATGGTGCTCGTCGCTTCCTCGTTCGACTTGGCGACCATCTCGGCCAGCTCGCGCATGTTCGACAGCGCGCGCTCGAACGCATCCTTGGCGAGCTCGGCCTGCTTGGCTGCGACTTCGGTCGGCGAGCCGGCCTTGGAAAGAACGTCGACGGCCTTCGAGGCCTCGTTCATCGTCTCCTGCAGGATCTCGGCCTGCCGCTTGGCGACGGCCTGCAGTCCTTCGAGGGCGACGCGATTGGCGGCGGTCAGCGCTTCCATGTTCTTCTTCTGGCTCGCCATCAGCGAATCCATGTCGACGCCCGGCAGATGGTACTGCTTCAGCATCTTCGAAAACTCTTCCATCATCTTCCCGGGGTCCATGTCCTTCATGTACTTGGTGACGTCAAAAAGCGGATCTGGGCTCTTGGCCATGACTGTATCTCCTGGCCCGCTCGCGGCGGGCTGAATCGAGTTCCAACGCTGGCGCGAGTATGTCCAGGCCGCGGTGCGCTGTCAACGTTTATGTTGCACTGCACAAAAATAGAAACGGCTCTGACTTTCGTCGCAACCCTCTGCTTTGTAAGGATAAAGGCGCAGCCTACGGGCCCGGCGGCGGCGAGACGGCAACCTCATGCTGCGTTGCGGCATGTCTGCAGGCGAGGCGTTGCGGCGTTGTTTGCGGGACTTAAGCCGTCGGCGAAGGCTCGGGATCGGCGGCCGGAGGCGGATTCGCCGGCCCGGCCGCGGGATCGTTCGCCGGGCGCGAGGGACCCGGCAGAAACCGCGCGAGCGATTCGGCGCGCCTGAGGTTGCGATCAAGGGCCGCCATGGTCTTGGCCATGTCGATGCTGTCGTCGTCGAGCCACGTGCGCAAAGTGGCGAGATAGACGACGGCGAGGCCCTTGACGCGCAGCGAGCCGGCGACGCCGGTCGTGGCCAATCCGGCGGCCTCCAGCATCCACGCCATCGAGGCCGCAAAGGACGGTGCAAGCTGCATGGCCGTCAGCGGGTCGCCGGGCATCTCCCGGACGATCGCGACCATGCCGTCCCGCACGGCGGCGAGCGCGTCGAATCGGCGCATCACGATGTCGAACAGCCGGTCGCGGGGACTGTCTTCCGGATCGGCCGGCCCATCCTCAAGAACCCTGCGGTCGGTCCGAGCGAGCAGACCGGCGAGCAGGGCGAGGCGGGTGGGAAACGCTGAGTAGGCGTCGACCAGGGAGACATCGGCGTCGGCGGCCACAGCGGCGAACGAGGCCGAACGCCAGCCGCCGGCGGCGGCCCGTGCGAGCGCCGCATGCATGATGCGCTCGCGGCAGTCCTGATCAAACGACACGCGAAACTCCTTGTTCTCGGACTCTCCTCGATTCCGCCCCTTCAAATCGCGGCGGCTCCGAACCAAGATATGGAATGAGAAACGAATCGAGCAACGGTCCGCTGAGCCAGCGGCGATGCCTGGAGGCGCCGGCAGCTCCGAGCGACCTTGACCATGGACCGACCTGATCGCAACTACGCCGCTCGCGCCCGGATCCGGGCCGTGGCGGCGCCCGTCATCGACGCCGAGGAGGAGCGCGACCTCGCCATTCGCGCCGAAGCCGGCGATATCGACGCCATGGATCGGCTTGTCGCCAGTCACCTCCGCTTCGTCGTCAAGATCGCCCGGTCCTATCGCGGCTGGGGCCTGCCGATGAGCGACCTGGTTCAGGAGGGCACCCTCGGCCTGATCCAGGCCGTCCGCCGTTTCGACCCGCACCGCGGCGTCCGCCTGTCGACCTATGCCGGCTGGTCGGTCCGCGCCGCCCTCCAGGACGCCGTCCTGCGGTCGTGGTCGGTGGTCCGACTGGGCACATCGAACGCGCAAAAGAGCCTGGCGCTGAACCTCAAGCGGATCATGGCCGCTGCCGGCCAGGAGAACACCGAAATCAGCGAGGATCTGGCCGCGGGCATGGCTGCACGCTTCGGCGTCACGATGACCGAGGTCGTCGCGGTGGCGCGCCGGATGGCCGGCAGCGACCGTTCGCTCGACCAGGCGAGCGGTCCGGCGCCGACGGGGCTCGACCGGCTGCAAAGTCCGACGCCAAGCCCGGAAAGCATCGCTGCAGCCTCGAGCGAGCAGCGCCTGGTGAGGGCGGCGCTGAACGCCGCCCTGCAACGGCTGTCGCTGCGCGAGCAGATGGTGATCCGCCGGCGCTACCTGGCGGAAGCGCGTCACACCTTCGAGGCCATCGGCCGCGAACTGGGCGTCTCCAAGGACCGCGTGCGGCAGCTCGAAGCCAAGGCCCTCGGCAAGCTGCGCGAGCTTCTCGGCGACAGCATCCCCCGCCCCCTCGCCTGACACGAGACGTTGTCATCGCGAGGCGGCGTAGCCGCCGCGGCAATCCACGAGCTTCTGGCCGAACGCTACTGCGACAGGTCGCGGGCGCGGCGGGCGGCAGCCTCGACGGCGGCCGACATCAGGGCGGCGAGGCCGCCGGCGGAGACCGCCGCGTCCTTTTCGCCCATTAGAACCGCCAGCGCCGCGGCGGTGGTTCCGCCGGGGCTGGTGACGTTGCGACGCAGGGTCGCCGCCGCCTCTGGCGAGCGCCGCAACAACTCGCCGGCGCCCGTCACCGTTTCGCGCGCCAGTGATTCGGCCAGATCTCGGGGCAGTCCGGCCTCGGCGCCGGCATCGGCCAGGCACTCCGCCAGATAAAAGAGATAGGCCGGGCCGCTGCCGGAAACGGCCGTCACCGCGTCGAGCAGGGCCTCGTCATCGACCCACGCCACCGTCCCGACGGCGCCGAGCAGACGCTCGCAGACCGCTCGTTGCTCAGCCGTGACCCGCGCGTTGGCGCAGGCGACGCTGGCGCCGCGGCGAACGGCGGCGGGCGTGTTGGGCATTGCCCGCACAATTGCGGCCTCGGCGCCGAGACGGGCCTGAAGGCTGGCGATCGTGCGCCCGGCGGCGATCGACAAAAAGACGGGCCCCTCCGCGACAAAACGCGCATACGCATCGGCGACGGCGGGCAGGGTTTGCGGCTTCACCGCAAAGACGATGGCGCCGGGAGATGCGACGTCGGGCCGGTCCTTCGAAGTCGGCGCCCCGGCATCGGCAACGACGGCCACGCCGTAGCGCTGGCGCAGTGCGGACGCCGTCGCCGGTTCGGGTTCGACGACGACGATGTCGTCGGCAGCCAAATCGGCGGCAAGCCAACCGGCGAGAAGGGCTTCGCCCATCTTCCCGCAACCGACGAGAAGAAGCCGGAATGTCATCCGAGAATCAGGCTTCGCCCTGTGTCTCAAGCATCGCCGCGTCCACCGCCTCGCCCGGCGACTTGCCGCCCCAGAGAACGAAATGGACGGCCGGATAGAAGCGATCGCACTCGGAAATCGCGTGGTTCACAAGGTCTTCGCTCTGCTCGATGGTGGGGCCGTCGCTGCCGCGCAGAGGCAAGACGTGGCGGTAGATCAGGGTCTTCTCCTCACGCCAGATGGTGAAGTGACCGATCCAGACCCGATCGTTAACCAGTGCCAACAACTCGCTGATAACCTTGATCTTGTTCGCCGGCACCCGCGTGTCGAAGGTCAAGGTGAACTGCATCGCCGTCGCGTAGTCGTTCCAGCGGAAGTAGAGGTTGTAGTCGCACCAACGCCCCGGAACCTGCGCGGCGATCTCCTCGTCGCTCGGCCGATCGAAAAGCCACTCGTTTGCGCTCACCACATGCTCAACCACGTCGAGGGGCTTGTCCCATCGGGGACTGCTCAAGCGCATCTGCCTATCCTCTCCCTGTCCTCGCGATCAGCGCCTTTCATCCGGAAGCCAAGCTTGTCCCGAGCCGCCCCGGAAGGCTTCGCGCGATATGCTGTGGGTAGTCACGCAATCCGTCATAGATATAGAGTGACAAAACACGCAGCTTCATGCAAGTCACCATCATCCTCAGCAGAGCGCGATTCTTGTGGATAAACGCCGACCCTCCGCCGCCACCGCCAACCCCGAGAACAGCGCGGCCGGCGCTAGGGTCCCGGCGTCGGCTCCGCATCGCCCTGCCCTTCTTCCACGTCAACCGCGGCGACCGGCGCCGCCTTCGCTTCGGCCAGCGCCGCCTCGAGCGCACTGACCCGCTGCTCCAGCTTCTCCTGTTCGGCGCGGGCGCGGGCGGCCATGGCCTTGGCGACGTCGAATTCGTCGCGACCGACAAGATCAAGATCGCCGACCAACCGTTCCACGCGCTGGCGTACGAGACCCTCGATCTCGTCGCGCACCCCCGCCACCGCGGACGCGGCCCCGCTGGCGACTTTGGCCAAGTCGTCAAGGAAACGATTGCTGGACTGCATTGCCGGTCTCTTCCTGTCATTGAACGCACGATGCGCTCTATAGTATGGGAAGGGCGTTGCCGCAGCGCAACGCACGGCGTTGCACGTGAGCCATGCGCAAAACATGTCGCGCGGCGGCCCGCTCGGGCGGCGCGGACTGGTGGCGTACTGGCGGCCGCATTGGGGGGGATCATGCTGGTTATCACCGGCGGCGCCGGCTTCATCGGCTCCAACATCGCCGCGGCGCTTGAGGAGGCCGGCCGCGGTCCGATCGTCATCTGCGACCGCCTGCGTCAGGGCGAAAAGTGGCGAAACATCGCCAAGCGGGCGCTTGGCGACCTTATCGATCCCGAGAACCTGTTCGACTTTCTGGATGCGCACGAAGGAACGATCGCCGCCATCATCCACATGGGCGCAGTCACGTCCACGACCGAAGCCGACGCCGATCGCGTCGTCGCGACCAATTTCCGACTTCCGGCGCGGCTGTGGAGATGGTGCGCGCGGAGCGGCGTGCCGTTCATCTACGCATCGTCGGCCGCAACCTACGGCGGCGGCGACCGCGGGTTCGACGACGATCCGACGACCGAGGCCTTGGCCCGGCTTCGTCCGCTCAACCTCTACGGCTGGAGCAAGCATCTCTTCGACCGCTGGCTGATCGGGGAGGTCGAGGCCGGTCGCCCGGCTCCGCCGCGCTGGGTCGGGCTCAAGTTCTTCAACGTCTACGGCCCCAACGAGGCGCACAAGGGAGCGCAGAAGAGCGTCGTCGCCGGCCTTTATCCGAGGATCGCCGCGGGAGAGCCGGCCCGTCTGTTCGCCTCGCATAATCCGCGAATCGCCGACGGCGATCAGCGGCGCGATTTTGTCTGGGTGGGCGACTGCGCCGATGTCGTCGTCTGGCTGCTGGGCCATCCCGAGGTCAGCGGGCTGTTCAACTGCGGCAGCGGGCGGGCCCGCAGTTTCCTTGAGTTCGCCCACGCCGTCTTCGCTGCGACCGGCCGAACGCCGGTCATCGAATTCGTGCAGACGCCGGAGCAGATTCGCGACAAGCATCAGTACTTCACCGAGGCGCGCATGGACCGGCTGCGGGCGGCGGGATATGATCGCACCTTCACCAGCCTCGAAGACGGCGTCGCCACGTACGTTCAATGCTACCTCGCCGCGCCGGATCCCTGCCGATGACCCTGAAGTGCTCCGTCCAGCGCGGCCGGCGGCTCTGAGATGTTCGCTCTGCCCTACCCATACATCGACCCGGTGCTGGTCGAGATCGGACCCTTCGTCATCCGCTGGTATGCGCTTGCCTACCTGTTCGGGCTCATCCTCGGCTGGCAGTACGCGCGTCGCCTCGCCAAGTACCCGCCCAACCGCATCGCACCGCTCGACGTCGACGATTTTCTGATCTGGGCGACGGCAGGCGTGATACTCGGCGGGCGACTGGGGTACGTTCTGTTCTATCGGACCGAGTTCTACATCGCCAATCCGCTCGCGATCGCCCAGATCTGGAAGGGCGGCATGTCGTTCCATGGCGGGCTGCTGGGGGTCGTCGTCGCCGGCGTCCTGTACTGCCGCCTCCGCCGCCTGCCCATCCTGTCGTTCGCGGATCTGATCTTCTGCGCGGCTCCGATCGGCCTGGGCCTGGGCCGCATCGCCAACTTCATCAACGGCGAGCTGGTCGGACGGCCCAGCAACGTTCCGTGGGCGATGGTCTTCCCCGGCTTCGGGCCGGAGCCGCGCCACCCGAGCCAACTCTACCAGGCCGCTCTCGAAGGCCTGGTCCTGTTCGTACTGATGCATCTGCTCTGGCGGGTGGAGGCCATCCGCAACCGGGCCGGCATCCTCTCCGGCGCGTTCCTCCTCGGCTACGGCATCTTCCGCTCGTTCGCCGAATTTTTCCGCCAACCCGACGCCAATCTCGGCTTCCTTTACGCCGGCGCGACAATGGGCCAACTTCTGTCGATGCCGATGATCGTGGCCGGCCTGATCCTCATCTGGCTCGGCGCAAGAAGAAGGTAGACCGCCGTGTCTCCGCTCGTTGCCCACCTCGCCCAACGCATTGTCGAAGAGGGCGCCATCAGCCTCTCCGACTTCATGGTCGATGCCCTCAGCCACCCGCAGTGGGGCTATTACACCACCCGCGATCCGCTCGGCCGCGCCGGCGATTTCGTCACCGCGCCGGAAATCTCCCAGGTCTTCGGCGAGCTCATCGGGGCCTGGTGCGCGGGCGTGTGGACGGCGATGGGTCGACCGGATCCGGTCGACCTGATCGAGCTGGGCCCCGGCCGCGGGACGCTGCTCGCCGACGCGCTCCGGGCGATCAAGCAGTTCGCCCCGGACTTTGACGCCGCCCTGCAGGTGCATCTCGTCGAAACCAGCCGCGCCCTGCGGCGCAAGCAGGCGGATGCGCTGGAAAATCTGCGCCTGGCTCGGGCGCCGTCATGGCACGACGAGCTCGCCGGCGTTCCGCCTCGCCCGGCGATCATCCTCGCCAACGAGTTCTTCGACGCCCTGCCGATGAAGCAGTACGTAAAGATCGGCGCCGGCTGGCAGGAACGGCGCATCGGCCTCGGCGACGACAAGGCGACGTTGCAATTCACGCTCAAGCCGGCGTTTCCCTTGCGCCTCCCGCTCAGCCTGGCCGACGTTGTCGAAGGCGACGTGGTCGAGGTCAGCCCGGCCGGCGAGGCGCTCGCCGCGGACATCGCCCGCCGGGTCGCCGGTCAAGGCGGGGCGGCGCTGATCGTCGACTACGGCCACAGCGCGAGCACGGCCGGCGACACCCTGCAGGCCGTTCGCCGGCACGAGTTCCACGGCATCCTCGACCACCCGGGGGAGACCGACCTCTCCCACCATGTCGACTTCGGCGCACTCACAACGGCGGTCGCGAGCGCCGGCGCGCGGGCCCTCGGGCCGATCCCACAGGGCCTGTTCCTCGGTCGCCTCGGCATCGATCGGCGAGCCGAAGCGCTGTTCCTGGGGGCGCCGCCGGACCAGTTCCAGGCCATTCTCGGCGCGGTTCGGCGGCTGGTCCACCCGGCCGGCATGGGCCTACTGTTCAAGGCCTTCGTCATCGCCAACGCCGAGCTGCCTGCGCTGCCGGGCTTTGTCGCGACCGACGGTCCGATCTAGCGGCCAGCGTCGATGCGCGCGCAGGCGGAGCGTCGCTGTCTGATCATCGCCCACCGCGGCGCCAGCGCCCTGGTGCCGGAGCACACGCTGGAGGCGTACGCCATAGCGGCGCGCCTGGGCGCCGACTACATCGAGCCCGATCTGGTCATGACCAGGGACGGTGTTCTGATCGCCCGGCATGACAACGTCCTCAACCTGACCACAGACGTTGCCGACCATCCCGAATTCGCGGCTCGCAGAACGCGCAGGTCGGTCGATGGCGTGAGCGTCGAGGGCTGGTTCAGCGAGGACTTCACCCTGGCCGAGATCAGGACCCTGCGCGCCATCGAGCGTATCGCGGAGGTCCGCCCGCGCAACGCGATGTTCAACGGCCGCTTCGCCGTTCCGACCTTCGACGAGATCCTCGAACTGGCGGCGGCGCTCGCCGCAGAAAGCGGCCGCACCATCGGCGTCTATCCGGAAACCAAGCATCCGACCCACTTCGCCGACGCCGGCCTGGCGATGGAGAGGCCCCTGCTTGAAGCCCTGGCGCGTCATGGCTTCGCCGGCCCGGACGCGGCGGTCTTCATCCAGTCATTCGAAATCGGCAACCTCAGGGCGCTTGCCGGGATGACCGGCCTGCCTCTCATCCAGCTCCTGGGGACCGAGGGCAAGCCGTTCGACGTCCAGGCAAACGGCGGCGCGACAACCTACGCCGAGATGGCGACGGCGACGGGGCTCAAGACCGTCGCCGGCTACGCCGCCGGCGTCGGCCCGGAAAAGAACCGCTTCATCATCCCGCTTCGCGATGACGGCGGCCTGGACATCGCCCGAACGAGCGCGTTCGTCGCCGACGCCCACGCCGCGGGTCTTCTCGTCCATCCCTACACGTTCCGGGCGGAGAACTGCTTTCTC
This sequence comes from Rhodospirillales bacterium, assembly GCA_016793925.1. Classification (GTDB taxonomy): domain Bacteria; phylum Pseudomonadota; class Alphaproteobacteria; order Rhodospirillales; family Defluviicoccaceae; genus JAEULH01. The sequence goes on along the minus strand of JAEULH010000035.1, from coordinate 41,330 downwards.
CCGGCGCAGTATCGCCGGCCCGGACCGGCGACGGCGCCGGGCGACCTGGACGGCGAACTCGCGGCCTTCCTTGCCGCCGGGATCGACGGCTTCTTTACCGACAATGTCGAGGCCGGGGTGCGCGCTTGCCGTGCCATCGGCCACCGCGACGGTTGAGCCGACCCGTTCAGCCGGCCTTGCGCAAGACGATGGTGAAGACACCAGCGTCGGCGCGGCTGTCGACCAGCACGTGGCCGGTGGTCCTGGCGTAGCTGACGAAGTCCTGGGGTGCGGCCGGATCGCTCGCCAGCACTTCCAGCTCGGCGCCGACGGCCAGCCCCTTCATGATCTTGTTCGCGCGCAGCACCGGCAGGGGACATTGCAGGCCGCGGGCGTCGAGCACGTGTTCGGCCAAGACGGCGTATCCTTGTCGTTGTTCCGGCCGAGAGCGGCGGGCCCGCGGCGGCCATGGACCATGGGCTCTGGCGCTCTGCTGCGGACACAGATCACCGATAATGCCCGGACGCGCAAGCACCGCATTGTGCGACCGCGAAGCGACGGTGTAGAATCTTTTAATTTCCCCCTCTATGATCACATGCTCATGGAGACGCAGGTCGCCGGGTTCGGACCGCCATCCGTCCGCGATGGCATCCGGTGAGCCTGACATGCCCGGCACGGGCGGCAGGCAGACGGGAGGCCTGTTCGCCTTTGGTGCATCGGCGCCGGGGGGCGCAAAGGGAGACGCAGGTGGAGACGGTCGATCTCGAAACCATGCGCGCCAGCGCGGCTCGCGCCAGCGCGCTTCTAAAGGCCATGGGCAACACCCACCGGCTCATGGTGCTCTGCCAACTCGCCAAGGGCGAGCGCTCGGTGGGCGAACTCGAGCGCCTGATCGGTCTGAGCCAATCGGCGCTGTCGCAGCATCTGGCTCGGCTGCGACGCGACAACCTGGTACAGACCCGGCGCGCGGCACAGACGATCTATTACTCGCTCGCCGGCGTTGAGGCCGCGGCGGTCATAGCCACGCTGTACCAACTCTATTGCGCCGAGTTCGAGCAGGGCCACGCAGCCGCCGTTGCGGCTGCCGGGGAGCACGCCCTCGGCGCCGGCACGGTCATGCTGTCTTCCTGAGCGCCGGCCAGGGGATCGAGAGGGTCCGAGCGGCCGCGATGAGGATCGGCATCGATCTCGGCGGCAGCAAGATCGAAGGCATCGTGATCGACGAGCGCGGCGGCGAAGGCGTCCGCCTGCGCGTTCCGACGCCGCGCGGCGACTACCGCAAGACGCTTGACGCGATCGTCGGCCTGGTTGCCCGGCTGGAGAGCGTCGGAGGCCGCGCTGGAGACCCGCCGGCGACCGTCGGCGTCGGCATTCCCGGCGCCATATCGCCCACGACCGGCGTCGTCAAGAACGCCAACGCCACCTGGCTCATCGGCCATCCGCTGGACCGCGATCTTGGCGAACGCCTCGCGCGACCGGTGCGCGTGGCCAACGACGCCAACTGCTTCGCCGTCTCCGAAGCCGTCGATGGCGCGGGCGCCGGCGGTCGCGTCGTCTTCGGCGTGATCCTGGGCACCGGCGTCGGCGGCGGCATCGCCATCGAACGCCGAGCCTGGACGGGCGCGAACGCCATCGCCGGCGAATGGGGGCACAACCCGATGCCCTGGCCGCAGGACGAAGACCCGCCAGGCGAGCCATGCTACTGCGGCCTGAGGGGATGCATCGAAACCTATCTCTCGGGGGTGGGCCTCGCCCGCGCCTACGCGCGCGCCGCCGGAAGGCATGCAGTGCCGGATGCGGTGCGCGGGTCGGGCGACGCGACGGCGGTCGCGACCGAAGGCGTCCTCGCCGCCGATCCGGATGCGGCCGCCATCACCGCCCTTGCGGAGGCCGGCGACCCGGCCGCGACAGCCGGCCTCGCCGGCTATGCCGAGCGGCTGGCGCGAGCGCTGGCGTCGGTGATCAACGTCCTCGATCCGGACGTCATCGTCCTCGGCGGCGGCCTGTCCAACATCTCCCGGCTCTACGACGACGTGCCGCGCCTGTGGCGCCGCTGGGTCTTCTCCGACCACGTGGCGACGGCGCTGAGGCGCAACCGTCACGGCGATTCCAGCGGCGTGCGCGGCGCCGCCTGGCTGTGGCCGAACTGACGCAAGGTCTGAGGTGGAGCCCGGTGAGAAAGGTGCGCTCAGCAGTCCGGATACGGCAGGAGTTGAACGCCGAGCAAGGTTCCGCTCAGGCCCAGGTCGTCGAAATCCTGCTCCATCCGCTCGGCGATCCCGTCGGCGCGCAACTGAATGGTCATCTCGAAGTCGGGGGTCTCGCTGTTGGCAAAGTACGGGTAGAACGCGCCGCGCGTCCAAAAGGACGCGGAGGGCGGCGCGCCCAGAACCTGCGCAAGCGGCTTCTCCTGGCGCTGCCCCGGAGCAATCATGACGTTGACGAGATAGGGGTTATCCTCCGTCGTTCCGTCGAAGACCACCCGGGTCAGCCTCTTTTCGCCGTTCTGCGCCGCTTCGATCAGACGGCGCAAATGCGCGGTCGGGAACAGCGTGCCTTCGGGAAGTTCGACGTCCACCTCTTCCGGAGCGGTGTAGTGGGCGACGCCGCCGCCACCGGCCCGATCGAGGCTCGCGACCCCTTCGATCCGGCCTGCATCATCGCCGTTCTTGTGGATCACCCGGAAGCGATAACCCAGACCGTCCTCCGACTCCCAGCTGACGAACGCCCATTTGTCCTCCACCGTATCGCCATCCTCCTGCAGGTAGCGGATGACGGTATGGTTCTCGACCGTCCAGCCGCCGCACTCGCGCGCGACGCGATAGACCATCAAGCCTTCAGCGGCGGTAATATCGATGGTATGACTCCCCGGCGCCAATGCCATCCGGTAGACAGCCTGGTGGGGGGACAGAACCACATCCGCGCTGGCCGGCGCGATGACCGTCGCCGCAAGACAAGCCGCAAGAGACACATTGAAGATGATTGGAGGCATGGCTTGCGACGCTGGAGACTGGGCGAGTTTCGGGTGAGCGGGCGCACACATTACGCGCAGGCAACTTGACGTGTCTATGACAGAAAGGTCGCGCTCCGCCGCAAAAGTCGGGCCTACTTGCAAGCCCGTGGTGGTGTCCGATCTGGCACGGGGTTACTCTTCGTTGCAGGTTCGTGCTGTGGTCGTCACAATATTGGCGCGATGATTGTCGATACAGCGCGCAATGACTAGCGCGGTACCCTGGACGTCGCAGCGGTTCCGCTCCGCCGCGTCGGCGGCTGCGGTCCGAGACAAGGTTCGCACGTTTGGATCTGGCCTCTTGATGGGTCGTCGTCGTGGGACGGCCGCCGTCTGGACGGCGGTGGTGTGCGCCCTTCTGCTGGGCGTCGTCGCCTGCTCCTCGCCGAAGCCCGTCCCCCCGCAGGAGACGCTCGGCGCGCCGACGCCGACCGAGACCGGCGCCGTGCGCCGGGAGGGCGCGTACGGCTCGGGACCTGTGCTCCCGGACAAGGCGAACGAGCCGCGCAAACCTCCAAGCCTCTTTCCCGGAACCAATACGCTGGCGAATCCGCCCACCGGCGCCGGGGTGCAGCGCCAGTCGACGCCGGAAGGCGAAATCACGCTGAACTTCGTCAACGCCGATTTGCAGGAGGTGATCAAGGCCGTTCTCGGCGACACGCTCGGCTACAATTACGTCATCGATCCGCGCGTCCAGGGCGCGGTGACGCTGCAGACCGGCCAGCCGGTGCCTGCGGCTTCGCTGCTTGCGACGCTGGAGACGATCCTCGATCTCAACGGCGCGACGATCGTCGAATCCGACGGCCTCTATCGCATCGTGCCCGCCGATGCGGCCATCCGCAGCGGCGCGCGTCTCCGCGGCTCGGTCCAGGCCGTCCGTCAGAGACCGGGTACCAGCGTCATGGTCGTGCCCCTCCACTTCGTCGGCGCGGCGGAAATGCAGAAGCTGCTGGAGCCGGTGTCGCCGCCCGGCGCCGTCCTGCGCGCCGACACGACGCGAAACATCCTCATCCTCGGCGGGAACCAGAACGAACTGATCAACATGGTCGACATGATCAACACCTTCGATGTCGACTGGATGGCCGGGAAATCCTTCGGCATCTTCCCGCTGCAATCGAGCGAGCCGGAAACGATCGTCGGCGAGCTGGAGACGGTGTTCAGCACCAAGGAGGAAGGCCCGCTCGCGAATGTCGTCCGCTTCGTCCCCATCCAGCGGATGAATGCGGTTCTGGTGATCGCTTCGCAGGCCACCTACCTCGATCGCGCGAAAACCTGGATCAGCCGGCTGGATGTCGGTGAGGAAGCGGTCCCTCGGCTCTACGTCTACTACATCGAAAACAGCCGGGCGGAGGATCTGGCGCTTGTCCTGAGCGACATTTTCTCCCCGGGCAGCGCCGCCCAGCGCGCCGAACTCGCCCCCGGGATGACCCCCACCTCGATCGGCGACGAGTACGGGTTCGGCACCACCGGCCGCTCGCGGTTGGGCTTCGGCGGCGGGCTCTCGACCAGCGGCATCGGCGGTTCGCTGTCTCAACGCAGCACGACCACCGGGCTCGGCGGTTCGACCGGACTTGGCAGCACCGGCGGCCTGAACCGTCAGTTCGGAACGCCGTCGCGGATCCGCCAGCAGACGCTGGCGGCGCGGGCGCGGGCCACCGCGTCGCAGTTGCGCCAGTCGACCACGGGAGAAGAAGAGACCCCGACCGAGAACCAGGTCCGCATCATTGCCGATCCGGTCAAGAACGCCCTGGTCATCTACGCGACGCCCAACGACTACCGCGAAGTCGAAGCGGTCCTGAAAAAGCTCGACACCATCCCGCTGCAGGTTCTGATCGAGGCGACGATCCTCGAGGTTTCCCTCGACGACGAGCTCCGGTACGGCGTCGAATGGTTCTTCAAGGCCGGGAACAACAGCTTCACCCTGAGCTCGCTGGCGACCGGAGCCGTCGCCTCGGTCTTCCCGGGCTTCTCCTACGCGCTGAAGACGGGCGATATCCGGGCGATCGTCAACGCCCTGGAGACGGTCACCAATGTGCGCGTGGTCTCCTCGCCGCTGCTGCTGGTTCTCGACAACCAGACCGCCGCGCTGCAGGTCGGTGACGAGGTTCCCGTCTCGACGCAGAGCGCCGTCAGCACGATCACGGCCGGCGCGCCGGTCGTAAACTCCATCGAATACCGCAACACCGGCGTCATCCTTGATGTCACGCCGCGGGTCAACACGGGCGGCCTGGTCACGCTCGAGCTCGGTCAGGAGGTTTCGGACGCGGTGCGGACGACCTCCTCCGACCTCGACTCGCCGACGTTCCAGCAGCGCCGGGTCGAAAGCACGATCGCGGTCCAGGACGGCGAAGCGATCGCGATCGGCGGCCTGATCCGCGATCGGAACGAGGAGACCGACAGCGGCATTCCCCTGCTCAAGGACATCCCCGTCCTCGGCTTCCTGTTCGGCACCACGACCAACCGGAAAACGCGCACCGAGCTTCTGGTCCTGCTCAGGCCGCGGGTGGTCGGCAACGAGGAGGAGGCCCAGCGCATGACCGACGAGATTCGCCGGCGCCTCCATGGCGTGATCGAACTTGAGGAACGCGCCCGCTGATCGCAGCGAAGACCTGATGCGCCCGCGATCCTCGGCCAAGACCGAGGGAAGGAGGATCGCCGAGAGCGGCATCGCCCTGATCGCGGTGCTTTGGGTGATGGTCATCCTCGCCGCGCTTGCGGCGAGCTTCAGGACCAGCACCCGCGCCGAAGTGAACCTTGCCCGCAACATGGCGGAAGCCGCCGAGGCCGAAGCCATCGCCGATGCCGCCGTCGCGCGGGCCGCATCGGGCCTGGTGGTGCAGGTCAAGGAGGGCGGGCTGCGAACCGACGAGACCGTCTACGCCTGGCAATTCGGCGGTGGCACGGCCCGCTTCGCCATCAGCGACGAGGGCGGCAAGATCGACCTCAACCTGGCCTCGCGCAACCTCCTGCGCGCGCTTTTCGACGTCGTCGGGGTCGGCGGCCGGGATGCCGACGCCCTGGCCGACGCCATCGTCGCCTATCGCGGGGGCGGCGCCAACGATGCGGTCGACGGGGGCGACGGCAGCGACGACGAGACGGACTTTACCGGCAATGCCGGCGACAAGGCCTTCGCCGTCCTGGAAGAATTGCAACAGGTTACCGGCATGACCGGCGAGATCTACCGGAAGATCGCGCCTGTGTTGACGGTCTACAGCGACCAGTCGGAGCCGGACGCGAAGGCGGCGCTGCCGGCGGTGCGCGAGGCGAGCGCGCGCACGCAGGGGCGCAACCCGGACGAGGCCGAGGCCGACAGCGACGAGGAGCAATGGCCGCCGCTGCCGCCCGGCCCGCTCTCGATCCTGCGCGAAGGATCCTTCGCGCCGCGGTCGATGGTCGGCGTTTTCACCATCCACAGCGAAGGCCGAAGCGCCGGCGGCGCGGTGTTCGTGCGCGAAGCCGTCGTCGCGGTCGAGTACGGCGGCGACAGGCCCTATTCGGTCCGCGCCTGGCGCCAGGGCCGTCGCGTACTCTTCGGCAGGCCGGACGAAGCGATCATGTGAGCCATCACCTTCCGGCAAGCTGGCGCAGGGCCCTCCTCTCCCTTCGGGCGAGGATCGAGGTGCGGGTGAGGGTTGCGGGCGAATGAGGGCGAATGATGCGGCGCTCGCCGCGCCCGTCGGGGTCTGGTATGGTACCGGGCGGCAAAACGATAAAAACGAATGCCGCCTTGGGAGGAGAGTAATGTGTCTTGCCGTGCCGATGCGCGTCGACAGCGTTACCGGGTATGTCGCGCGATGCTCGGCCAAAGGCGTCGAGCGGGACGTCAACCTGTTCCTTATCCAGGACGAACCGGTCGCCATCGGCGACCACGTGCTCGTCCATGTCGGCTACGCCATCCAGAAGGTCACCGCCGAGGACGCCGGCACGACCTGGGCGCTGCTGGACGAAGTGTTCGCCGGCGCGCCGGGCGCGCTCGGAGCGGAGTGACGTCGTGCATGAGCTCGCCGTCTGCCGCAGCCTGCTCGCCGAGGTCGCCGGGCTGGCCGGCCGGAACGGCGCCGACGCGGTGATCTCCATTACCGTCGGGATCGGCCCGCTCTCCGGGGTCGAGCCCGGCCTGCTGAGGCGCGCGTTCTCGCTCGTGCGCTGCGGGACGATTGCGCAAGGCGCCGCCCTGCGGTTCGAAACGCCGCCGATCCGCGTTCGCTGCCGGACCTGCGCCGGCGTCTCGACGGCGGCGGCGAACCGGCTGCTCTGCGCCCATTGCGGCGACTGGCGTACCGAGCTGATCAGCGGCGACGAGCTCATCTTGATGAGCGTCGAGCTGGAATGCGGCACCGACGGAAGGAACGGCGAAGGAGCCGGGGCTGGCGCACGCGCGCCAGGCGCTGCGGCCGAAGCCTGAGAAGGGAAGGACGACGACATGTGCCAAAGCTGCGGATGCGCCTCCGCTTCCGTGTCGGCGCCACCCCATCCTGCAACGGCGGACGGCGCCGCAGCCGGAGGGCCGACGCGCACGATCGACGTCCGCCAGGCGATCCTTGCCGACAACGATCGCATCGCCGCGCACAACCGGGCCCACTTCGACGCAGCCGAGGTTCTCGTCGTCAACCTGATGTCGTCCCCCGGCGCCGGCAAGACGGCGTTGCTCGAAGCGACCGTCGGCGCGCTCGCGCAGCGACCCGGCGGCGGACCGAGGCTCGCCGTCATCGAGGGCGACCTCGAGACCGACAACGACGCGAGGCGGATCCGCGCGCGCGGCGTCCCGGCGGTGCAGATCACCACCGGCGGCGCCTGCCATCTCGACGCGACGATGATCCACGATGCGCTCGACGACCTCGATCTCGCCGCGCTTGACCTTCTGTTCATCGAAAACGTCGGCAACCTCGTCTGCCCCGCCGGCTTCGACCTCGGCCATCATCATGCCGTAGCACTCCTCGCGACCACCGAGGGCGACGACAAGCCGGCCAAGTACCCGGTGCTGTTCCGCACCGTCGACCTGGTTCTGATCAGCAAGGCCGACCTGCTTCCCTACCTCGACGATTTCAGCACGCAGCGGGCCGAGGCGGCGGTGCGCGCGCTGGCGAACGAGGCGCCGGTCTTCCCCACCTCGGCGCGCGACGGAACCGGTCTGCAGGGCTGGATCGACTGGCTTGTGGCGCGGGTCGCGCAGAACCGCGAGGCTCTGGCGTCGCGCCCGGTAGATGCCGCCGCCCATGGGCACGTTCATGGCGGTCGCGAAGGCCTCGGCCACGCCCATCGGCCAGCCGCCCGGCACGCCGGAGCGGACCGGCCATGAGCGACCCGGGGTCCGCGCCAGCCGGCGCCGGCGCCGCCTCGGCGGCGCGGCAGTGGCTGATGCGGATCCGCCGGCTGCCCCTGTCGCGGCCGGTAAGGATCATGAACGTCTGCGGCGGCCACGAACGCTCGATCGCGCAGGGAGGCCTGCGCTCTCTGATGCCCGATGGGGTCGAATTGATCCCCGGTCCGGGCTGCCCGGTGTGCGTCTGTCCCGAAGAAGACGTCTACGCCGCGATCCGGATCGCGCTTGATCACGACGTCACCCTGGTCACCTTCGGCGACATGCTGCGGGTGCCGGCCAACGTCGCCAAGGGCGAGATCCGCACCCTCGAGGCAGCGAAGGCCGCCGGGGCCGACGTTCGCCCGATCGCTTCGCCGCTGGAGGCGGTCGCGATTGCCGACGCCGATCCGGCGCGGACGGTCGTCTTTTTCGCCGTCGGCTTCGAGACGACGATGGCGCCGGTCGCGGCGATGATGCGCGAGCGGCTGCCGGACAACCTGCTGCTCCTGCTCTCCGGGCGACGGACCTGGCCGGCCGTCGCCATGCTGCTGGCGTCCGGCCGTCCCGGCTTCGACGCCCTCGTCGCGCCGGGTCATGTCTCGACCGTCATGGGCCCGCTGGAATGGGCCTTCGTCGTCCGCGACCACGCAATGCCCTGCGCCGTCGCCGGCTTCAGCGCCGACAGCCTCCTCGCCGCCATCTATTCCACGCTCCGTCAAATCGCCGAGAACCGCCCTGTCCTCGACAATTGCTACGCCGGCGCGGTCCGGAACGAGGGCAACCCGACGGCGCAACGCCATCTTGCCGCCGCGATGAGCATCGTCGACGCCCCCTGGCGTGGCATCGGCGTCATCCCGTGCTCCGGCTACAAACTCCGCCCCGAGTACGCCGCCCACGATGCGCGCCCGGTCTTCGCCGAGGAGGTCGAAGCCGGCCGCCGACGCGTCGGCGAGATGCCGCCCGGCTGCGCCTGCGCCGAGGTGGTGCTGGGCCGGATCTACCCGACCGGCTGCCCGCTCTACGGGACGGCCTGCCTGCCGCGCCAGCCGGTCGGCCCGTGCATGGTCTCCGACGAGGGCGCCTGCCGCATCTGGTGGTCCGCCGGCGCTCGCCGCGACCGGGAGCGGGACCGACGCCTGGAACCGGCGTGCAAGTGAGTGTGCGTCCCGGTCGCTTCCGGCCGGAAGCGGCTCGTCGCGACAATGCGCTCAAACCGGGTTCCCCCGTCGCCCGGGAATACGAAATCGGAGGACGAGTCCAGGGCGTCGGTTTCCGCCCTTTTGTTTACCGGCTTGCCGTGGCCCACGGACTGTCAGGGTGGGTCCGTAACCGTGCCGGCGCCGTTGCCGTCGTCGTTGAGGGCGATCCCGACGCCGTTGCCCGTTTCGCGGCCGCGCTAATCGCCGAGGCGCCGCCGCTCGCCCGCCCGACGCTGGCGGCGAGCCGGCCGATCGCGGCGCTGGTCGGCGGCACGGCCGGGCGCGGCTTCGTCATCCTCCCCAGCATCGACGGCGAGGCACGCGAAGCCGTCGTCCCTCCCGACCACTTCGCCTGCGACGACTGTCTCGACGAGTTGCGCGATCCGGCGCAGCGGCGCTACCGCTATCCGTTCATCAACTGCACGCAGTGCGGTCCACGCTACACCCTCATCGAGCGGCTGCCCTACGACCGACCGAACACGGCAATGGCCGGCTTCGCCCTTTGCCCCGACTGCCAACGCGAGTACGACAACCCGGCCGACCGCCGTCATCACGCCCAGCCGCTGGCGTGCCCGAGCTGCGGTCCGCGGCTGTCGTTTCGTCGGAGGATGGCCGCGCCCGGGTTGCGGCCCGGGTCGCCCGCCTCGGCAGAATGCGAAGCGGCGGGCGAAGAGGCCCTGGCGGCGTGTGTCGCGAGCCTGCGCGCCGGCCTCACGGTCGCGGTCAAGGGGATCGGCGGCTACCACCTGATGTGCGACGCCGCAAACGAAGGCGCCGTCGCGCGTCTGCGGGCGTCGAAGCATCGCCCGCACAAGCCGCTCGCGGTCATGGTCGGCGAGGAGGGGCGCGATCGCCTCGACGCCGCCCGCCGGATCGTCCGCCTCGGTCCTGTCGAAAGCGGGATGCTCGTCGACCCGATCCGTCCCATCGTCCTCGCCGCCAAGCGCAGGAATGCGCCGCTCGCGGCGGGCGTCGCCCCGGGCCTGTCCGAGATCGGGGTGATGCTCGCCTACAGCCCCCTGCACCACCTTCTGCTCGGCGACTTCGGCGGACCGCTGGTCGCCACATCCGGCAACATCAGCGGCGAGCCGGTGCTGACCGACCCGGACGAGGCGGAGGCACGGCTGGGCCGGATCGCCGACGCCTTTCTCCACCACGACCGGCCGATCCGTCGCCCGGCCGACGATCCCGTCTGTCGCGCCATTGCCGGTCGCGCGCGGCCGCTGCGGCTGGGCCGCGGCTCGGCGCCCTTGAACATGCGCCTGCCGGTCCGGCTCGCTCGGCCACTGCTCGCCGTCGGCGGCCAGCAGAAGGTGACCGTCGCGCTCGGATGGAACGAGCGCGCGGTGGTTTCGCCACATATCGGCGATCTCGCCTCGCCGCGCGGGCTCGCCGTCTTCCGCCAGGTCATCGCCGATCTGCAGGGGCTTTACGGTGTGGCGGCGGAGCGGGTCGTCGCCGACGCCCATCGCGGCTACGCGGGCGCGCGCTGGGCGCGGCGCTGCGGCCTGCCGCTGACGACGGTCTTCCACCACCACGCCCACGCTTCGGCGCTGGCCGGCGAGCATGGGATCCGCACGCCGATGCTGGTCTTCGCCTGGGACGGCGTCGGCTACGGCGTCGACGGAACGCTGTGGGGCGGCGAGGCGCTGCTGGGCCGGCCGGGCGCATGGCAACGGGTCGCCTCGTTTCGCCCGTTCGCGCTGCCGGGCGGCGAGGCGGCGGGCCGCGAACCCTGGCGCAGTGCGCTCGCCCTGTGCTGGCAGACGGGCGCAGAGTGGCCGCGCGGCGGTGCGTTGGCCTGCGACGATCTCCGGCACGCCTGGCGGCGGCGGCTGAATGCGCCGGAGACGAGCGCCGTCGGTCGGCTGTTCGACGCGGCCGCGGCTCTCACCGGCGTCGCGGAGACGGCGAGCTTCGAGGGCCAGGGGCCGATGTGGCTGGAGGCGGTGAGCCGCGACGGTGCGCCGCCGGTCAACCTGCCGCTTGACCTGGGCTGCGACGGCGTCTGGCGCAGCGACTGGGCGCCGCTGCTGTGCGTCCTTCTCGACGACGCCCTCGGCCAGGGCGAGCGCGGTTCGATCTTTCACGCCAGCCTCGCCGCGGCGCTGGTCGATCAGGCCCGGCGCGTGCGCGAACAGCACGGCGTCGCCATCGTCGGCCTCACCGGCGGCTGCTTCCAGAACCGGCTGCTCACGCAGGCTGCGCTGCGCGGGCTCGAAGCAGACGGTTTCCGCGTGTTGTTGGCGGAAGCGGTGCCGGCGAACGACGCCGGCCTCAGCTTCGGCCAGATCGTCGAAGCCGCCGGCGCCGACCCGTCGTGAGCGGATCCGCAACCAGCTCCGGCGCAACGCTCGATGCGGACCGCGTCACCCTCGCCCACGGCAACGGCGGCCGGCTGATGCGCGAATTGATCGAGGGGCTCTTCCGCCGCCATCTCGCCAATCCCTTGCTCGACACGACGGTCGATGCCGCGGCGTTGCCGCCGCTGGCGGCCTCTGACCGGCTCATGGTCACCACCGACGGCTTCACCGTCGAGCCGCTGGAATTCCCCGGCGGCGACATCGGCAGCCTCGCGGTCAACGGCACCGTCAACGATCTTGCCGTCTCCGGGGCCCAGCCGCTCTATCTGACGCTGAGCTGCTTTATCGAGGAGGGCCTGCCGTTCGCGCTTCTCGATCGGCTGATTGCGTCGATGGCGGCGGCAGCGGCCGAATCCTCCGTCAGGATCGTCGCCGGCGACACCAAGATCGTTCGCCGCGGCGAAGGCGGCGGCGTCTACCTGGCGACGACCGGAATCGGCGTCTGCGATCCGGCGCTCGATCTCGGCATCGCCCGCATCCGCGCCGGCGATCGCCTGCTCGTCAGCGGTCCGGTCGGCGACCACGGCACGGCCGTCCTGCTCGCCCGCGAGCAGTTTGGGCTGCGCGGCAATCTCAGCTCCGACTGCGCCAGCGTTCTGCCCGTCACCCGATCGCTGGCGCGGGTGCCCGGCCTCCGCTTCATGCGCGACCCGACCCGGGGCGGGCTCGCCACCGTCGCTCACGAGATCAGCCGAATGGCCGGCCTCGGCGTGCGGCTTCAGGCGGCCGCGATCCCGGTGCACGATCCCGTCGCCGCCGTCTGCGAGATGCTGGGCTACGACCCGCTCTATCTCGCCAGCGAGGGGCGGGTCGTGGCTGTCGTCGCCGCCGAAGACGCCGACGCCGCGCTGGCGGCCATGCGCGACGAGGCCGGGTGTGGCGACGCGGCGGTGATCGGCGAGATGCTGGCCGGCGTCGCCGAGGTGGTGGTCGAGACCGAGCTCGGCGGCGAGCGGCTGCTCGAGGAGTTGGAAGACGATCCGCTTCCCCGCATCTGCTGACTCCGCGCGCACCTTCGCCACCGGCTTGCTTTGGAGCAAGTCGACCCGCGGGGCGATGCGATAAAGAGGGTCGCTGCCCGCCGGTCGCACCCCGGACGGGGATTTTCCGGCGCCGCACTCGCGTGTGCGCAGGGAGGACCCGCCGGTCGGGAGGCTGCCGATTCCGTCGCAAATATGGAGGCCGCGTTCATGGAAACCATCGCCATCTCGGGGCTCGATCGTCAGCCCTCGCGGATCGGCCTCGGCACATGGGCGCTCGGCGGCTGGATGTGGGGCGGATCGAATGACGAGGAGTCGCGCCGCACCATTCTCGAGGCGATCGACAAGGGCGTGACCCTGATCGACACCGCGCCGGTCTATGGCTTCGGCCGCTCCGAGGAGGTGGTGGGACGCACCCTCGCCGACGCCGGACTGCGCGACCGGGTGGTGCTTTCGACCAAGGTCGGGCTCGACTGGCGGGAGGAACAGCCGATCCGCAACGCGAGCCGGGCGCGCATCGAGCGCGAGGTCGAGGACTCGCTGAGGCGCCTGCGCACCGACCGGATCGACATCTACTTCGTCCACTGGCCGGACCCGCTGACCCCGTGCAAGGAGACCGCGGAAGCGATGCACAGGCTGCTCAAGAGCGGCAAGATCGGCGCGATCGGCGTCAGCAACTTTTCGCCGACGCAGATGGACGCGCTGCGCGAACTGTCGCCGTTACACGCAGCCCAGCCGCCTTACAACCTCTTCGAACGCGGCGTCGAGGCGGACGTCCTGCCCTACTGCCAGGACAACGGCGTCTCCACACTCACCTACGGCGCCATCTGTCGCGGCCTTCTGTCGGGGCGAATGAGCGCCGACACGACCTTCGCGAAGGGGGATCTGCGCGGGGTCGACCCGAAGTTCCAGTCGTCCCGCTTCGCCCAGTACCTGGCCGCGGTCGCGCGTCTCGATGCGCTGGCGCGGGAGCGCTTCGGCAAGAGCGTCATCCATCTGGCGCTGCGTTGGGTACTCGATCAGCCGGGGGTGTCGGTCGCGCTGTGGGGCGCGCGCAAGCCGGGGCAGCTCGCCCCGATCGAGGGCGCGATGGGCTGGAGTCTCGACGACGAGAGCCTGGCCGAGATCGACAGGATCGTAGCCGAGGAGGTCAGCGATCCGGTCGGCCCGGAGTTCATGGCCCCGCCCGACCGCGAGCAGGCCGCCGCCTGAGCCACGGAGCCTCATACCCCATACCCAGATCCACCGAGGGACGGTCGCAGACGGCCTGTTCTTCCACCTGGTCTGGCGGCGAAACCGACGTGGGCGGCGACGGAAAGCCGACCCGCCGGCTTGGCGGCAGCGACCGCGCGCCAATCAGGCCACAGGTTCCAAAATCGGAGTCCGATTCAGGCTAACTGACGCTGGCGTCTGCGTTGCCGCTGATTTCAACGACGACACGGCCTCGAACCTTTCCGGCCATGATGTCCTCGGCGACCCTCCTGGCTTCGGCGAGCCCGACCGTCGAGGTGATCGCTTCGAGCTTGGACAACGGCAGGCATTCGCCAAGCCGTTGCCATGCCTTCAGGCGAACCGGTTTCGGACACATGACCGAATCGACGCCGGCCAATGTGACGCCGCGCAGGATGAACGGCATGACCGTCGACGGCAGATCGGCGCCCTGAGCCAGGCCGCATGCTGCAACGGTGCCGCCGTATTTGGTCTGCGCCAGAACGTTGGCAAGCGTGTGACTGCCGACCGCATCGACGGCACCGGCCCAACGTTCCTTGCCCAGTGGGCGGCCCTTCTCGCTCAGTTCCGCGCGTGGAACAATCTCGGCGGCGCCCAGTTCTTTGAGATAGGATGCGTCGCTTTCACGCCCGGTCGCCGCCCGTACCCGGTATCCGAGGCTCGCCAGGATGGCCACGGCAACGCTCCCGACACCACCGGCGGCGCCGGTCACCAGCACGTCGCCGTCCTGGGGCACCACCCCGTGATCCTGAAGCTTCATGACGCATAGCATCGCCGTGTAGCCGGCCGTGCCAATGGTCATCGCCTGCGCCGGCGTGAAGGCCTTGGGCAGCGGCACCAGCCAGTCGCCACGGACACGCGCCTTTTCGGCGAGACCGCCCCAATGGACTTCGCCGACTCCCCAACCGTTGAGGACGACCGCGTCACCGGCCTTGAAGTCACGATGCTCGCTGCTGGTGACCGTCCCGGCGAAATCGATCCCCGGCACCATCGGCCAGCGCCGAACCACCGGGCCCGCGTTGGTCATCGCCAGCCCGTCCTTGTAATTGATGGTCGAGTACTGGACGTCGAGGGTGACATCCCCCTCCATCATCTCGGCCTCGTCGAGGTCGGTCAGCGCGCAGTTGAACACACCATCGGTCTTGTCGAGTCTCCAGCCTCTGAATGTCATGTCGTCATCTTCCGTCTGAAGCATTTGTCGGGATGGACCTGCGGGTAGCCGAGGCCGCCCCCGGCGGCGCCGACCGAAGCCCGCAGGACGAGGAGGAACGAGTAACCGTGGGTTAAGGCGTCCAGTCCTTGAGATCGCAGACTGACTTGGTCCACGGCATCATATCGTTGACATGGGGCTCACCGTCGGCAGGCCGGCACAGCCGGGTTGATTGCTGGTTGTCGCGCGAGGTTGAGCGAGCCCAGACAGTTACCAACCCAGAGTTCTTAATGGTGGCGTTGCAACCCGCCTTCAGATAGAAGGCATGAATGGCGTTCCGTTCGAAATAGGACAGCCATTCCTTCTCCGGATCCTGGTTTCTGAACCACTTCTTCCAGGTGTCGCCGGAGCCATCGACGGTGACGGCCCATCCCCCCTCGACACGTTCCTGATGAAATGCGTCGCTGTCCCAATGCAGGACCATGTCCTTGTTCTGGTCCATGCACTGCGGCTTGGTTAACGTGATGTAGATCTCCTGGGGATGATGGTAGTGGTAGGGATAGGATGAGTTGAACAACTGCGCGGTCATGCCGATCTCGGCGCCTACCCTCTCTCCGTCGATTTCGGCGATCCGGAGATTTCCCCACGGCCCCATGACCTCGGCGTAGAGATAACCGCCACGAAACCTGTCATTTCGTGCGTTCTCATTCTCCGCGTAGAACGGGATCCAGCCAACCGACGCCCACAGGTTCGGCAAGCCGTTGATGCTGACGTCGCGCTTCCAGTGCGCCTGCGTGTCGGTCTTGGAGGTGACTTCGACAAAGTTCTCGTTCAACTCGACTCCGGCCTTGCCGATGGGGCCGCCGATCTTGGTGAAGTATTGGGTCAGCAGTGGCCGATCGAGCCACCGACTTACCGCCGACATCGACTGAAGTTTCGCGTTCGGCGTATACAGCTGCATTTCGGTGTAATTTTTCTGTGGATCGAAGCAGGCCTTGGCCTTATCCGGCTCGGCGAGGATCGCCTTCACGTGTTTTGTCATCAGTTCCATATCGCGGTACTTGAGGATACAGCGCGACTGCTTCTTGCCCGTCGTGGTGTCGAATGTCTGGATGGTGGCCTCGGCTGAGTCCTTGCACCGCCCGGTCGGCTTACTGAGCACATCGACATACGCGTCCAAATATAAAAGCGTTTCGTTCCAGAACTGATCGACAAGTTTTTGTTCTTCAGCCGTGTAAGAGGGCTGCGGAACGTCATCATCGCACTTGAAAGTTGCGGCCTCAACACCTGAGGCCGCCAGCCCGATTACAACACAAAGCCCAAGCACGGCTGTTCGCATTCCTGGTCCTCCACCAAATTGTTCTTGTTTTGTCGCGCTTTTAGGAGCGCTGATTTGTTCCTCACGATAAGCAAACGCGATATTGATCTATTTGTCAAACAAATTGGTTAATATAAGAATATTTGAATTCCTCTCGCTCACGACGCGGGATTCGGCTATCAGTGTCAGGATCGCCGAGGGGTGGGTGGTTCCCCTGCCAGCGATCGATCTGCGGGGTTGAACATCGGTTCAACCGCCCCCAGTCATTTGAAACCAACGCGGACAGGATAAAAATGGCGCTTAAGTATGCCCCGCTCGTGACGGACAGTCTCGCCAAGCAGATTGCGGAGAGTATTCGTCGCGCAATTGCCGACGGCAGCCTGAAGGCGGATGAAAGACTGCCGACCGAGGAGGAACTTGCCCGGCGATTTGAGGTTTCGCGTCCGACAATCCGCGAAGCGCTGAAGCGTCTCGCCGCTCAGAACCTGATCCGCTCCCGACGCGGACCGGCGGGCGGCAACTTCGTCAATCGCCCCGACCGCGAGGAAGTCGGGTCAATGATCGGCACTTCGCTGGCTCTCCTCGTCGGGCTTGGCGAGTTCGATCTGTCCAACGTTCTCGAGGCGCGGTACGAGCTGGAGGTTGTTTGCGCGCGGCTCGCCGCGGAACGGCGCGCGGACCCGGAACTCGCGATCATGGCGGCGGAAATCGAGGTCCAGGCGAGTGCCAGCATCGGCGACGAAGAGTTCTGTGGCTCGGACGTGCGTTTCCACCGCGCCCTCGTCGACTCGACCCATAACCCGGTGATTCAGTTTGTCATGTTCGCAGTGATCGAGGCGCTGCAGCCGATCGAGAACATGGTCGTGTACCGGTTCCGCGACCGAGAGGCGATCGTCGAGCAACATCGAAAGCTTCTCCGGGCGATCGAAGCCGGGGATGCCGCCGCCGCCGTTTCCGCCATCAGCGAACAGACGACCTACCTTCGCGAGGCATTCGCCGCCGCCCGGGAGAGCCGCCGACAACGCGACAATGCCTGACGCGCGGTCAATTGGAGTCGATCGCACCCTGCCGTGACGGCCGCCTTCTGCCTTGCGGCAAACGCCACTTTGCGGGGCACGGTGCTTCAGAAGTTGCCCGGGCGCTACGGCCAGGGTACCGCGGCCGCAAGCACTCTGCCTTGCCGGGTCCGCGCGGCCGGCACGCGAGATTGTCTTGCGAAGAACACTGTCCTGCCATTTCCAAACGCGCCATCGAAGATGCCCCGGGTGAGCCGACGAACCTGATCATCGAGGGAGACAACGACCACGCTCTATCGGTGCTCAACGACACTCATGCCGGAAAGGTGGACGTCATCTACAGCGACCCGCCTTACAACACTGGCCGCAACGATTTCATATACAACGACCGGCATGTCGACAGAGACGATGCATATCGACACAGCAAATGGCTTTCGTTCATGCACAAGAGACTTAACTTGTTTGGGCGTCTAATCGACCGACCGCCTTTCCTTGCCCGTAAGCTCAGGGCCAGCCAAACGCGACCGGCAAACGAAGTCGATGACGGGGAAGAGAGCCAAGCGCACCCTCACCCCGACCCTCTCCCTCGGGGCCCTCAGGGAGAGGGAGACGGGATCGCCACGCCCCTCCCGGGGCTCGCGATGACGGTACACAAAATGCGATACAACATAGGACTTGTGATTGCGAGGAGGGCGAAGCCGACGAAGCAATCGACCGACCGCCTTTCGATGCCCGTATGCTCAGGGCCGGCCAAAACAATCGGGATGAGGTTGTTGCAAGGCGCGGCGTGCGTCGCGGCGCTCTGTCTCGTCGGCGTGGCTTGGGCGGGCCCGGCCGCCGCCGTCGAAATCGCGCTCGCCTGCGGCGCCGTCGGCCAGGAACTGGCGCTCTGTCGCGAGGCTGCCGAGGCCTGGTCGGAGCGCAGCGGCAACAGCGTGCGGATCATCGCGACGCCCAACGACTCCGACCAGCGCCTCGCACTTTTTCAGCAGCTCCTCGCCGCCCGCTCCGACGCCATCGACGTGATGCAGATCGATGTCGTCTGGCCGGGCATCCTCGCCCGGCACCTCGTCGATCTCTCCCCCTACGTGCCGGCGGCGGAACGGGCCGGGCACCTCCCGGTCGTGATCGCCAACAACACCGTCGCCGGTCGGCTGGTCGCCCTGCCGTGGTTTGTCGACGTCGGCCTGCTCTACTACCGCCGCGACCTTCTCGAAAAATACCACCGGCCGGTGCCGCAGACCTGGACCGAGCTGAGCGAAACCGCGCAGGCGATCCAGGACGGCGAGCGGGCCGGCGGCAATACCCGGCTGTGGGGCTTCGTCTTCCAGGCGCGCGCCTACGAGGGGCTGACCTGCAACGCCATGGAATGGATCGCCTCCCAGGGGGGCGGCCGGCTGGTCGAGGATGACGGCAGCACGGGGTTGCACCGGCGCGAGGCGGCGCAGGCGCTCGAACTCGCCCGCGGCTGGGTCGGGACCATCGCTCCCGAAGGCGTGCTGACCTACATGGAGGACGAGACGCGCGGGGTGTTCCAGACCGGCCAGGCGGTCTTCATGCGCAATTGGCCCTACGTCTGGGCGCTGGCGAACGCGCCCGGCAGCGCCATTGCCGGCAAGGTCGGTCTGGCCGAGCTGCCCGCAGCACCCGGCGAGGCTCATACCGGCGTTCTCGGCGGCGCCCAGCTCGCGGTGTCCGCCTATTCGAAGCATCCCGAGATCGCCGCCGATCTGGTCCGGGCCCTGACCAGCGCCGAGGTCCAGAAGAGGCGCGCGATCGCCGCCGGCTTCAATCCGACCCGGCCGGCGCTCTACAGCGATCCCGAGGTGCTGGCCGCCAATCCCCACTACGCGACGCTGGCGATTGTGCTCGACCACGCGCTGGCGCGCCCGTCGCGGGTCACCGGCATCGCCTACAACCGGGTTTCCAGCGCGTTCTGGAACGCGGTCCACGATGTCCTTTCGGGGCGCGAGGACGCGAACGCGGCGCTGGCCGAACTCGAAGAGCGGCTCGCGCGGATCCGCGGCGAAGGCTGGGCACAGTGACCGCGCAAGCGACCGTGCACCGCTCCGCCGGCGACCCGTCCGGCGCGATGTCGCTCGCCCGTCGCCGGACCCGGGCGGCGTGGCTGTTCCTGGCGCCGACGCTGGTCGCCTTGGCCGCCGTCGGGCTGTGGCCGCTGGCGCGGACGGTCTGGCTCAGCCTGACCGACGCCCGCCTGGGCCAGACCGGGCTCGCCCGCTTCGTCGGGCTGGACAATTACCGGCTGCTCATCGGCGATCCGGAGTGGTGGAACGCGGTCTGGAACACGCTGGTCTTCGCCGTGGGCTCGGTCGCGATCGAAACGGCGCTGGGCGTCGTCTTCGCCCTGGTGATGAACGCCCGCTTCCGCGGTCGAACCCTGGTCCGCGCCGCGATCCTGGTCCCGTGGGCGATCCCGCTCGTGGTCTCGGGGAAGATGTGGGCGTGGATGTACAACGACCTCTACGGCGTGGTGAACGCGGCGCTGATCGGCGTCGGGCTGATCTCCGCCCCGGTCGCCTGGCTTGCCGACGCCGATCTGGCGATGGTGGCGATCATCGCCACCGACGTGTGGAAGACGACGCCGTTCATGGCCCTGCTCGTCCTCGCCGCACTGCAGATGGTGCCGAACGATGTCTACGAGGCGGCGCGCCTCGACGGCGTGTCGCCGGTGCGCGTGTTCTTCCGCATCACCCTGCCGCTGATCCGTCCGGTGCTGCTGGTCGCGATCATCTTCCGCACCCTTGACGCGCTCAGGATCTTCGACCTGGTCTACATCATGACCTCGAACAGCCGGCAGACCGCGACCATGTCCATCTTCGCCCGGCGCGAGCTGGTCGAATTCGCCGACGTCGGCTACGGCTCGGCGGCGTCGGTGCTGATCTTCCTGATCGTCGGCGCGGTCACCCTCGCCTATCTCCGCGCCGCCCGGCTGCGCCCGGAGGAGGCTGCGCGATGAGCAGGATCCTCCCCGCCATCGGCCTCTACGCCCTCGCTTGTGCGATCGTCGTATTCGCGCTGTTCCCGTTCGCCTGGGCGGTGATCTCGTCGCTGAAGACCGGCGCGGCGATCTTCGACGCAAGCCCGATCCCGGCCGAGCCCAGCCTTCGCAACTACGCGGCCATCTTCGCCGAGCAGCCGTTCGGCCGAACCATCGTCAATTCGCTCGTCGTCGGCGCCGGCACGGTCGCGCTGTCGCTGGTCCTCGCCCTCGGCGCGGCCTACGCCCTGGGTCGGGTCGCCTTCCGCGGCCGCGGCCTGCTGCTGATGGTCATCCTCGCCGTCTCCATGTTTCCGCAGGTCGCGGTGCTGTCGGGCATGTTCGAGCTGGTCACGGCGCTGGGCCTGTACGACACCCACGCCGCCCTGATCGTCTCCTACCTGATCTTCACGCTGCCCTTCACCACCTGGGTGCTGACCACCTTCATGCGCGACCTGCCGAAGGAACTGGAGGAAGCGGCGCTCGTCGACGGTGCCGGCCCGCTGATCATCATTACCCGCATTTTCCTGCCGCTGATGGGTCCGGCCATCGCCAGTACCACCCTGCTCGCCTTCCTTGTCGCCTGGAACGAGTTCCTCTTCGCGCTCACCTTCACCCTCACGACGAACGCCCGCACGGTCCCGGTCGCCATCGCGCTGATCAGCGGCGCCAGCCAGTACGAGGTTCCGTGGGGGCCGTTGATGGCGGCTTCGGTGACGGTCACCCTGCCGATGATCGCGCTGGTGCTGGTCTTCCAGCGCAAGATCGTCTCGGGGCTGACCGCCGGCGCGGTGAAGGGGTAGCGCGCGGCGACCGTGCGGTTTTCGCGGAGACGGCAAGATCCGCAGCGAGGAACGCTACACGGCCGCGCTTCTGTTCTTACCTTTGATGTGGTCGATGAATGCCCGCAGTTTTGGCAGAACCTGCGAGCGCTTGGGGTAATAGAGGTAAAAACCCGCGCTTGTGCACGCGAATTCGTCCAACACGATTTCCAGCTTGCCCGAGCGGACCTTGTCTCGGACCGCCTCTTCGGAGGAATACACGATTCCGGCGCCGTCCTCGGCGGCCTCCACCATCAACAGGGAGTCGTTGATGATGAGGGAGCCTTTCACCTGCACCTGCAATTCCGTTCCGTTGTCCTCGAACTCCCATCTTTCGTAAATGCCCTCTCCCAGGCGAGGCCGTATGCAATTGTGCGAGAGAAGAGCCTGGGGGTGCTCCGGTCTCCCCATCGCGTCGAGATATCCGGGTGAGGCGGCCGTAACGAAGCGGACGGGGCCGAGCAATTTAATGGCCACGACATCCCTGGCGAGAATGTCGGAAAGCCGGATGCCGGCATCGAAGCCTTCTGCGACAACGTCGGACTGCCCATCCTCGAAAAACAATTCGATCGTGATCTCGGGGTGCTCCCGGGTGAAACTCGCAACCAGCGGGGCCAGATGCGACACGTAAACCTGCCGGGGCAGATTGATGCGGAGCAGTCCTGAGGGCTTTTTGGCATAGCTACCCGCGCTTTCAACCGCGACCAGGATCTGATCGAGAGCCGGGCCGACCTGGTTCAGGAACAGCTCGCCCGCCTCCGTCAGGCTGGTGCTGCGTGTCGTGCGGGACAGCAACGCGACCCCCAGGCGGCCTTCAAGCTGCCTGATCGTCTGGCTGACGGCCGACGGCGAAACCCTGAGCGCCTTGGCCGCCGCGGTAAAGTTTCGCGTCTCCGCGACGGTCTTCAGGGCGAGGAGGCCGTTCAGTTGATCGTTATACATTATGAAGCCATGCTTAATGACGCATGAAGAAATATGCCACTTTTCTTAAGAAAGCGCCACGGTAATCTGGAGCCAGGTGATGCGGCCTGATGAGGAAGAAAGCGCCATGCAAAAGCGAACGCTGGGAAAAAGTAGTCTTGAAGTCTCGGCCCTTGGCCTGGGCTGCATGGGCCTGAGTTTTGGCTATGGTCCTCCCGTCGATACGCAGACAGGCATTGATCTGATCCGTGCTGCCGTTGAGCACGGCATTACCTTCTTCGATACCGCCGAAGTGTACGGCCCCTTCACGAACGAGGAGCTTGTCGGCGAGGCGCTCGCTCCGTTCCGCGGACAGGTGGTCATTGCCACCAAGTTCGGCTTCAAGATCTCGGACGGCAAGCAGGCCGGTCTCGACAGCCGTCCCGAGCGCATCAGGCAGGTGGCCGAAGCTTCGCTCAAACGGCTGAAGATCGACGCGATTGATCTGTTCTATCAGCACCGGGTCGATCCGGACGTGCCGATCGAAGATGTTGCCGGAGCCGTCAGGGAGCTGATCGCGGAAGGCAAGGTCAGGCACTTCGGCCTGTCCGAAGCCGGGGCGCAGACGATCCGTCGCGCCCATGCCGTCCAGCCGGTAACGGCCCTGCAAAGCGAATATTCTCTGTTCTGGCGCGAACCGGAGACCGAAATCCTGCCGACGCTTGAAGAACTCGGCATCGGCTTCGTCCCGTTCAGCCCGCTCGGCAAAGGGTTCCTCACCGGCAAGATCGATGAAACGACGAAGTTCGAGAGCGGCGACTTTCGCAACATCGTGCCGCGATTTTCCGAAGAAAACCGCAAGGCCAACCTCGTCGTCGTCGATCTCCTGGGTCGGATCGCAGGGCGGAAGAGCGCGACGGCCGCCCAGGTTGCCCTGGCCTGGCTGCTGGCCCAGAAGCCCTGGATCGTTCCGATCCCCGGCACGACGAAACGGCATCGTCTTGAAGAGAATATTGGCGCCGTGACTGTCGATCTGACGGCCGATGAGATTCAAGACATCAACGACGCCGTCTCGAAAATGTCCCTGCAGGGAGCACGGTATCCGGAACATCTGCTGAAACTGGTTGGACGCTAGAACGGAAGGATTGCCGTTTGACAGAAGCGCCGCAGCCGGCCGCAGCAAGATCCGCATGAATCCAACCACCACCGATCATGGCTGGAAGGTCCTTGCGATTCTCAGCACGCTGATGGCGTTTGCTTCGATCTCAACCGACCTGTATTTGCCGGCCATGCCCGCTATCAGCGAGTCGCTCAGGACCGACGCCGGGATGATCGAATGGACGGTTTCCGGCTACCTGATCGGCTTCAGCGTGGGCCAGCTCTTCTGGGGGCCAATCGGCGACCGGTACGGTCGCCGCCTGCCGGTGGCCATCGGGCTCGTTCTGTTCATCATCGGCTCTGCGGGTTGCGTCCTCGCGAACAGCGTCTGGTCGATGATCGGATGGCGTGTTGTCCAGGCCGTTGGCGCTTGCTCGGGGGTCGTTCTGTCGCGCGCCAT
This sequence comes from Rhodospirillales bacterium, assembly GCA_016793925.1. Lineage (GTDB taxonomy): Bacteria > Pseudomonadota > Alphaproteobacteria > Rhodospirillales > Defluviicoccaceae > JAEULH01. Next base: position 17,503 of record JAEULH010000035.1, on the reverse strand, counting down.
AACGCGCGATCTTTTTGAGAAGGAACGTGCCGCGCAAATGCTGTCCACGCTCATGACCATCATGGCCACGGCTCCCCTCGTGGGACCGCTTCTCGGCGGCCAGGTTCTTGCCATCGCCGGCTGGCGCGCCATTTTCTGGCTGCTTGTCGGCATAGGCACGCTGACCCTCGTCGCGTTGGCGACCTTGCCGGAGACGCTCCCGCACCCGCGTCGGAGGCGAGAGCCCCTCGGCCGCGTGCTGATCGACTATCTTGATCTTCTCACCAACCGGCGCCTGCTCGCCTACACGGGCGCCGGTGCCTTCTTCTACGCCGGCTTGTTTGCCTACATCGCCGGGACACCGTTCGCCTACATTACGTACTATCACGTTCCGCCGCAGTACTACGGCGTGCTGTTCGCCGTCGGCATCGTCGGTATCATGGCGGCAAACTTCGCCAATGCGAAACTCATACCAAGGATCCAAAGCACAACCTTGCTCACGCGAGGAACCGCCCTCGCGGCCCTGGCGGGTATTCTCCTGGCTGTTGCCGTGCGCCAGGGCTGGGGGGGCCTCGTCGGGCTTGTCCTTCCCCTGTTCATATTTATCGGTTCGGCCGGCTTTATCATCGCCAACTCGATTGCGGGCGCTTTGGCAAGGTTCCCCGATCGCGCCGGAGCGGTCTCGGCCCTGGTCGGCGCCATCCAGTATGGCAGCGGGATTTTGGGCTCGGGCCTGGTCGGTGTCTTTGCCGATGGCACGCCATGGCCCATGGCCGCCGTGATCGCCCTGTCCGGCATCGGCAGCTTCCTGTGCGCCCGCTCCCTTCAAAACAGCATCGTCTCAACCTGAACACCCGGAGAAGAAAATGACCATCGCCGTTCATGGCTACGCCACCCAGTCCCCAACCAGCGAGCTTGCGCCTTTCACGTTCGAGCGCCGCGAGCCTCGACCGCAGGATGTCGTGATCGACATTCTTTTTTGCGGCATCTGCCACTCGGACATCCATTCCGCCCGCAACGAATGGGGAGGAACGCAGTATCCGTTCACGCCAGGGCATGAAATCGTCGGACGCGTGGCTGCCGTCGGCAAGGACGTCAGCACCTACAAAGCGGGCGATCTGGTCGGCGTCGGTTGCATGGTCGATAGCTGCCGCCACTGCGCCTCGTGCGAAGACGGGCTGGAGCAGTATTGCGAGAACGGCTTCACCGGCACCTATGGCGGCGAGGACAAGATCGGCGGAACGCCGCACAAGACGACCTTTGGCGGCTATTCCGACAAAATCACGGTCGACGAGCGCTTCGTCCTGCGCATCCCGGACAACCTCGACCCTGCCGCCGCTGCACCGTTGCTCTGTGCCGGGATCACCACCTATTCGCCCCTCCGCCACTGGAAGGTCGGGCCGGGACAGAAGGTCGGCGTCATCGGCCTTGGCGGCCTCGGCCACATGGGCGTGAAGCTCGCCCATGCCATGGGCGCGCATGTGGTGATGATCACCACCTCGCCGAGCAAGGGCGAGGACGCCAGAAAGCTCGGCGCCGATGAGGTTCTGCTGTCAACGGACGCCGCGGCCATGAAAGCGGCCCAGAACAGCTTCGACTTCCTGCTCAACACGATCCCCGTCGGCCACGACGTCGATCCCTACATGGCGCTCCTGAAGCGCGACGCCGCGATGGTCGTTGTGGGAGCGGTCGAACCGCTGACCAATGTGAACGGCATCCCCTTCATCTTTCGGCGGCGCTCGATGGCCGGCTCATTGATCGGCGGCGTGCCGGAGACGCAGGAGATGCTCGATTTCTGCGGCGAGCACAACATCACCTGCGACATCGAGACGATCGCGATCAAGGACGTGAACGAAGCCTACGACCGCACCGTCAAGGGCGACGTGAAATACCGCTTCGTCATCGATATGGCCTCGCTCGAATCGTGAAAGGTTGATCGCCATGATCCTTAAACGAAACGGCTCGGAGCCTTCCGTCAAGGCCCCTGCGGAATGGTTTACCGGCAACGTGCGCATCGATCCCCTGCACCAGCCTGCCGAGCCGTCCAGGTTCAGCGCCGCCAGCGTCACCTTCGAGCCGGGGGCGCGGACCGCGTGGCACACGCACCCCCTTGGCCAGATGCTGTACGTCACCGCCGGCTGCGGCTGGACGCAATGCGGAGACGAACCCAGGCAGGAAATCCGCGCGGGCGACGTGGTCTGGTGTCCGCCGGGACATCGGCACTGGCACGGCGCGACGGCGACAACCGCGATGACCCATATCGCCGTTCAGGAAGCTCTGGACGGCAAGATCGTCGATTGGATGGAGAAGGTCAGCGACGCGGAATACCTGGGCGAATAAAGGAGGCCGCGATGCCGCATGTCATCGTCAAACTCTGGCCGGGAAAAACCGAGAAACAGAAGCGACAGCTTTCCGACGAAATCGCGAAAAGCGTCATGCACGTTCTCGGATACGGAGAAGAGTCGGTATCCGTTGCCATGGAAGAGATCGAACCGGACGATTGGAAGCAAAAGGTCTATCAGCCGGATATTCTGGACAACCCAGACCTTCTCTACAATAAACCGGGATACAGAATGTGAGGGTTCGATGATGCCTGCCGGGCGACCTATGGCGGGAGCCCCTATCTGTCCCCGATGATCGGGGGACGGGCACATCCCGCGACCGTCAAAGTCACGCCGCGCCGAATGCAAGTCCGCGACGACGAAGCTCTGTGAGGGCCGGGGACGGGATTGCCCTCGAAGAGATCGAAAGGATCGAGATCAGGCCGCCGAGGGGACGTCAAGGCATCGGGGGAACTACACCCGTATGTCCGCCGGCACCTCCGCAACGCGTTCCGTCTCGACGTGCTGGATTTGAACAAGTCGCATGACATTGGTGGGGCTCAGGATGTGCAGGGGCAATCCCGCGGTAATGACAAGGTGGTCACCGCTTTTCGCGAAGTTCTCTTCCGTGGCCACCTTGACCGCCAGCGCGTCCATGTCGACGTGGTCGTTCATCATCTCTGCCAGGATCGTGTGAACGCCCCACACGCCTGACAGGTTGCGGGCGATCCAGAGGGTTGGGGTGAATACGAGGATGGGAACCAGCGGGCGCCGGCGCGATGCCCTGAGCGCGGTCACCCCTGAGATCGTAAACGTGACGATCGCGGCAGCCGGAAGCGTGGCCGACGCCCGACTGGCCGATTCCGTAATCGTGTCCGCCGTCGTTCGCCTCGGCACGGCTTGACCTGCGTTCAACAGATCCGGGTAGGCTGGATCGTTTTCGCTGTGCTTGATGATCCGATCCATCATGCTCACGGCCGCCACGGGGTGCTGCCCGACGGCGGTTTCGCCCGACAGCATCACGGCGTCGGCGCCCTCGTAGACGGCGTTGGCCACGTCCGAGGTCTCGGCCCGTGTCGGTGTCGGCGCGGTGATCATCGAGTCCAGCATCTGCGTGGCAACGATCACCGGTTTGCCGGCCTGCCGGCAGGCGCGAATGATCCGCTTCTGGATGGCGGGCACCATTTCCGGGGGGAGTTCGACACCGAGGTCGCCCCGGGCAACCATAACGCCGTCGGTCAAATCGACGATTTCCTCGAGCTTCTCGATGGCCGACGGTTTTTCGAGCTTGGAGATCAGGTGTGCCCGCCCATCGATCAGGCCGAGGGCTTCCTCGACGTCCTCGGGGCGCTGAACGAAAGACAGGGCGATGAGGCTGATGCCGATTTCCAGCGCAAAGCGAAGGTCACGCCGATCCTTTTCCGTGAGGGGCGAAACGTCGAGCACGACGTCGGGGAGGTTGACGCCCTTGTTGTTCGAGAGCGTACCGCCCGTGACAACCTTTGTGTCCGCGAAATCCGGACCACAGGCGGTGACGCCGAGGCAGAGGCGGCCATCGTCCAGCAGCAACTTGGCGCCGGGACGAAGCGCTTCGAAGATTTCGGGATGAGGCAATTGGACCCGATCGACGCAGCCCGGTTCTTCGGACAGGTCCAGGCGGAACGCATTGCCGGTTTCGAGGCTGACCTTGGAGTTCGCAAAGCGGCCGACGCGCAGCTTTGGCCCCTGCAGGTCGGCGAGCACCCCGATCGGACGGCCGACGCGCTCCTCCAGGGCCCGGACGCGCTTCAGTTGCGCAGCGTGTTCCTCATGGGTGCCATGGCTGAAATTGAACCGGAAAACGTCCGCCCCGGCCTGGAACAGGTGCGCGAGCATCTCGTCCGTTCCGCTGGCGGGACCTATGGTCGCAACGATCTTTGTCTGTCTCAATCTCCGCATGAGCCCGATCCCTGTTGCAGGCCTCGTTTCATGCAAGCGCCAGACCATCGCTTACAGAACTCTCTCGTCGGCAACCGCGTCCGGCGGATCACTCAGTCTCCCCTGCTCGAAGCCGATCGGGCCATGGTTCGGCAACGCCGACCGGGGTGTTTTGAGGAAAGCGGTCAACGAGCTATCCTGGTTTCCATGACCGCTTCCGGAGAACCGCCGATGCGAACCACGTCCGTTCCCGAAGGGAAGAACCGCAAGGGCCTCGACGATACCGACGCGGGTGGGAGCACTGCCGGCGGCGACGCGGTTAAGGCTTTGCGAATACGGCTTTCCTAGCCGCGCGCATGGGTGCGGTCAGCCTTCGCAAGATCACCAAGCGCTTCGGCGGGGTCGAGGTGCTGCGCGACGTCGACCTTGAGATCGCCGAAGGCTCGCTGGTCGTTGTCGTCGGCCCGTCGGGCTGCGGCAAGTCGACGCTGCTGCGCCTGGTCGCCGGACTGGAGGAGGCGACGAGCGGCGTCATCGAAATCGCCGGGCGCGACGTGACCCGTCTGCCGCCGGCGGCGCGCCGCATCGCCATGGTCTTCCAGTCCTATGCGCTCTACCCGCACATGAGCGTCTACGACAACATGGCCTTCGGGCTGAGGCTGGCGCGCCACGACAAGGCCGCCATCCGCGCCCGCATCACCGAGGCGGCGCGGATGCTGCAGATCGAGCACCTGCTCGAGCGCAAGCCACGCGCGCTGTCGGGCGGCCAGCGCCAGCGGGTCGCCATGGGCCGCGCCCTGGTTCGCGAGCCGGCGGTGTTCCTGTTCGACGAACCGCTGTCCAACCTGGATGCGGCGCTGCGCGTCGGCATGCGCCTGGAGATCGCCCGGCTGCAACGCGAACTCGGCGCGACCATGCTCTACGTCACCCACGACCAGACCGAGGCGATGACCCTGGCCCAGACGATCGTCGTCATGCGCAACGGCGGGATCGAGCAGGTCGGCGCGCCCCTGGAGCTCTATCGCCGACCGCGCAATCTGTTCGTCGCCGGCTTCATCGGCACGCCGGCGATGAACGTCCTTCCGGCGCGGGTCTCGGCAAGCGACAGTGAGGTCACGCTGCTGACGATAGCGGGCGGCGGCGAGGTCCGTGTGTCGCCGCTGGCCGGCGTCCGCGCGGGCGAGCACCTCAGCGTCGGGCTCAGACCCGAGCGCATCCGCCTCGGTGCGCGTGAGGGTGCCCCTTCCGGCGACGCGGCTTTGGCCGCCACCGTCGCTCACGTCGAGCATCTCGGCGCCGAAACCCACGTCTACCTCAATACGGCCGCGGACGCCGAGGGCAAGTCGCACCCGCTGACGGCCTCGAGCCGCGAGCCGCCGGATGTGCAGCCCGGGCAGCCTGTCACGGCGCTGTTCCCGGTCGGCGCATGTCACCTCTTCGCCGCCGACGGCAACGCGCTCTCCACCCCGGCGGGCGGCGACGATGGCGATGCGGCCGCCGCCGCCGAGCGATCTACCGCGGCGCCAGCGCCTCCAGCCGGCTCCTGAGCTCGTCGACGGCATCCGCACCGATGCCCGCAGGCGGCGATGGCGCACCGACGCCGACCGCAGGCAGCCGCGCCGTCCCGGCTGCCGCGCCGAGCGCCGGATGCCGGCGCGCCTGCTGCTCGTCGCCGGTGATCAGGACCGGGCGACCGCGCCCGCGGTTCCACAGATCGAGAACCTTGTCGCGATAGGCCGAATTGCGGCTGCGCGTCGGCGAGTGATAGCGGCCGACCGCCTCGGGCCACGAGCCGGTCTCCATGAACAGCGCCTTGAGGTAGGCGGCGCCGTAGGTCGCATTGGCGAGAGGGTCGAACGCCTCCTCGAGGTCGAGGAACGCATCCGGATGGGAGGCGAGATTGATCTGCACGCAGCCGACATCGATGTTGCGAACGCCGGCAGTGAGCAGGGCGTCGGCTTTTTCCATGGCTTCGGCCTTGGTGTCGAAGAACAAGCCGTGGCCCTCGGCGTTCACCGTCCACGGCCAGGGTCCGGCAACCCGATCGACGGCCACCGGCCGGCCGCTTTCGGCCCGCGCGATCGCTGCGAGCAGGTCGCGGGGGATGCGCATGGCCCGCTCTGCCAGCGCCACCGCCTCTTCGCACCTCGCGCCCGGGTCCGGCTCGCGGCCGGCCGCTTGCCCGGTTTCGGGCCCGGCCGCAGCGGCCCTGGCGGGATCCGCCGAAGCCGGCGACGCAGCGCCGCCGTTCAAGCACGCCGCGCCAAGCATGAGGGCAACGGCGAGTTTGCGCCGGTATGTTGGCTTAGCCGCCCGCACCGGCATCCTCCGGCTCCTCCGCCGGCGCGCCCTCTCGGTCCTGAGGCAGCCCTTCGTCCGCAGGCGCGGACGGGGCCGGCTGAGCCCGCGGCTGCTGTTGCGGCTGGGGCTGGGGCCGCGGCTCAGGTTGGGTGCGCGGCGTGCGGCGAACCTCCTTGCGGGGCGCCTTCAGCTTGTCGTCGAGCAGCAGTTCGAACACCTCGTCGTTCTGGCTGATGACGACCCGGTCGGGACCGATCTCGTCGACGTTCCAGCCTTCCACGACCTGGCCCTCGCGCACGACAACCACGCCCGACGTGCGTTTGGTCTCGATCATTGCCAGCCGCTTGCTGTTCGTCAGGATGACGCCGGCGAGCATGAGGGTGTCATGGCCGCTCCCGCCGCCGGCCGCGCTCGCCTCGGGCGGCGGCGGTCGGCGCGACGGCATGAACAGCGGCCGCGCCTCGATGCCGGCGTAACTCTCAAGCGGCCGCGGGTCGAACGGCTGGGCCTCGCTCTGTCCGGTACCGTCGTCCGGAGCGGCCGCTTCGACATCGGCGGCGGGCGCCGGAACCTCGGGCGGGTCGTTGAATTGCACCGCGACAGTGACGCCAAGCCCGACCGTCGCCAGAGCGAGCAGACCCGGCAGGCTCGTGAGTTGGCGGAGCACCCGGATCATGACCCGGCCGCGCGCATGAAGCCGAACAGGTCGAACGAAACGATGAGTTCGACCGATTCCCGCTTGCGATCGGGCATGCGCACCGATCGCGCATTGATGTCGATGTTGTCGGTGAACAGGAACGGCCGCTGCGTCTCAAGCTCGTAAAGGACCTTGTAAAGGGCGTCCATGCTCGCGCTCATCCGCACCCGCACGGCGAGCCGGCGGAAGCCGGATTCGGACGTCGTTTCCAGGATCTGCGTGCTGTTGAGAACGCCGCCATTGTCCTGAACCACGGTTTTGACCCGGTTTTGCAGGTCGGCCGCAACCAGCGCCTCACTGGCGCCCTCGAGATAGGCGCTCTCGCCGCCGCCCTCGTCGCTCGGCTCGTCGCCGGCATCGGCCGCCTCCGTGTCGCTCGCCGCGTCGCCAGCGGCGAGCCCGACATAGCGATCGCGGAGCGCCGCCTGCTCGCCGATCGCGTCGCGGTTGGCGTCCAGCGCGTCGAGGTACGGCCGAACGATCGCCATGTACGGCACGACGAGGAGGAAGACGAGGACGGCCAACGCCAGCAGGCGGCTCAGGCGCGGGGAGATCCGGGCGTTCATGGCTCCCCCCGGTCGGCGACGCGGGTGCCGATGTGGAAGCGCTCGACGCCGAGGCGCGGATCGCGCGTCACCGGCGCGCGGAACTGGGTGTTGGTGAACATCGGCGAGTCCTCGAGGAGGCCGACGAGCGCAGAGGCTGTGGGAGAGTTGCCGAAGGCCTGAAGCTCGTCCCCGTAGTAGCGAACGCGGATCAGCCAGGTCTTGTCGGGCAGCAGTGTCGTCAACTCGTCGAGGATGTCGACGAACGCCGGGCGGCGCAACTTGCGCTGAATGATAAAGTTGCTTTGGCTGATCGCCTGTTCGCGCGCCTCCCGTTGTCGCCGGGCGGCGTCGGCCTTCTGCCTGGCGCTGGCAACGTCCGCGCGCAGGGTCTCGATGACCTGAGCCTGACCGTGCAAGGGCAGATACAGGGCCGTGACAAGCAGCGCGAGCGCCGCGACGGCCAGCAGCGCCGTCAGCGGCCGTCGCCGCGGCAGCGACCGCGCATCCCTCGCCGCCGGCAGGAAGTCGACGACGGCGCCGGGCTCCGCTCCGGCTCGTGCGCCCCTGGTCTGCACCTCCAGCCGGTCGACATGCAGCCCCCATGACCTGACCATCTCAAGCGCCGGGTCGGCGCTCATTCTCGGCAGGATCAACAGCTCCACGCTCAGGCGCTTCGTCTGCCGCGCGATATCGACGATCCGGTACGTGAAATAGACCTCTTCGGGCGCGAACGGCGTCGTCCGATCCATCTCGAAGGTCAGGATCTCGCCCAGGTTCTCCCGCGCCGCAGCGGGCAGATCCAGCACCTTGCGAAGCACCCTGTCCGGCGGCAAGCGAACGATCACCTGCTTCTTGGCGCCGCCGAGCTGGCCGGCGAGCGCCTCGAACTGGGCCCGACGACCTGCTGCATCGGTGTGGTCGAGATCGATGCGGCCGATGTCGACCTCACCTTGCGCGCGGACGCGGCGCAAAAGGACCGCGTGCTCGCCCACGTCGAACAGGACGAGGTCCGTGCGGGCCCGAAAGAGCCGGAGCAGGGGCGCCGGCACCATGGCCCGCAACTCGCCCAGCCACCAACCCAGCAGCGCGCGCAGCGGCGCGCCGATGCGCTCGGCAAGCAGGCTGTTCAGGGCGGTCGCACGCGCAGCGGCCATGGCGTCAGTGTCTCACATCAATCCGAGGGTGTCGCGACGGGCGCGACCATGAGCTGCGGCCAGGCGCGCCTGTCGCCGGGCATGAAGGCGATCCGCACCGACACCAGGCTCGGCGGCGACAGCATGGTCTCCCACCGATCATGCCATTGTGGCGGTTCATTGACGTCGTCCTGACCGAAGTAACTGAGCTGGAGATCGGCGACGCCGTCGAGCAGAACGACCTGCCGCGTCCGCGCGTCGGCGTCCATCGGCACCGGCCGCGCCCGTCCGGCGTCGGCGTTGCCGAAGCCTCGGGGCAAAGGCCGCCACCAGACAATCAGCCGGCGGCCGCCACTGCCCTTCGAACTGACGGCGTCTTCGAGGCCGATCACCGTCTCGTAGAGGCCGCCGGGCAGGAGCTGCGACGGCGGCGGGCCGATCAGGCGCACGGCATCCGGCGTGCCGCGAAAGGGCGCCGCCGCGGCGGTGGTCTCCTGATCCCCGTCCTGAGGCGGCGCATTCGCTGGCATCGCCTGCGAGATCTCGCGGCGGATGAACCCGGCCGTGGTCTGGACCTCGGCCAGCGCCCGCAAGCTGGCGTCGCCGCTCTCCCAGACCCGGGCCCCGAACCGCAGGCCGCCGAACATCAGGACCATCAGCACGCCCAGCACGCTCAGGGCGACGAGCAGCTCGAGCAGGGTGAAGCCGGCGCTATTGCGCGACATCCGCGCCCTCATCCGGTTGCACCAGGCCGGCGCCGGCGAGGCGCAGGCTCGTCAGGGTGACGCCGCCCGAATGTCGACCCTCGACGGCGGCGACCACCCGGTAGACGATGAACGTGCGCGGCGGGACGATCAACGCCGGTTCGCCGTAAGGCTGGATCGCAACCCGCCAGCGGAAGCCGTCGTCGTAGACGCCGTTCCACTCGCCCTCGTCGAGCGGGATCTCGGTACCGACGCTGGCCAGCGCCGTCTGCGCGTGCAGGGTCGCCGCGGCATGGACTTCGGCGGCCGTCATGCCGCGAAAGCCGTCTGAAAAGATACGCAGCAGCACGGTCATCAACAGCGCCAGCACGGTGAAGGCGACGAGCACCTCGAGCAGGGTGAAGCCGCCATTTGCGCCGGCGCGGCGCCTACGGAGGCGTCGCAGCGACCGTGATGCGTCCGGTAAGCCAATCCACATCCACATTGTACCGCGTCTTCCCGTCGCCCACGGAAACCTGTCCGCCGGTGGCGCTCCCATCGGCGAAGAAGCGAATGCCGCCCCTGTCCGCCGCGACCTGCTCACCTTGCGCGCCATAAAAGGCGAGATGAAGATCGCCGGCGAGAACCCTCGGTTTCGCCCGATCGACGGCGTAGGCCTTGCGGCCGATGTCGAAGACGACCGCGACATCGGCGTTTTCCGCAACGGCGGCACCGCGCGCCTGGCGCAAGGCCGCGGCGATCTCAAGCGCCGCCGCCCGGCTTTTCGTGCCCGAGAAGCCTCTGAACACCATCGGCGCCACCACCGCGGCGATGACGCCCATGATCGCGATTACGAGCAGGACCTCGAAAAGCGTAAACCCGCTCGGTCGGTCCGCCGTCACCAGTTGGTCACGTCCGCAGCCTCGCCCTCCCCGCCCTCGGTGTTGTCGGATCCCAGGGTGTAGAGGTCGTATTCGCCGTGTTCGCCCGGCATCCGATAGACGTAGACGTGCCCCCATGGATCGACGACCGAATCCTTCTTCTTCAGGTACGGCCCGTTCCATCTGGGCACGCCGGCCGGCGGCTCGACCAGGGCGGCAATGCCCTCCTGATCGGTCGGGTAGCGTCCGATCTCCAGGCGGTAGAGATCGAGCGCGCCGCCGATCCGCTCGATCTGCATCTTCGCCGTTTCGCTCTTGGCCGTGCCGAGGATCTTGAACACCTGCGGCCCGGCGATGACCGCGGCGATAAGCCCCAGAATGACGAGAACGACGAGCACCTCGAGCAGGGTGAAGCCGGCCTCGCGGCCAGGCCTGACGCCCGCGGGCTTTCGTCGCCCCTGCCCCATTCTCGCCAATATTTTTGTTGTCGCGTCTCGAAACCTCATTGCGTCTTCCTGTCTCAGAACGCCAGTTGACTGATGCTCAACATAGGCATCAGTATCGAAATAATAATTCCCCCGATCAACACCGCCATGACGAAGGTGAGAACCGGCACCAGCAGCGTCAGCAGCCTCTGAGTTGCGCGCTGCACTTCCCCGTCATAGATGTCGGCAACGCGAAAGAGCATGTCTTCGAGCTTGCCGCTTTCCTCGCCGATGCGCACCAGATGCGTGGCCAACGTCGGGAACATCCCGCTTTCGGCCAGCGGCACCGCGAAGGACTTGCCTTCCTTGACCTGTTTCTCGACCTCGCTGACCGCCGCCGCGATGGCGGCGTTGTCGAGCGCTTCGCGCGCCACCGCGAGCGCGGCGACCAGGGGCACCCCGTTGGCGAGCAGCATGCCCAAGGTAAAGCCGAAGCGGGCGACCTCGGCCTTGGTCAGGAGATCGCCGAGGAACGGCACGCGAAGCAGCCGCCGCGCCAGATCCACGCGGCCCTCGCTGGTGCGCCGACGCGCCGCAACGACCGCCGCCGCTCCGGCAATGAGCGCCAGCGGCAGCCACCAGAAGCGCTGCGCGGCGGTCCCGGTGGCCATGACAATCCGCGTCGGCAGGGGCAGATCGAAGCCGGCGTCGGTGAAGATCTGCTGGAAGTTGGGGATCACGACCGTGACCATGATCGCGATCGAGATGACGGCCGAAAGCAGCAGGATGGCCGGATAGAGAAGCGCCGACTTGAAACTCTGTCGGGCCTTCTGCGAGCGCTCCATGAAGTCGGCGGTGCGTGTCAGTGCCAAATCGAGCGCGCCGCCGGCCTCGCCGGCGCGAACCATGCCGATCGAGAACCGGTCGAAGGTGTCCCCCTGAGCGGCCATCGCATCGGCAAGCGAGGTCCCGCCGCGGACCTTGTCCACGACCCGCTTGAGGACATCGCGCACCGCCGGCTTTTCGGCGAACTTCACCAGCACGTCGAGGGTCTGGTCGACAGGCAGGCCCGCGCGCAACAGGGTCGCCGCCTCGCGGATGATCATGGTCTTGTCGCGGTGCGAGAGGACCTTGCGACGGCCGATGTCGCGCCTGAGGAAGGCGAGCGCCCCGCCCGCGGCGGCTTCCTCGGCGCGGATCGGCAGGTAGCCCTGGGCGCGAAGTTGATCGATGACTGCCGCGCGGTTCGGCGCCTCCATATCCCCTTCGAGGATGTCGCCGGGATCGGTGACCGCCTTGTAGCGATACAGCGTCATCCGGGTCAGGTTTCTCGGGTGACCCGCACGACCTCCTCGATCGAGGTCAGGCCGGAAAGCGCCTTGCGCATCCCGTCATCGTAGAGGGTCCGCATCCCGGCTTCGACGGCCTGGCGCTGGATGTCCCGCGAATCGGCCTTGCGCAGGGTCAGACGACGAATGTCCTCGGTGAGGACCAGCATCTCGGCGATCGCGGAGCGGCCATGGTAGCCGGTGCCGTTGCAGAGCTCGCAGCCGACGGGGCGGTAGACCAGTATCGGGTCGCCCGGCGCCGCGTAGCGCTCGAGCCGCAGGTCGGCGACGAGTTCCGCCGGCGCCGGGGCCGAGGTCCGGCAATGCGGGCACAGGCGGCGAACAAGGCGCTGGGCGGTGATGCCGTTGACCGTCGAGGCGAGAAGGTAGTCCTCGAGGCCCATGTCGAGCAGGCGGGTGACGGTTCCCGCCGCCGAATTCGTGTGCAGGGTCGAGAGCACGAGGTGGCCGGTCAGCGCCGACTGGGCGGCGATCTGCGCCGTCTCCAGGTCGCGGATCTCGCCGATCATGATGATGTCCGGATCCTGGCGCAGGATCGAGCGCAGGACGTTGGCGAAGGTGAGGCCGATCTTCGGCTTGACCTGAATCTGGTTGACGCCGTCGAGCTGGTACTCGATGGGGTCCTCGACCGTCAGAATCTTCTTCTCGGGCGTGTTCAACCGCAGCAGCGAGGTATACAGCGTCGTCGTCTTGCCGCTGCCGGTGGGGCCGGTGACGAGCAGGATGCCGTTCGGCCGTTCGAGGACGTCGAGGTAGGTCGCCAGCGTGTCCTCTTCAAAGCCGAGCACGGAGAACTCGAACTTGGCGCTGCCCTTGTCGAGGATGCGCAGAACGACGCTTTCGCCGTGCATCGTCGGCAGGGTCGAGACGCGGAAGTCGACCTCCTTGCCACGGATCGCCAGCTTGACCCGGCCGTCCTGGGGCAGGCGGCGCTCGGCGATGTTGAGCTTGGCCATGATCTTGACCCGCGAGACGATGGCCGAACGCAGCTTGACCGGCGGCGTCTCGACCTCGTGGAGAACGCCGTCGATGCGGTAGCGCACGCGCAAGGTGTTCTCGTAGGGCTCGATGTGAATGTCCGAGGCCCGCGCCTCGACCGCGCGGGTGACCAGCAGGTTGACCAGACGGATGACCGGCGCCTCGCTCGCCTGATCCTTCAGCCGCTCGGCGTCCTCGTCGCGTTCGGAGATTTCGGCCTCGCCGAAGCCGTCGACGATCTGGCTGATGGCGGTGCCGCCGCTGCCGTAGAGGCGCTCGAAGGCGCGCTCGATATCCGCCGGCAAGGCGACGCCGACCCGGGCCGGCTTGCCCGCGGCGATCTCGACCGCCTTGAAGGCGAAGGCGTCGAGCGGGTTGGCCATGGCGAGGAGCAGGTCCGTCGCCGTCTCGCTGACCGGGATGACCCGGGCCTCCTTGAGGAAGCGGGCGCTGAGCGCGCCGTTGAGCGCGGGCTCTTCGGGAAAATCGCCGGCGGCGATCAGCGGCAGGTCGAGAACCTCGGCGAGCGCCTCGGCGACGTCGGCTTCGGCGACGAGCCCGAGTTGGGTGAGGAGGATATGGAGATGCTCCGCCCGCCCGCCGCGCTCGCGGCGCAACCGGATCGCCCGATCCAGCGACGCCTGGTCCAGCCGGCCGCGGCGGATCAGTGCGTCGGCGACCGCGCCCTCGACATCGTCTTCACGAATCCGCGCGTCCGCGGTCTCGAGGCCAAGATCCATGGCCCGACTCTAGCCCCTGCCGGCGCTGCGGTCCAGCCGGCAACCTGTCCGCGTCGTCGCCATTGCGAGGCGGCGTAGCCGCCGAGCCAACGCCCTCACCTCCTCCCTCTCCCGCCAGCGGGAGAGGGAGGGGCCCGCGCAGCCGGAGGGTGAGGGGGACGACCCCGACACATTCGAGCACTGGATCGCCACGCGCCTTTCGGCGCTCGCGATGACGCTACCTTATTGATTATCCGCACATGTCGTCATTGCGAGGCGGCTTAGCCGACGAAGCAATCCACGCCTCCGAGCGCAATCGCCACGCGCCAGCGGGAGGGTGAGGGTGGAAGGCCTACTGCGCCGTCTGTTTGCTGCGTTCGCGCGCAAGATCGAGAAAGCGTTCGTCGGCGGGAAACAGCGTGCCTTCGGTCTGCATCGCCTCCAGCCGCTCCGCAACCGCGGCCCAGGTCACGCCCGACCCCTCGATCCCGGCCAGCCTCCAGAGCGAGGCGATGACGTCGCGCCGGGCTTCGGCGCTGCCGGGGTTGTCGGCGGCGAGACGCTTTGCCCGCGCCAGGCTCTCCTCGTAAGCGGCCTTCGTCCCGGCCAGATCCCCGCCTTTAACCAGGACATCGCCGAGCTTGATGAGGCTCACCGAGACGTCGCGCCGGGCGTCGGCGCTGCCGGGGTTGTCGGCGGCGAGACGCTTCCTCAGCGCCAGGTCCTCCCCGTAGCGCGCCTTCGCCCCGGCCAGGTCCCCGCCTTTAACCAGGACATCGCCGAGCCTGTTGAGGCTCACCGAGACGTCGCGCCGGGCTTGCGCGCTGCCGGGGTTGTCGGCGGCGAGACGCTTTGCCACCGCCAGGCTCTCTTCGTAGGCGGCCTTCGCCCCGGCCAGGTCCCCGCCTTTAACCAGAACATCGCCGAGCCCGATGAGGCTTATCGAGACGTCGCGCCGGGCTTCGGCGCTGCCGGGGTTGTCGGCGGCAAGACGCTTTGCCACCGCCAGGCTCTCCTCGTAGGCGGCCTTCGCCCCGGCCAGATCCCCGCAATCAACCAGAACATCGCCAAGCCTGATGAGGCTCACCCAGACGTCTCGGCGCCCTTCGGCGCTCCCGGTGTTGTCTGCGGCAAGACGCTTTGCCAGCGCCAGGCTCTCCTCGTAAGAGTCCAACGCCCCTGACAGAGCGACGCTCTCAACAAGAACGTCTCCGAGCTTCTCCAGGCTCACCGAGACGTCGCGCCGGGCTTCGGCGCGGCCGGGGTTGTCGGGGGCATTCCGGATTGCCTGCGGCTGTCTCTCCTCGTAAGCGTCCTTCGCCCCTGCCAGATCCCCGCTCTCAACCAGAACGTCGCCGAGCTTCTCCAGGCTCACCGAGACGTCGCGCCGGGCTTCGGCGCTGCCGGGGTTGTCGGCGGCAAGACGCCTTGCCAGCGCCAGGCTCTCCTCGTAAGCGTCCTTCGCCCCTGCCAGATCCCCGCTCTCAACCAGAACGTCGCCGAGCTTCTCCAGGCTCACCGAGACGTCGCGCCGGGCTTCGGCGCTGCCGGGGTTGTCGGCGGCGAGACGCTTTGCCACCGCCAGGCTCTCCTCGTAGGCGGCCTTCGCCCCGGCCAGGTCCCCGCCCTCAACCAGAACATCGCCGAGCTTGTTGAGACTCACCGAGAGATCGCGTCGGGCTTCGGCGCTGCCGGGGTTGTCGGCGGCGAGACGCTTCCTCAGCGCCAGGCTTTCCTCGTAAGCATCCTTCGCCGCGGCCAGATCCCCGCCCTGGACCAGAACATCGCCGAGCTTGCTGAGGCTCACCGAGACGTCGCGCCGGGCCTGCGCGCTGCCGGGGTTGTCGGCGGCGAGACGCTTTGCCACCGCCAGGCTCTCCTCGTAAGCGTCCTTCGCCCCGGCCAGGCCCCCGCCTTTAACCAGGACATCGCCGAGCCTGTTGAGGCTCACCGAGACGTCGCGCCGGGCTTCGGCGCTGCCGGGGTTGTCGGCGGCAAGACGCTTCCTCAGCGCCAGGCTCTCCTCGTAAGCGGCCTTCGCCCCGGCCAGATCCCCGCCCTGAACCAGTACATAGCCGAGCTTGCTGAGGCTCACCGAGACGTCGCGCCGGGCTTCGGCGCTGCCGGGGTTGTCGGCGGCAAGACGCTCCATCACCGCCAGGCTCTCCTCGTAAGCGGCCTTCGCCCCGGCCAGATCCCCGCCCTGAACCAGAACATAGCCGAGCTTGCTGAGGCTCACCGAGACGTCGCGCCGGGCTTCGGCGCTGCCGGGGTTGTCGGCGGCAAGACGCTCCATCACCGCCAGGCTCTCCTCGAAAGCGGCCTTCGCCCCGGCCAGGTCCCCGCTCTCAACCAGAACATCGCCGAGCTCGATGCCTGCCACGGCACGCTCGCGCTCGGTCGCGGCCGCGGCCGCGGCGGCGCGGGCGGCGTCGTGGGCGCCACGCAGATCGCCGGCTTCGGCGCGCAGCCGGGCGAGGAACACGCAGGTCGAGAAATCGGTGGGCTCCAGGCGGAAGGCCTGCTCGTAGGCGGCCAGCGCCCGCGTCGTGTCGACCCCGTTTGCCAGCGCGCCGAGCCGGCGCCACGTCCCAGCCGCCTGCGCCTGTTCCCCCCGGGCCTGGGCCTCGAGAACGGCGAAGCCCTCGCGCAGGTCGCCGGCGGTGAAATCGCGCACCGCTTCCCGGGCCGGTTCGCTGTCCTCGGTGACAAGGCTCGCCACCGCGCCCTCGCGCGCGGCCTCCGCGTCCGCGTCCAGGCGCGCGCCCTGGCCCTTGCGCAGCTCGGCAAGAACCCGCTCCTCAAACTTGTCCAGTTGCCGCTGGAGCGCCGCCTGGCCTTCCGCCGTTGCCGGTTCCGACTTGCGCTTGCCCAGGATGAAGTCGATCGCCCGGTGCCCGGCGTCCCAAAGGCCATGGCCCCATTTCAGCGCAAGGAGGAGCAGCACGACCGCCATCGTCGGCGCGGCGACGATCAGAAGCCAGTCCGGGATCTGCGCGAGGTATGGGTCCAGCGAGCCCGGCAGCAGGTCGAGCAGTTGCCCCCGGACCCATTCCGCGATGCCGTCTGCGCCCATGCCTCCCCCTTCAGGGGCAGCTTAGCATCGTCGTCTCGTGCGACAAAGCCGCCGGATCGCCACGCGCCTCTCGGCGCTCGCGATGACGATTACTCGTTGATTTTGCTCATAGATCGTCATTGCGAGGCGGCACAGCCGACGAAGCAATCCATGCCTCCGGGCACTGGATCGCCACGCGCCTCGCGGCGCTCGCGTTGACGATTACTCGTTGATTTTGCTCATAGATCGTCATTGCGAGGAGGCGCAGCCGACGAAGCAATCCACGCTTCCGGGCACTGGATCGCCACGCGCCTCTCGGCAGCGCCCTCACCCCGACCCTCTCCCGCCAGCGGGAGAGGGAGACAAGGCGCAAGGGCGGCGCGACGTGCGCTTCGGCGAGCTCAGACGTTGAAGCGGAACAGCATGATGTCGCCGTCGCGCACGAGGTAATCGCGCCCCTCGGAGCGCATCCTGCCGGCGTCGCGGACCTTCTGCTCGCTGCCCAGGGCGAGGAGGC